>JACUUO010000140.1 GCA_014859275.1 Actinomycetota bacterium | reverse complement strand
TAGTAGTTAGTAGTTAGTAGTTCATAGAGTAGTACCCACATCTCTTACCCACATTGATACGCCCCATAAATGGGGCAACTACTGGGTGGACACAAGGTCCACCCCTACAGCACTGGGTAACTATACCCACATCTCTTACCCACATCCCCGGTCCCCGGTAACCCGGCCACCTGGTAACCGATTCACCTACTCACCGGTCTTCTGCAACACCAGGTAACTATTTCCAACATTTGTCCCTATTAGTCCTCCAGCTTTTCTAGCCTTTCGAAAATAACCCTGGTATTTCGCAAGAAGTAGCGGGCATCGAAAAGCTCATCTAGCTCTTGATCACTTAAGTATTTGGAGGCCTCATCGTCCACCTTGAGTAGACTCTTTAAATCCCCCTCACCGCGCCAGGTCGCCATAGCGTTCCGCTGGACGATCTCATAGGCCTTCTCCCTCGTCAGGCCCTTATCGACAAGGGCCAGCAATACACGGGAGGAGAAGATGAGTCCGCCTGTTTTTTCGAGATTTCGTCTCATATTTTCTGGGTAGACGAGGAGGCCTTCGATAAGCCACTTAAGTTTATTTAACATGTAATCGAGGAGGGTAGTGCTGTCTGGGATGATTACCCGCTCTACCGAAGAGTGCGAGATATCCCTCTCATGCCAGAGCGCAATGTTTTCAATAGCTGTCATAGCATTAGATCTTATAACCCTTGCAAGACCTGTGAGCCGCTCTGCGATAATGGGATTCCTCTTGTGCGGCATTGCCGAAGAGCCTTTTTGACCCTTAGCAAATGGCTCTTCGACCTCACGGGTCTCGGTCTTTTGAAGGCCCCTTATCTCAACCGCAATCTTCTCAATTGTTGCCGCACATAGCGCCAGGGCGGACATATATTCGGCATGTCGATCGCGCTGGAGCACCTGGGTTGACACCGGCGCCGGGGTTAGGCCGAGCCTCTCGCATACATACTCTTCGACCCAGGGATCGATATTCGAATAGGTGCCGACCGCTCCGGAAAGCTTTCCGACAGATACCGCCGCCTTTGCCCGCTCGAGGCGGTTTAGATTTCTGTGCATCTCAAAAGCCCAGTTGGCAAACTTTAAGCCAAAGCTCATCGGCTCGGCATGAATACCGTGCGTTCGACCGACGCAGACGATATCCCTGTATTCAAAGGCCTTTGACTTGAGCAGGTTAACTATATCCCTTACATCCTCGATAAGTATATCAACGGCTTCTTTCATTTGAACCGACAGCCCGGTATCAACAACGTCTGAGGATGTCAGCCCGTAATGGACGTACCGCGAGGCGGGACCAACGTTTTCCGCAACATTGGTTAAGAAGGCGATCACATCGTGATGAACCTCGGCCTCAATCGCCTCGATGCGGTCGACGCTAAAGGCCGCCTTTGCCTTAATCTCCTTGAGCGCCTCCTCCGGCACTACTCCTAATTTTACATGGGCCTCGGTAGCAAGAATCTCTATCTCCAGCCATTTTTCAAATTTATTTTCGAGTTCCCATATAGACCTCATGCGAGGAAAAGAATATCTTTCGATCATATAGGCAGCCTTCTTTCATTTCTAAACTATGCGGAATCGCTTAAAGACCCTTCCCTCAATACATATTCAACGGTCTTACCTGCTAGCAGCTCTGAGCGCAATATCTTTCCTAAAGTGCATATTTTCAAAGTGTACCTTGCCAATCACAGCGTATGCCCTCTCCCTGGCCTGCGAAAAATCCTCGCCGAGGGCGCTTACATTGAGCACGCGACCACCGGAAGTTACAATTTTTCCATTGCTTCCTCTTGTACCGGCGTGGAAGATAGTAACGCCATCTATACTGGCCGCCTCCTCCAGGCCGGCGATTTCAAAACCCGTAGCATAATCGCCGGGGTAACCGCCGGAAGCTAAAACTACAGTAGTGCAGACATCAGATTTCCACTTGAGTTCGACCCCGGAGAGATCCCCATCGGCAACGGCAAGCATCGGCTCTAATATATCGCTCTCAAGCCGCGGCAAGATCGCTTGGGTTTCAGGATCACCAAAACGGGCGTTAAACTCGAGGACTTTAGGCCCGGATTTGGTGAGCATCAAGCCCGCATAGATAATACCCCTGTATTCGATACCTTCGGACGCAAGGCCGTTGATTGTTGGCCTGAGCACCATCTCTACTATTTCATCATATAGCGCTGGATCAACTATGGGCACCGGGGAGTATGATCCCATGCCGCCGGTATTAAGGCCCGCATCATTATCATATGCCCTCTTATAATCCTGTGCAGGAACCATCGGTAACACATTTTTACCATCGCTAAAGGCAAGAACGGATAATTCCGGTCCATCAAGGTATTCCTCAATTATCACCCGTTGCCCAGCAGAACCGAATTTCCCCTCAACCAGGCAACCCCTAATGGCATCCTTGGCTTCCTCAAGACTCTTCGCTATAAAAACGCCCTTTCCGGCAGCCAACCCATCGGCCTTCACAACATAGGGCGCATCGACCGACTCAAGATAAGAAGCGGCTTCATTGTAATCGGCAAATAGCTCTGCCCGTGCGGTCGGTATGCCGTACTTATTCATTATATACTTTGCGAAGATTTTGCTTCCTTCCAGTTGGGCTGCTTTCCGATTTGGCCCAAATACCTTAAGACCTCTTTTTGCAAATGCATCAGCGACACCAGCTACCAGGGGCGCTTCCGGCCCGATAACTGTTAACCCGATCGATTTTTCCACGGCAAAATCGGCCAGGGCATTAGAATTGGATTGGTCGATCCTCAAGCACTGTGCAATCTCGGCTATACCCCCGTTTCCGGGAATACAGAATACCCCTCCTACCATCGGACTCTGATTTATCTTCCAGGCCAGGGCGTGTTCTCGCCCGCCGCCTCCAATTACAAGTACTCTCAAAAGTTCCTCCCTGCTGGGGGACGTTCGTAATTTGCGAAAATTCCGCGGAATTTTCGCAAATTACGAACGTCCCCCAGCAGGGAGGAACTTTTGAGAGTACTTGTAATTGGAGGCGGCGGGCGAGAACACGCCCTGGCCTGGAAGATAAATCAGAGTCCGATGGTAGGAGGGGTATTCTGTATTCCCGGAAACGGGGGTATAGCCGAGATTGCACAGTGCTTGAGGATCGACCAATCCAATTCTAATGCCCTGGCCGATTTTGCCGTGGAAAAATCGATCGGGTTAACAGTTATCGGGCCGGAAGCGCCCCTGGTAGCTGGTGTCGCTGATGCATTTGCAAAAAGAGGTCTTAAGGTATTTGGGCCAAATCGGAAAGCAGCCCAACTGGAAGGAAGCAAAATCTTCGCAAAGTATATAATGAATAAGTACGGCATACCGACCGCACGGGCAGAGCTATTTGCCGATTACAATGAAGCCGCTTCTTATCTTGAGTCGGTCGATGCGCCCTATGTTGTGAAGGCCGATGGGTTGGCTGCCGGAAAGGGCGTTTTTATAGCGAAGAGTCTTGAGGAAGCCAAGGATGCCATTAGGGGTTGCCTGGTTGAGGGGAAATTCGGTTCTGCTGGGCAACGGGTGATAATTGAGGAATACCTTGATGGACCGGAATTATCCGTTCTTGCCTTTAGCGATGGTAAAAATGTGTTACCGATGGTTCCTGCACAGGATTATAAGAGGGCATATGATAATGATGCGGGCCTTAATACCGGCGGCATGGGATCATACTCCCCGGTGCCCATAGTTGATCCAGCGCTATATGATGAAATAGTAGAGATGGTGCTCAGGCCAACAATCAACGGCCTTGCGTCCGAAGGTATCGAATACAGGGGTATTATCTATGCGGGCTTGATGCTCACCAAATCCGGGCCTAAAGTCCTCGAGTTTAACGCCCGTTTTGGTGATCCTGAAACCCAAGCGATCTTGCCGCGGCTTGAGAGCGATATATTAGAGCCGATGCTTGCCGTTGCCGATGGGGATCTCTCCGGGGTCGAACTCAAGTGGAAATCTGATGTCTGCACTACTGTAGTTTTAGCTTCCGGCGGTTACCCCGGCGATTATGCTACGGGTTTTGAAATCGCCGGCCTGGAGGAGGCGGCCAGTATAGATGGCGTTACTATCTTCCACGCCGGTACAAGAGGAAGCAATGGAAAAATTGTAACTTCCGGTGGTCGCGTGCTCAATGTAAGCGCCCTCGGCGAGGATTTTTCGCAGGCCAGGGAGAGGGCATACGCTGTGATTGGCAAGGTACACTTTGAAAATATGCACTTTAGGAAAGATATTGCGCTCAGAGCTGCTAGCAGGTAAGACCGTTGAATATGTATTGAGGGAAGGGTCTTTAAGCGATTCCGCATAGTTTAGAAATGAAAGAAGGCTGCCTATATGATCGAAAGATATTCTTTTCCTCGCATGAGGTCTATATGGGAACTCGAAAATAAATTTGAAAAATGGCTGGAGATAGAGATTCTTGCTACCGAGGCCCATGTAAAATTAGGAGTAGTGCCGGAGGAGGCGCTCAAGGAGATTAAGGCAAAGGCGGCCTTTAGCGTCGACCGCATCGAGGCGATTGAGGCCGAGGTTCATCACGATGTGATCGCCTTCTTAACCAATGTTGCGGAAAACGTTGGTCCCGCCTCGCGGTACGTCCATTACGGGCTGACATCCTCAGACGTTGTTGATACCGGGCTGTCGGTTCAAATGAAAGAAGCCGTTGATATACTTATCGAGGATGTAAGGGATATAGTTAACCTGCTCAAGTCAAAGGCCTTTGAATACAGGGATATCGTCTGCGTCGGTCGAACGCACGGTATTCATGCCGAGCCGATGAGCTTTGGCTTAAAGTTTGCCAACTGGGCTTTTGAGATGCACAGAAATCTAAACCGCCTCGAGCGGGCAAAGGCGGCGGTATCTGTCGGAAAGCTTTCCGGAGCGGTCGGCACCTATTCGAATATCGATCCCTGGGTCGAAGAGTATGTATGCGAGAGGCTCGGCCTAACCCCGGCGCCGGTGTCAACCCAGGTGCTCCAGCGCGATCGACATGCCGAATATATGTCCGCCCTGGCGCTATGTGCGGCAACAATTGAGAAGATTGCGGTTGAGATAAGGGGCCTTCAAAAGACCGAGACCCGTGAGGTCGAAGAGCCATTTGCTAAGGGTCAAAAAGGCTCTTCGGCAATGCCGCACAAGAGGAATCCCATTATCGCAGAGCGGCTCACAGGTCTTGCAAGGGTTATAAGATCTAATGCTATGACAGCTATTGAAAACATTGCGCTCTGGCATGAGAGGGATATCTCGCACTCTTCGGTAGAGCGGGTAATCATCCCAGACAGCACTACCCTCCTCGATTACATGTTAAATAAACTTAAGTGGCTTATCGAAGGCCTCCTCGTCTACCCAGAAAATATGAGACGAAATCTCGAAAAAACAGGCGGACTCATCTTCTCCTCCCGTGTATTGCTGGCCCTTGTCGATAAGGGCCTGACGAGGGAGAAGGCCTATGAGATCGTCCAGCGGAACGCTATGGCGACCTGGCGCGGTGAGGGGGATTTAAAGAGTCTACTCAAGGTGGACGATGAGGCCTCCAAATACTTAAGTGATCAAGAGCTAGATGAGCTTTTCGATGCCCGCTACTTCTTGCGAAATACCAGGGTTATTTTCGAAAGGCTAGAAAAGCTGGAGGACTAATAGGGACAAATGTTGGAAATAGTTACCTGGTGTTGCAGAAGACCGGTGAGTAGGTGAATCGGTTACCAGGTGGCCGGGTTACCGGGGACCGGGGATGTGGGTAAGAGATGTGGGTATAGTTACCCAGTGCTGTAGGGGTGGACCTTGTGTCCACCCAGTAGTTGCCCCATTTATGGGGCGTATCAATGTGGGTAAGAGATGTGGGTACTACTCTATGAACTACTAACTACTAACTACTAACTAATAGCTGATAGCTTTTCTGTCATTCTGAGAGAGCGATAGCGACCGAAGAATCTCAG
>JACUUO010000139.1 GCA_014859275.1 Actinomycetota bacterium | reverse complement strand
TTTGCCGCCGGTATGGCATCGTTACATCGTCCTAATATAAAACAAACTGCTGACTCGCCTTATATCCGGCCTGGTATTTCCGACAGTCTCTTTTGGTTCTATATTGATGCTGGCCTTCGCAACGCTTCAAGTTGCTGGGAGCGCGTGGGAATATTTCTCGATCTTGCATTCAATTTAGGATTGCGTAGTGGGTGCAGCTTTCCAAAAGTTCTGAAAAATCTAGGAAAAAACGACCTCATTAAAAATTCCGTGCAGTTCCAAAACCTTGCACGGTTCAGAGATGGAAGATTTCAGGATCTAGAGGCTCGACGGGGAGTCGGTGCTCGGCACGAAGCTACTCATGTTTTATCACCCCGCCTACGGTATTGGGAGGCGGAAATAGTTGAACCTTTAATGGACGGCAAACCAACTTTGACTACTGGAAGAGGTCCAGATTATTGGCTTCAGTTCCTTGTTCAGCATCATGGTTATTATCTTGACGGAGCTCAAGATGCAATTGCCCTTGTTGTGACGTTTACGTAGGCTAACTCTTCATAATTACCTCGATTCGAAAGCTGTTTAAATCTTCAGCCGTAATCTCATGCGCCATATTTATTTATTCTTGTCAGCTTGTGCGGAAGATCGGCTCTGGATGCGAGTAAGCACCCATGAGCTACGCTGAAAGCTCTAAGTAGATGAGCTTTATTGCTTGAAGCTGTATGATTAATATTTGCCGCCAACGCCTGTTGTACATGTACTAAAAAAATAGAAAATTTTCTGTCCGCTCTGTCATCTATACTTTTTGGAGATAGCAGGCTTGGAACATAACAAAATTATGTTAATTTATCAATTTTACTTATATAATGGCATAAAGTTGAATAGGTAATCTCATGGCAAAAGATCAAACAAATAAAACAAAAATAGTGAACGCAGACGGCCTTGTATTTATTAAGGAGGTCGCTAAGTACTTCATGGATTTCTTAGAAACCGATTTTCATAAACGAAGAAATCCAAAGAGAAACATCCAATTGCGTAATAAAGACAATCTCTTGATCGGTTTGAATCTGAACAAGTATGCATCTTTCAATAAGGCAATTTTGACTACTATCAACCGTGGCTTTATCTTCAAAGAAATCAAAAAAAATGCTTACAAAGCCAGCATCCCCAAAAATTTATTAGACCTAATAAACCTACAAGTTGAAAGAATCACTAAAAAACAAATAGACGAACTTTTATCCGCGATATCAAGGCAAGTCGAGAATTTAGCCACGCTACACAAGAAGGATTATGACAAAGCCCTTACCGAGTCAATTGAAAGCGCGGAGAAGATAATCAAAGAAAGCATAGCTCTGCCACTAATTTCTGATATTGAAAAGCCATTAGAGAATCTCAAGCTCAGCGATGAAAACTTAATATATCTAATGGAAGAGGAATTAACCTCTGTCTTAGTCTCATTGATGGAAAACAAAATATCGGAAGCTATAAGACTCTGCATCTCTGGTAAAAAAGTGAATTTTACGTCTGAACTTAAGGCAATCTTTGACATAAAGGACGTGAAAAACGAAGTATTAAAATTCTTTGATAGTTTTCAGCTGGCTGATGTTTTTGATGAAATTGCGGAAATAGAAAGAAATAAAAATGTTCTCGATAAACAGGAATTCTATCTATATTTTTGTGACATCACCTACAACAAAACCAAATACCCGATTTTCTTCATTCCTTTTGAAGTAGAAAAAAGAGGAGACGCGTTAGATATTGAATTTGATTCCCAGGTTTACATCAATAAGAGAGCTCTTGAATTTATTGCGCAACAATATAATGAAGAAACGGGGAAAAGAGGCAGCCTAAAGACCATCTCTGAGCGAATCATCTATCTTGCTCAACACGGAGAAGATTTTGCGAAACTGATAAATACAATTCTTCAAGAGATTACCAACTTTTTCGAACTGGATAATAAAGTTGATATATCTAATACTTCTGCTCAGTCGGCGAAGGGCTTTTGGACCAGAATTTCAAACGCCTGTTACATATGCCTTTTTGAAAAGTCTGATGAAGCTCTAGTAAATGATTATGAAGATATCCTTCAGCAAATTGATTCATCAGATAGCGTCCTTGCGGAATCGTTCAATGTCCTGATTGACGATTTCGTTCACAAGAATCCGCAACCATACAATCCCGAGGTAGAAGAGGAATGGGATGGGTTGCCTACCAGCGATAAATTAGTCTACGCCAGCCCCATCCCACTCAACAGTGAGCAGTTGCAAATTGTTTCTGCGATCAGAAAGGAGGGTTGTAAATACATCACTGTTGAGGGTCCGCCGGGAACAGGAAAGAGTCACACAATTACCGCCATTGCCTTTAATGCGATTCTGAACAATCAGGCCGTTTTAGTATTGTCTGATAAAAAAGAAGCCCTCGATGTGGTCGAGGACAAAATCACCGCTACGATGAATACGGTTAGACTGGACAAAAAATTTCAGAACCCGGTCCTTAGACTTGGAAAAACTGGAAGCACTTATAGTCAGATATTGTCTAATGCCTCCATGGAGAACATAAAGACTCATCATCGTGTCGTAAAAAATCAGTTCGCGGACCTTGAAGAGGGTGTTAAAAAAGTAACCAATGAACTTAAGGGGGAATTAGGCGCCGAAATTTCAGCGTATTCGTGCATTGAGATGAAAGACATTGCAGAGACTTTCACATTAGAATATCACCTCACCGAAACGAAGCCGCCTATTGATATCGATGAGTTCCTCAATAAAACTGACGGCGCAGATGATTTGGAATATTTCAGATCGATGTTTTCAATTGCAAAAAAGATTCTTTTAGCAAAACAGAAACATAAATTTGAGGATCTTTTCAAGGTTATTGATCTCTCTTTCGGTGAGAAAATTACGGAATTTATAGAGGATGTAAAACTATGGTCAAAATTAGCTGGTGATTTAGGAAAAATCGAAGAGAAATATCAAAGCGAACTTGAACTACTTTCAAAGTTTACCAAGCTGGAAACAAGCGATATAGAAAGTTTGAAGCTTTTCATCAACGAGTGTGAACAAGTTAAATCAAAATTTGTGGGCTCCAAGTTCAATATTGACCAGTTCAGTTCAACAAAACCGGAAAATATTCAAAAGTATGTTGATGAGAGTAAAAAGCTGAGATCACCTTTAATCGGGTTCATCCTCAAGAAGAAGAAATTGGACGAATTGCGAGCAAAATTCGAGATTCCAAAAGCTGGTCTTATGAAACCTGGTCAAGAGATGGATGAATTAAAGCAAATCCCCACAATCCTGGAGAACCTAGAAAAATTAAATTCTGAATTTAGAGAATTATTTCCAGGCGCAAAATTTCCTAAGGCCGCTTGGGAGTTAGGTGAGCTTCGTAAAGTCTTAGAGATGCTTGTTGATATCCAAAAAATTGTAGAAAAGAACAGTGGCAAAGTTAAAATTATGACCCTCACCAAAATCTTGATTGATAAGAACTTAATGCAGAGTTCGCATGAGCTGAAAGATCTAGCCAAGGATTTGGCACAACTAGAAACCAGCAACGTGCAACAGAAGTTTAAAGAATACCCAAGAACTATGAAATTAAGCGAAGTCGATTTTACTCTGGTGTCCTTTGCTGACAATAAATACATTGAGCTATCTGATGAGGAATTCGCCAAGATCATTAGATATGTAAAGCTCGGGCAAAAGATTGAAAAACAGTTTAAGAATTTACCTGACTCACGCTATGCCCAGCGGATTGATGGATTAGAAGAATTGGTCACGACTCAAATGACCCATCTTTTAGATAAAAGGGTTATCGACTTCTGGCATAACAGCAGAGCAGACGCAAAAGCTCTTGCGCAAATCATACGTAGCAAGAAGCGATTTCCGAAAGAAGAATTCGCGAAGTTAAAAGAAGCGTTTCCGCTGATTTTGGCCGGAATTAGGGATTATGCTGAGTATATCCCCCTAGAACCGGATCTCTTTGACCTTGTGATAATTGATGAAGCTTCGCAAGTCAGCGTTGCTCAGGCATTCCCAGCCCTGCTTCGCGCGAAAAAGGTTCTCATTTTGGGTGACCGGAAGCAGTTTAGTAACGTAAAGGCGGCACAGGCAAGATCTGACACAAACCGTGAATATATCAATAATTTAGAGAATGTTTTTAAGAAGTCCGTCTCGGATCAAGCCACGAAATTAGAAAAGCTTAAGAAGTTTAATGTTAGAACTTCAATTCTTGAATTTTTTGAGTACATAGCAAACTACAATACACAGCTAATGAAATATTTCCGTGGATATAAGGAAATAATTTCGTATTCAAACCGGAACTTTTATAGAGATAGTTTGCAGGTGATGAAGATTCGAGGGAAGGCCATTGAGGATGTACTAAAATTTTCTTTTATAGAGCATGACGGGATGGAAGAACCATTTCCGAAAACAAACGTTCCGGAAGCAGAATTCATAATTGCGGAACTCAAAAAACTGAAACAAGGTAATGAGAACCAGAGCGTTGGGATAATTACGCCTCATCCAAATCAACAGAAATTGCTAATGGAAATGATTAGTAAACTTCCAGAACGAGATTATTATTTTGATAATCTGCGATTAAAGATAATGACATTTGACACATGTCAGGGTGAGGAACGAGATATTATTTTTTATTCGATGGTAGCCAATCCCCTTCACGATCGATTGGGTTGGATATTTATTAAGGACTTGAGCAGTATAGATATTGAAGAGGACGGCAAGCTAAAGGCCCAAAGACTCAATGTTGGATTCAGCAGAGCTAGAGAGTGCATGCACTTTGTCCTTAGTAAACCCTTAGATGACTATTCAGGCTCAATAGGTGAGGCTCTGAGACATTACTATCATACTCTGGAGGAAGCAGGAAAAGAAAAAAGTGTAGATCAAGTCGATGCGAAATCGAAAATGGAGCCGCAGGTTTTAAACTGGTTTTATCAAACAAAGTTTTGGAAGGAAAACAAGGACCATATCGAGTTTTGGCCTCAATTCGAACTCGGTAAATATTTAAAGCAGCTAGACATTGCCTACACACATCCTAATTATCAAGTTGATTTCCTCTTAATCTTTAAAGACAGACATGGCTTCGATCATCGAGTCATTATCGAATACGATGGCTTCCAGGAGCATTTTTCTGGCGAGGAAGGTATTAATGAATTTAACTATCAAGCGTACTATTCAGAAGATGATTTATTTAGGCAAAAAGTGTTGGAGGGCTACGGCTATAAATTCCTTAGAATTAACAAGTTCAATATCGGCGACAATCCAATAGCAACACTTGATAAGCGCCTGCATGATTTAGTAAAAAAAAAATTGTAAGCACTAGCGATGAATTTCTTCTTGGTGTTCTTGAAAAGGTTGAAGGCCTCAATAACGGGACAAAGAAGATTTGTCCCGAATGCGACAAGATAAGAGATGTAAGTGATTATAGGGACAGCTCATTGCGTACTGGCTACGGCCGGATCTGTAACAGCTGTAAGGAAAAAAAGAGACTCGCAAAGCAAGCTCACAAAACCCAAAAAGAAAAATACGTAAAGGACATATTCGCGAAAGCCGGTCTACCGCGAAAGCTATCTCAAAAGACTGATTCAAATAAAAAAGTTACGAAGACAAAATCGGCTAAAACATCTAAGCCGAAGGGAAAGAAGAAAAGCACAAGTACTTCAAGCAATTGTCCTGATCCCCACTGCAATGGAAAAATGGTATTGAAATCGGGACGATATGGCCAATTCTATGGATGCTCAAATTACTTTAAAACCGGATGTAAAAAAACCCGTAAAGCTTAGCCCCTCATGTTTCTTCAAGACGCTAAAATCTTCTTGAACTGTCGCTCAACCCGCCCTAGTATGTAGATATCCCCTTGTAGATCAGAGTTCGAATAGCGTAGCACTTGGTCTACCAATGTTTTTTTGGCTTTAACAAGCCAAATTTCTCTCCTAATTTCGTTAAC
>JACUUO010000138.1 GCA_014859275.1 Actinomycetota bacterium | reverse complement strand
TTGATTACCGGCGTTACCTCTATTATAGAGGGATTATGTCTGAGATGTCGGTCTCGGTGCAGGATATCGAGGAGGTAGGGGAGGAGGGTAGACTCTCACTCGCCTCGCTTATCGGATTTATAAGGCAGTGGATCAAGAAGACCAATGCCGCAAAACTACCTCCAGATTGCGCTGGCCTCTTAAGCGGTATTGTGCTTGGGGATATATCGATGTTAGGTGAGGGCCTTGGTGAGTCATTTATGATAACGGGGCTGATGCATATAGTGGCTGCCTCTGGAATCAATATCGCCTTAATACTGGGAGCACTCTGGCCAATACTGCGAATATTCAGGCTGCGAGCGTTAACTCAATTCCTTGTATTGATCGCTTTCGCTGCTGCCTACATGTTGATTAGCGGTATGTCGCCGTCGATCACCAGGGCGTTTCTTATGGCATCGGTCGGTCTTATCGCGTGGTTTTTTGGCAGGGACAAGAATAATATTGCATCGCTCTCTGTTGCGGCGTTGGTCCTTCTTGTGGTGGACCCGTTTATCCTCTACGATATCGGATTTCAGCTCTCCTTTGCCGCAACGCTGGCGCTAATCATACTCATACCCATCTTTGACCGCTTAATGGAGAACGTCCCCAATCCTTTGAGATCTGGGCTGTCAGTTACCCTTGCTGCGCAGGTTGGCGTACTCCCGATGATTATGTATTACTTTGGGCAGGTGTCCTCGATCTCTCTAGTTACAAATCTCATAGTTATACCGATCGCAGCCTTAACCCTCATCCTAGGGTTAATAGTTATACCGATCGCAGCTATATCCCTGCTCTTGGCTGAACCGGTCTACATTGCGTTACAGCTTACCCTTAAGGCTATTATTTCTGCGACACAGTCTCTATCCGCTGTTCCGGGCAGCGTAATATATCTCCATCAGTATTCTCTGCTTACGCTCACCTTATGCTATGCTTTTCTACTGGTTGCTGTACTCATCATAGCAAGAGTAAGGCTAAAGTTAAGGTTGGGGCATGTTGTAATTTTTCTGATTTTTGTATCTGTTATAGCAATCTGGTGGCAAGCGGGAAGCGGGATGGCGCCAGCGCAGCTTGAGATTGTATTTCTGGATGTAGGACAGGGTGATTCTACGATACTGACTGCGCCGGATGGTGCTAGAGTGCTTATAGATACTGGACCAAGTCCAAATACTACTAGGAGGGCACTTGAGGTAAGGGGGGTTAAAAGAATCGATGCTATCGCTATTAGCCATGAGCATGACGACCATATTGGGGGATTATCAAAGCTCTTAGACATCTTTGCGGTTGGAAGTTTTCTGTACCCAGAGGGCGTAAAGAGTTCAAAAGATTGTGTAAAGATGATTGCTCGCGCAAAACAGAAGAATATAAGGTGCATTCCGGTCAAGGGTAGGGGAATGTATAGGATTGGAGAATATTTAAGGATTGATGTGTTTTGCGTTCCTGAGGAGGCTGAGGATGCCAATGAAGAATCACTGGTGATAAAGGTACAGTACGGCAAGTTCACCGTGCTTTTTACCGGTGATGCGGGCCAGAAGGTTGAGCAGGTGCTGATTGATGAGAATAGGGAGATCGATGTAGATGTTCTCAAGGTAGGCCATCATGGAAGTGCGGCCTCAAGCACTTCAGAGTTCTTGCGCCGGGTAACACCGGGTACATCGATTGTATCGGTTGGTAAGGGCAATACATATGGTCACCCTTCGAGCTCAACGATCAGGCGGCTATTGGGTGTTGGCTCAAAAATATACCGCACGGACCAGCACGGCGATGTTACAATTAGGTCAGATGGGGAGACGTACCGGGTATACACGGAGAAGGGGAATTAATCACTTATGGGCAATCAGACGAAGAGAGTTCCAAAACAAAAACCCTTAAAACCGACCTATCTTATACATGGCGACAGAAAGATGATAGATGATGCGCTTGTTCGCTTAAAGAAGCGCATCTCTAATCAAGTCGACCTGGATTTTAACTTCGACCAGTTTAATGGATCTAGAGCGAGTGCCTCAGAGATTATACAGGCAGCAAATACCCTGCCATTTATGTCAGAAAAAAGGTTGATTATCGTTAAAGAAGTCGATAAGCTCCCCAAGGATGATGCTTTGCAGCTTGCTGGGTACGCCGAGAACCCGTCTGAATCGACATGCCTGGTCTTAGTTGCTGGATCGATAAATAAGGCAAGTCAGCTATATAAGGCGATCGCGAAAGCTGGAGAGATAGCCGAGTATAAGCTTAATAAAAGTCCTATTATCTGGATAAAGGAGCAGTTTGGGGAGAGGGGTAAGCTTGTTTCAGATTCACTCGCCAAATATCTTCTTCATGTTGTTGGATTGGATCTCTCCAGGCTGGACACTGAGATCGAAAAAATCAGCCTTTATCACGCTGGGGACCGTATAGTTGATCCAGGCGAGATAGAATCGGTTGTAACCAAATCATCCGAGGTTTCTATATTCGATCTAGCTGGTAATATCGGGGAGAGAAATATCCCCAAGGCGATAGAAACCCTACATTATCTTATCCAGCAAAAGGAAGTACCCCTCGGAATCTTAAATCTAATTGCAAGACACTTCCGCCTTGTTTTAAGGACGAAGGTCTGGGTTGAAGGCGGCCATGATAACAGGTATATCATCGACCACTTAACCGGGGATGAGGGCAAGAAGCTCCCTCACTTTGTAGTGGCAAAGTATAGAGAGCAGAGCTACAATTTCTCACTGGGTGAGCTCAAGAGAGTATTTAATCGACTGCTTGAGGCCGATGTTGCGCTTAAATCAAGTCCGCAGACCCCTGAATCTATCCTTGAGGATTTGATTATAAAATTGGCGGTATGAGTATTCACTACGGTGTAGTATATTTCTTACAGTGCCGAGGCTATTGACAAACCCTTGCTTTATAAGAAAGAAAGGGGGATGCGGCAACATCCCCCAAACAGGCGCCCTTGGCTCGGGTCTTATCATGCCTGCACCTTTATATTATCGGATTTTCCATCAAAACTCTAAAGGGAATATTTTCCATTCCCTTCGAATTCTCCAGGTGCCGACATACGTGAGCGCCTATTTTTACAGTAGAATTAGCTTTAGCCTGTATGGCTGATATAGAAAACTAATTTATAGATAATATATAGCTTGCTAGGTTGGCAGCTAGCAATGTATAATCCTGGTAAAGCTACGATTCGTAATATCTGCACTTTGGATCGCAACACTATTTAGCGCACAGGTTGCTGCCATTCACCCATTTCCTTTCCAGATATAGCTTTAAAATATTATCTGTAGCTGGTTAAGCGTAATTAACACTGGGTATTACTTACTATGCTTATCTATTGTTAAGTAGGCCTAAGAACGCAGTATTTACCGTCAGTAATTACTTAAATTTATAAAATAAGGGGGAATTACTTGTTTAGATAAGAAATTATTTAGCCTTCGATACTTGGGTTATTAAAAATAGAATCGGATGCGGCAACATCCCTAATACAGGCGCTCTTGGCTTGGGTCTTATCATGCCTTTTTATTGAGATTTAACACTGCGATGGCATCGAGATTGTAAAAACAGTTTTGGAAGTTCTTATAAGCTGCAGGGGGAGGATAATGTACAAGATTAAAAATATTTTTGAGGGCTTACTAAAGTATCCCAAGATGATTTGCCTGCTTATAGGGTTAATCATACCAATGGTTATACTGCCGGCAATTGCAAATGCAACTGACTGCACAGAATCGCATTTCGGTCTTATGTTTGGGCCCAAGAAAGGCCCTAGTTCCCAGCAAGTAAAAATCGGCGATATATATGTCAAAAGAACTGGCAACCAATTGCAAGTATCGATCAACACGAGCAGTTACGGATATTACATGCAGGATAATTGGCTCGGGTTATCTTTAGATAACGATGGTAGTTATGAGAAAAGGATTATGAACCCGCCGGATGGAACGGGCTGGTGGAGATTCAATCAGTTGGTTACCAAACACGAGTATACGATTAACCTTGCAGAGGTAGGAAGCGCCTATGCAAATGCACCGACCTTGTACCTAGAGGTCCATGTTGGCTTCTTTAACCGGCAAATTGTAGTTGAAAAGGGCAAGAAGCTGGATAGCGCGCGTGGGTATGGTAGCATATCGCGGCCCAGTGATAGTTCCACAACAACCGATCCACCGACCACCATCGTTCGCGGTGACGTGGTAACACCACCGACGGCTCCAACGATGGTTGAGACGAGCACACCCAGCACAACGGTTGCTAAAACCACAGTAACGACGCAGAAGCCAAGAACCGTAACTTCGCCACAGAGAACGGTATTGCCATTTACTGGTATGAATGGCTGGGTGTTGATAGTGGCCCTAGTCCTCATGGGTACCGGGTGGCTTATCTATAAAAATAACAAGAATCCGGCTAGCTGAAACAAAGAGGATTGGTATTTAGCATTCTATAATCATTAATTAATTTGATTATTACAGTGTTACATAATTAAAGCAGTTGCCCGATTCATCGGGCGATCTCTCATCCTACATAACACGTAGTTGCCCGATTCATCGGGCGGACTTTAGCAGTGCTGCGGTCAGCCAGTGCCAATGTTCCAATGTGCCAAAGTGCTGCAGTTAGTGTAAGCATAAGGTGTGGGTCTGAGATTCTTCGGTCGCTACCGCTCCCTCAGAATGACAGAAAAGCTATTAGCTATCAGTTAGTAGTTAGTAGTTAGTAGTTCATAGAGTAGTACCCACATCTCTTACCCACATTAACTGGTAACTGCAGCACGGCAGCACCGGGTAACCATACCCACATCTCTTTCCCTCATCAACATTGGCACATTGGCACTGCTAGGGTCCGCCCGTACGTATATGTTAATGGATGGATTGCCTTGCCTAGATCCTTCAGCTCTGCCTTAAGGACTGCGGCCCTATCGGGCCTTGCCTTTCACTTATCTCCCACAATAATTCAATCTATTTTCTACTCTCCAGTACAGCGTCACGGATGTGACGCTGTACTGCACATCTAAGCTATTGTAGGATAACCAAGCACATATTGAATACTACGCTTATGATTGTTAATATTACTTCCACATGTACCACTACCAGCCAAATTCCACTTTAGCTATCTTTAGACTCCTGGAAAATCGCAAGAAATTTTATTAATTTCCGTTTAACTGATTTTGCTTATCGGTAAATAGTAAACTGATTGTCTTCCAATAAATCAATAATGTAGCTCCCGATATGGGGTTAGTAGCAAAAATGGGATGCGGCAACATCCCTAAAAGTAGGCTCCCTTGGCTTGGGTGTTAGCATGCTTTTTTACTGGAGTTTTCAGCACCAGGGTAAGGCTGACTTTTTTAGAAGGAATTTTAAGGAGGGGGATTGTGTTTAAAGCAAATGAATGAAGAGGATTAAATATTGATGGCAACAAGCGGTGCAAACGGCACGGTTTCCAAGATGCCTGGGGCAATCTGAATTAATAACGTATGCGAACAAGTAGTATGCGAGGGGAGGTGAAGGTTATGTTGACAAAAATTTATTGTGACCTAGTCGCTCGTATGAAGAGCGAAGAGGGCGCAACAGCTGTTGAGTATGGGATTATGGTCACCCTGATTGCTGTAGTTATCATAGCAGCTGTAGCAGCCATTGGTAGGGCACTAGATGTAGAATTTTCGAAAGTTATGACAGCGCTAGGTGGTCAAAAGTAATAAGAGTAATAGTAGAAATTGCCGGGATCAAGCTTAGGCCCTGCGCCAAGGCGCGGGGCCTGAACTCAAGCAATCAATCCTAAGCTCAGTGATTTTATAACTCGATACTTCTAGCTGTTGACAGCTGTCATCCCTTGGCTTGCTCAGGACAGGTCTGAAGCGGAAGCCTGAGTGTAAACGAAGGCTTAAACTTAAAGAATCTAAATAATATGTCACTATTATGCCACTAGGTAGTATATGACCAATAAGGTGTTGGTTGATACAAAGGCATTCTAATACTTAAAAATATAGAAAA
>JACUUO010000296.1 GCA_014859275.1 Actinomycetota bacterium | reverse complement strand
GTCGTACACAACGGCATATCCGGGTCTTGTTATCTCCGCGGATTCTAATCCGGGGATTGATCGTACCAGCTCCTTTTGTATTCCGGGTCGAAGGCTGGTAGAAAGACCATGCAAGTAAATCTCGCTTTGGTCAATACCCTCTGGCTGTAGAAATATCGAGTGGCGGTTGCGCCTCGGGTACCGTACCACCTTATCCTCAATCAATGGGCAATAGCGCTTACCGATAGCGCATGCGGCGCCTGAATAGGAAGGTGCCTCGTTCATGTGCTCTAAGATAATCTGCCTGGTTAGGTCGGTTGAATGCGTCTTGTGGCAGAGAAGCCGCTCTGGATTAAAGCTATCGTTCCAAAACGAGAACGGCTCTGGCTCATCATCGGGAAGCTGGGCCTCCAGCGACGTAGGGTCCACGGTCCTTGCTGAAACGCGAGGCGATGTTCCCATCTTAAAGCGGCCTATTTTAAAACCAAGGGAGAGCATGCTTTTAGATAACTCGGGAGAGGATATTTCGCCATATCGGCCAGCGCTCTCGGTAACATCACCGTACATGATCTCCCCACGCAGGAATGTTCCAGCTGTAATAACTACAGCCTTTGCCAGGAATTCTTCACCAAAAGTCGATGTTGCTAAAAGGTGCTTTTCTTTCGGCAGGATCTTGCTTATTAGCGTCTGCCGGATCCTAAGGTTGTCCGCTCTTTCGAGAAGATATTTCATATTTAGCTGATATTGCCCCTTATCGGCTATGGCAAACGGAGATTGCGCCGCCGGTCCCCTTGATGCATTAGCGCGCCTTGAGTGTATAGTATGAGAATCCACCATTCTGCCCATCTCACCGCCGAGTGCATCGATCTCTCGGACCAGCTGCCCTTTCCCGATGCCGCCAATAGCAGGATTACACGGCATAAGTGCGACCTTATCAAGGCTTATGGTTAAAAGCAGCGTTCTGCAACCCATCCTTGACGATACAAGAGCCGCCTCGCAACCGGCATGACCAGCGCCTATTACAATGACGTCATAGCAATTTTCCTTCAATTGAGCGTATCCTCCCCTGGTTTCACGTGAAA
>JACUUO010000137.1 GCA_014859275.1 Actinomycetota bacterium | reverse complement strand
CTGCTACGAGCGTTCATGGCCTCCCGCAAACAACAACGAGGTGAACGAAATGGAGGTATTGCATATGAACCAACGGCAACTGGCCAACCGATGGGGAGTCAGTGAGGCTTGCCTTGAGCGCTGGCGCTCTGAGGGCATTGGTCCGCAATTCCTGAAGCTGCGCGGCCGAGTGATGTACCGCCAGGTCGACGTCGAAGCCTTTGAGGAAAGCTGCCTCCGGCAGTCTACCAGTAGCCCCAAAATCAAGCAGCAGATTCGCTCTGTTCCGTCGTCTTAACACTACTCCAGTATGTCAATCAGAAATGGTGCTCAAAACCGGCAGACCATTGATTTTTTAACTCTTGATGTAGGATGTCTTATGTACCGAAATTAAGCCTCATGATTTGACTGAACTTCAGTAATTGTGATCGCCTTCCAGCCCCATTCGGATCTTTTTTTGTTGTAATTTAAAATTGCTTTTCCGGTGACAAAGTCACCATCTCTTATATTATTCTGCCGAATCAAAGGGGGCGGGATAAAAATTCCATCATCTGTGAACCCCATGCCGTTTTCTTCTCGAACATCATCGCTGAAAGATTTTAAGATGCTGCTTGGGATTGACTTTGTGGACTTGCTAGACGTTAACACCCTGTAGCGGGCTCCTTGTCTGCTTGTGTACTTGGCCAAACGCAATGAAATGGCATCACCTTCTTTGAACTCTTCTGGAAGATCTGAAAAATTAATAACGCCATCAATTGTTCGGCTAATCATAAAATGAATTAGTCGCTTATTTGTATTTACATGGTCTACAATCCCAATTTGCTCTTCGAAAATATCCCAGTCCTCATTTGAGGCGCGATGCTCAATGGCATACACTTGGAATCGGTTTTCTCTATCTAGTTCGCCCTTGATCTTTAAAGCGGCCCCTGGTTTACCAGCATCAAAAGTTAGTTTTGATGCAGGAACTGTGACTTCCATCGGTAATGAACTTGATTGAACGTAAAGTTTGCGTTTAGCTTTATCTTTTTTTCCTTCGATAAAAAATGTGTCACCTAGCACTGCATTCATCCAAGGTAAATCACTGTATAAAAGCTCCTCTGCATGGGTTGCTTTATCTAGGTAGAGCTGATGATTCGATTTACTGCTGATGGCGCCTTGATACCATGTGCTACGCATGAGTATCTCTGCTGATTCAGGGATTTTTTGATTGTTCTCTGATCGATAATTGAAAAGTTGATCAACTTCCAATTTGGCTTCTGAAACTAGGCCGTTTTTTGAAAGGAGTTCCGCAAGCTTGATTTTAACTTTGCCAACAAAATTAATGTCTGTTGAGCAGAGTAATGCTTTGCAGTAGCAAGAAATCGCTAATTCAATAGAATTTGATTGATGAATATCGCCGAGAAGTTCCCATGCCCAGTAATCGTTAACCTTGTTTTTAACAACTTCCAGTCCATAGGAAAAAGCTTTATTACTTTGACCAGTTGCCATCAATGCTCTAGCTTTGCTCAGTTTAAGCCAGATATTATCTGGATATCTATCAATGCAGTCATTGATATAGGGAAGTACATAGATTAGTTCTTCATGAACGCCGTTAGTAAAAGAGTCCTTACTGGCCTGTTGAATAACTCGCTCTGCTAAAGACGGATATGATTTCCCATCATCAGAAATATATGGCTGGTAATCCGCTGGTCGAAGATTTTCTAAGCCCCATATGCGAGCAAAAGCTCCCATGTTTAACTTGCCTTCTTTAGCTATTTTACTTGCTAGTTGGAGAATACAAGTGTGCAATAACGATGGCTTTTCCGTGTTTAACTTGAAATAGTCATTAATGAATCTTTTGGCACCATTGAAATTGACAGGTGTCTGTTCTGTCATCGCTTTTGCGACACGATATAGCTCCCATGCGAAGCCTGTTTGAACATCGATAGATTGATCGCCATTGTTGTATATACGCTTATACAGATTTAGCGCTCCATGATGATCACCTTGCTTGCCCAGGGATTTTGCCCTGAGAATCTCTTGGCTATTGGGGTTGCATAACCTAAGTGCATACTCCCTTTGGTCAGTGAGTATTTTGTCCGACGCGCCAATATCCAAGTTTCGAAGTTGATCAGAGTAGTGATGAATATTCTCTCTTTTGCCAAGCTGTGCATCTCTTTTTATTAAATCGATTACGCACCATGCAAAAGCCTTTATATCCCATTCATCTTTGTCAGGTTTATTTATTAGCTCAATCGCCATTTTGTAGGCTTCATCAAGCTTGCCTTCCTTGCGAGTAGAGAAAACATCCCTGCTGGTAATCACGAGCTTAGCCCTTGCGTTATAACGGTCTGAATTTCAGAAACTAATGTATCTGATGTGCAGAAATTATTGACTGGTGCGTACTTGGTGAATTGATTCTTCCCGTTATAAAAAATGTCAATTACGGCACATTCGCCAGATTGGGTAAATGTGTAGCGCTGTTTCCAATCCATTGACTCAACATTGTTAATCTTGATTCCTCTCTCACTAACAAGAGGGGTAAGTCTTGCATGAAATTCGTTTAGAAACTCTTCGCCGAACTCGAAGTCAGAACCGGAGCCTGAAGCTTCTGGTACGATAAGCATTCCATTGATCGGTGAAAGGATTTCTATTAATTTGAGGCCAAGGTCTGATTGTGTGGGGGCGGTAATTCTCGTGATTTTCCCTTTTCCGTTATAGCCGATATCGATTCTCGTTATCTCACTATTTTCTTCAAAAAAATAAATTTCTAGGTACTGACCTTGGGTGACATCTTGGATCTTTACGTCGGAGG
Organism: Actinomycetota bacterium; assembly: GCA_014859275.1. Classification (GTDB taxonomy): domain Bacteria; phylum Actinomycetota; class Aquicultoria; order Aquicultorales; family Aquicultoraceae; genus Kmv33. The sequence continues at coordinate 3,206 of JACUUO010000137.1, read as the reverse complement.
CCTTTAATAGCCTTCGAACTCGTTCCAATACCTCAAGTGAAAAGCGTGCATGAGATGGAATACTGAAGTTCTCGTCTTTATCTGTGTCAATGGGGTAGGCGCTGGCGCTTTTTTCTTGATGGTTTTCCTTTGAATTATCCTTACTGTTTGCCTTAGAACTTAAAGTGTTTGGATAGTTAACAGCTCTAATGCCAGCACCAATCTTTATATTTGGCGGGTCTAAAAGGTACAGGTTTTTCGATGTTCTGGTGATTGCCGTATAGAGCCAGCGAAAATAATCAGCAGATAGCTGGCTCTGATGTGTTTTACATTTCACAAACACATGATTCCATTCGCTGCCCTGTGCTTTATGGCAAGTAATTGCATAGCCAAACTTAAGCCTCAAAGCATTAAAATATGAATCTGAGCGCAGGGTTTCTTTGAATTCCAAACTTCCACGCTTTAAATGTGGATGACGGATGCAAAAATCCAAATACAATGCCTTGCTTTCATCTGAAGTAAGACCTGGCTGTTCGCTGTAAAGTAAGTCTTCTAGAATTTTTGCGTTGAAGAAATGTGGGGTTCCGTCTAAATCTTTGAAGCCAATATTGACGTCTTTAAAAGCTAACGAAACGGAAATTTCTTCAACTTCATTCGTTTCTGAGTTCTTCCTACGCAAGGTTATTTGTCTGCGCTCGGTTGGACTTAAAATCTCTCTGACCAGGCCGAAGTCACCATTTGATATAAAGAACCCATAAGCATTGCTGTTGCTTACAGCCATCACTTTATCGCCCGCAGAAATCTCTAGATTATCTGGGAAAAAATGCTGCCTTATTTTGCGGTTATAGGCAGCAACATCAGAATTTGAATGCGCTAGAACTATAGATTCAGCGTTAATTTTTCTATTGCAGGATTCAAGGTATACATCTAGCAAGTCTTGATGGCTTACGTTGATGATATCTGGATAGCTTGTATCTATTGATAATTGGTTAAAAACCCCGCTCTTTAGAGATTTACGAAGGTTTATAGAGTTTAGCATGACCCCGCTGTCTGACTTTTGACGCACAACCTCAGTCAATTCAAAAAGAGTGCTTTTGATATTGTGCTCTCTAGATAGATACTTCTGGTCAAGAGCAGGAGAGAAATTCATTCCGACAGGGGGAAGCTGGGCATCATCGCCAATAAAGATTACTTTTTTACTGTGGTCATTATGGTCTAGATTTACAAACTTGAAAAAGTCTCTGAGCAAGTAGCCAGTACCGAATCTAAAGAATTCTTCCTCATGATATACATCTGCAATCATTGATGATTCGTCAACAATGTAAACAGTATCAGCAGACATTTCATTAACAGCCAGTTGGGCATAGAACTTAAATGTCTCGGACCCATCTAGGTTATCTTCTTTATACTCAGAAATATCTTTGAATGAATAAATTGTCTTGTGAATCGTGTATGCGGGTGATTGTGTCTTTTTAGCAATTACTTTTGATGCTTTTCCGGTGGGGGCGGCAAGGACATAATTTCTTCCAATCGCCCTAAAGTATTCAGTAAGGCCTTTTGTAATAAATGTTTTTCCTGTTCCAGCATAGCCTTTCAGTAGAAATACGCTTTCTTCTCTGCTGCTTAGAAATAATTCGAGTTTGTCAACCAAAGAACGTTGTCCATCCGTTAAGTTGTATTCGGAAAATGCATCATGCAGTTTAATTAGCTGTCGGGTACTTTCAGGTGAAAGGTCAAATGAAGAGGCCGCTTTCAATGACGCATCTTTAAATTCATCTAGCTTGACTTGATCCAGTTCTTTCCAAAGCTCAATGGCTTTATTTTGAGCGATTCTTTCAGATTCTTCGAGCTTCAAAAGTTCTTCTTTAACTTTTTCCAACTGCTCTTCAAGTTCTTTATTATTCTGACTTAGATGATTTAGGCTAATGTCTGGATGGCAAGGCTCGGAATATGGTGGGTAACTATAATTTATTGATCCACTGTATGTTTTAAACATCCACTGACCGATCAAATACGAATCTCTCAATAGTGCCAGGGCGTCATTTGAATATACATTTCGGCCATGAGCTGCTTTGTTTCCAAGCATTCGTATTGCGTGCAGCTTTTCTAGAATTTGTTCATCGATAACTTCGATAAAAATATCTGATTTTAGCTTTTCAAAGAATCCATCACTTCGCTCACAAGGTAAATTTAGCTCTCTATAAAGAATGCCTACGAGCTGTTCGGCAAAGCAACGCAGTTTTACAATTGCAGTATGAGGATCAGTATGTGCATATTGCTCAGCAAAACTAGCATGCTCATAGAGTTGAGGCCAGCGGGTCTGCAGTGGTTCAAAGTTATCGGATGGCATTTAGATGTTCCTTGTACAAAATCGCCTCAATGTTTTTTATGTCCATGACATCGCTTCTAAGTATGATCGCATGATTTTTTCTACACGGCAGTTTTTTGCATATTTAATCAGTTCCGCGAGATTGACTTCTTTACGTGCTTTATAAAATTTCAGGGCCTCCAGAACTATGTCCATTCCGATTTTGTTTCTGAAATTAAAGCAGTCAGCCAGGGTTTTTTCAGGGCAGTAAATATTAATCGAAACACCATCAATCTCATGCGTTTCAACCCCGGCTTTCAGAGCTGTCTCAAAAAACCTATGCACTGAAATTGGTGGATAATTCAGCCGAGGAGTTTCCGAGCCTTTGGGTAGTGCAATTGAAACGAAATGCGGGATTTGGGTGGTGATCTCGTGATAAGCCAGAGCCGACACGAGGCAAATGACGGCTTGTGGAACTCGCTTGGCAACTATCACAAGGTCTGGATCAGATATTTGGTCTTGGTCCTTAACGCGATAAACACCTCGAGATAGGACCTCTAGCTCACCTGAATCTCTGAGTTGGTACAGAGTTCGGGGATGGACTCCCGCCTGAATTGCATCCATTGTCCGAATAGTGCCCCCCATCTCTCGGATGGCATCTAGGGCCTTCTGGCTGGCTTTGCTTGTTGCAGGCACTTTCGGCACGGATAATAAAACCTATAGAGTTAAATATATGTAGGTAATATTATCCATATTGGTGGGAATCGGCAAGTAGTGAATTAAGAGGGGCATTGACGAGTAACAAGGCTAAACAACTGAGGCGTGACTTGCTCTTCAGTCCGCAAGCTTCGCCTATGATGTTGCAAAATGTCGGCAATTATCAGGATTTGCCGACGTTTAGTTTCAGGTGATGGGTTTG
>JACUUO010000136.1 GCA_014859275.1 Actinomycetota bacterium | reverse complement strand
CAGTTACAAACAATCCACCAACTACTAATCTTAATCCTGAGCAGGGATCACAAAATGTTGTGGGCGATGTAGTAAAGCTCAGCGCACCATCAGATGGCGATGGGATCACGGTTACCAGCATTAAGGTAGCTACCGGCACAAAGGATTCCAACATCAGCCTAGTGAAACTCATCGATGATAAAGACGGTAACGGCACCTATGAGCCGTTACAAGGAGAGCAGATCATTGCAACCAGTACAGTACTATCCGATGGCACTGTCCAGCTAAATCCTGCCGATGGCATCTTCATTGAGCCTAGTAAAACAAGGAGCATCCTCGTAGCCTTTGATATTGCAGATACTGCAACGGTGGGTGCTACGATAAAGACTAGTATCGCATACAATACGGATCAGGCATTAAGCGATATTAAGGTAGCCGCACCGGATAGCATCATCAGTTCTGGAACCTTAACCGGGGCCACCCTTACCATTAAGGACAAACCGGACATCGTAACCGTATCACAGCCATCCCTCGTTGGCGATGGAGAGGTTAGGCGCTCATCTGATGACAACCCGATTCAGATCATCAACCTTTCCACCGATGATAGAGCAACGGTAGATTCAGTAACGATTAAAAGAACTGGCACCGCAGTTAATACTGATATCAAGGATAATGGGGTTAAGCTATGGCTGGACAATGATAAATCAGGAGATGTAAGCAACGGAGATATTCAGCTTTCAACGTCTAAGACGTTTACCGGCACCACCGGTACCATCACCTTTGATAATATAGGTCTAGAGGTATCTTACTTAGAATCAAAGCAGCTTCTTGTCACCTACTCGATATCGGCAACGGCGGTGCCCGGTCACACCATCATAAATGAGGTAACAGCTGTTGGGGTTGTTGCTCCGGATACGTCTTCCCTTTCCGGCTCGCTGGTATCGAGCACACAGACAATTACTTACTCGGCTGATAAGCTAACAGTTACAAACAATCCACCAACTACTAATCTTAATCCTGAGCAGGGATCACAAAACGTTGTGGGCGATGTGTTAAGGTTACATGCCTCAACGGGCGATAATATCACCGTCACTACTGTAAAGGTAGATACAGGCCTAACAACTGATTCTAATGTTAAGCTGGTCAAGCTCATCCATGATAAGGATGGTAACGGTCAATTTAATTCAGGAGATGTAATTATTGCATCAACTACCAGCGCCTCAGGTGTTGCCCAGTTTAATTCCCTTAACTTCGAAGTCGCATCTGATACTACTCAGACCATCCTTGTGGCCTTCGATATATCGAATACCGCAAAGGTTGGCGATACCATTAAGACCAGCATAGTATATGACCCAGACCCGGCGCTCAGCGGCATACAGGTAGCCGCACCGGATATTATTAATGGCTCCGGGGCTCTAATTGGTGCCACCTTAACCATCGAGGATAAGCCGGATACCTTAATCGTCGACCAAAGCCCGGTTGATGGCGGCGACGTCGTGATCGGATCGAGCGATCATGTGATGCAGATGCTCGATCTCTCCGTAATTGAGGATAAGGTCACGCTAACATCCCTGATTATCAAGCGTACCGGAACAGCAATGGATGGTGATACCACAATAGATAGCATTAAGCTGTGGTTTGATGCCGACAATAACGGTCTGCTTTCAACCAAGGACTGGCAACTATCGACTTCCAAGACATTCCGTAACGGGATTGTCACATTTGATAATATAAAGCTCGCGGAGATAACGCCAGAATCACCGAAGAAGCTTCTCGTAACGTATTCAATATCAAGCGATGCGGTAGTTGACCGGGATATCGGCTCTTCAATTGAATCGACTGCAAGCGTAGGCGTGGCCTGGCCAGATAATGTCGAACTCGCATCAACACCGCTTGCAAGTAAGCTACACGTAATAGCTCCTGAACCGCCAACGGCACCAACCGGCCTTAAGATCACTGCGGGAAGCAACAACCAGTTCATACTCGATTGGAACGATAATCCGGCTAACGAGCGCGTGACGGCTTATAATGTGTACAGATCAACCGAAAGCGATGGTACCTTCAGCCTAGTCGGCACATCCATGATAAGCCAGCATACGGATACTGTTCCAGCAACTGGAAGCTATTGGTATAAGGTATCAGCTATAAATAGGAGCGGTATGGGGGCAAAAAGTGCTGCAGAAACCGCGAAAAGCGTTGATGCAAGCGTTATGATTGACTCAGCCAGCACAACGACCACCATTGAGAGTGCAGATGCAAGCATAAAGTTAATAGTGCCGCCCAGCACAAAATACCTGAATAAGACGTTTACTATAAAGAGCGCAACCAGACCCGCCGGCATTAGGATTGCCAGCCGATACTACTTTGAGTTTCAGATAAAAGATGCGACTGGAAGGGTTATAACGGATACCCTTGAGCCGTTTAGTCCGGCGCTAATCCTTATACTTAAATGTAACAACCAGGTTGATGATAAAGTCGTTATCTACCATTACAACGACTTAAATAAGTGGGAGGCTGTAACTGGAGGAAAATATATATATAGTGACCATGATATCGGATATACCAATATAACCAAATTCTCTGGTTACGCCGCGGCAGAGCCCTCGTTCGGTGGGTATAATTATCCACTTGACTATACAGATAAACCTAAGGGGCCGCATGGTAGTTATACGAGCACTACAAACAAGTGCAAGGACTGTCATGCCGTCCACCTTGCGACCGGAAGCTACCGCCTGACAAGGGCCAATACGCGCGGCGAAACCTGCGAATTCTGTCACGGTATCGGAGGCGCGGCGAGCACCACGGTCATCCTCGATCCTGAAGGGCATGGGCTCTATCCGTACGAGGCACAGGGTATCATAACCGCACCTGATGATACCAATCCATCATACAGTAAAAATGCCCAATTGTGGGGATGCCTTGAGTGTCATTCAGCCCATGATAATCAAACCGTGAAATTGGCCGGGCTTGATTCGAGTAAGCTCCTTAAGGCCGACCCGAATCCGGGTAAGAACTACTTATATTACAGACCGGTAATCGGTGAGACGACCCAAACCGTAACCCAGTGGTGTTCAGCATGTCATAACGCCAACTTCGGGGCAAGCACAGAAGGGAAGACCGTGCTAAAAGGCTCGGTAGAGGCAACTGTCTTCGGACACCCGTCCTCAAACACAGGAACAATAAGAACACCGGATGGCTATGCGGAGGTTAAGCTGGATGACGGCCTAAATAGGGGTCCGACCTGCAAGGAATGCCACATAGCTGATGGAAGAGCTGGAACCAGCGAGTTCCCGCATTCGTCCGGCTCATCCCCATCAATGCTCAAGGCCGGAAGCGATGAATCGCATATTGATGGCATCTGTGCCGGATGTCACAACACCGCATCTCTCCCGTAGATTAGTGCAGCCTACCGGGGTGGCTTCGGTTTCTTGAGCTCTGTTATTAGCTTGAAATCAATCACATCGCTGTGGCATTTCAAGCAAAATTCCTCAACCTTGTGGCAGTTTGAACAAGATGAAGAAGTCATCTTCGATATTGAGCCATGCTCCTTCACCCAGTCATCTCCATGCGGAGGAGCCTCCGCATGGCATCCTTGACAGTCTGGTTGAGCATGGCACTCCCAGCAGAGCTTCTTGCTAACAAATGCCTCCAGAGCATGGCCACCTGCCTTCCATTTTTGGGCATGCGGCAGCTGAAGCGAGTGGCACTTCAAGCAGGCGTTTGCCGAGTGACAGCTATTGCACGATATCTTATCCGGGAGGTTAACCATCGGATAATCATCCCGATTAACACTGATTGGAATATCACCGGCCCCGGTATGGCACGTGCTGCACTCAGCCGATGCATTCTCCTGATTGTGACAATTTACGCAGCGACTCATCCCAAATCTATCAAGCCTCCTCTTCTCTACGTGAAAGAGGTTTTTGGAGAAATGACAATCCAGGCACTTAAATCCCGCCTCTACAGGTTCTCTATGTTTCATCTTCACTACCCTCTTTGTTTCAATCGCCGATAGAATGCCCTTGTGACATTTCAAACATACACTGTTAGAGACCGGCCCACCGGTCACATTACCAATGATCTTGGACTTAGCGACCGCCATCTCAATTAACCGCAGTTTTTCGGTAAGCACTCCGAAAATACCTGGCTCCTGGTGGCAACTTAGGCATCCGATATTTTTATGGACTAATTTTGTCGATAGTTTATAAGCGGAGTGCATCTCATGACACCTGGCGCAGAATTCCGGTTTTGAGGTATATGCAATAGCGAAACCCGCAGAGGCAATAAAAAGAAGACCAACCACCGCTAGTGCGATATACCTACTTTTTAAGTTGACCTTAAGCTGTTTCTCCTCAACTCGCCTTATTGGCCGATCGCTGGGACGAACAAAGATTAATGCGATAAGCACAAGGATAATAAATACCAGTAGAATGGCCAGACCAATAATGATGGGAATCTCTCTCGTATGAAGCTCGGGTTGCCTTATCGCATCAATTATGCGATTTATAAGCTCGCCTATTGCCGGCCCTTCCATTACTGGTTCTCCCTTTTGCCTCCACAGCGTTGTCTATGCTTTTCATGGCATTGCTCGCAATTCCTTACAAGATGGCACGATAGGCAGACCTTCCTACCGACTGCCTTCTCCTGCAATTTGTGTGAGTTCAGCCAACCTGCCGGATGCGGCATAGTTATACGATGGCATCCTTTACAGAAGCTCTCTTCCTTATGGCATATTTGGCAATCTTCACGGTTGCTCTTTGCCTCTTCGCCGTGAGTGTACACCCAGCCCTCGGAATGCGGAACTGAAGAATGGCAGCGCTTGCAATCTTTCTCATGATGGCAGGACTTACAGATGTATAGACTCCTTGAACCATGCACCTTTAGCCAGTTCTTGTCGTGATTGATCCCCCAGCTTTCAGAAGGCTTAATGCCTAGCCACACGCTATCCAAATGGCATGTCTCACACCTTGCGGAAGCTTCTTCACCGTTGTGACAAGAACTGCACCTCTCCATCATAAAAATGTCTTTTCTCGCAGCTTTTTTCTTGTGGGCGACTGCCTCATGGCATTCAATGCAATATGTGCCTTCTTTGATAACCTCGCGGTGACTCATCATGACCCCAGATTTAGTTTTGACCCCGCGTGCAGTAGCAGTATTGCTATGGCAGCTAAGACAGACGCCATTGCCAACGGTCGCCGATATCGGAAGCTTATAATCTCTCCTCAAATAGTTAAATACCATCCTGGCCTGCTCAAGCTTTCGAATAGGTAGACTCATAACATTCGCCCTCTTATGGCAAGCATTACAGCTGACCTGGCTGTGTTTGGAAGAACGCAGCTCTTTAGCTGAGACCCTCATCGGATGGCAGGCCTGGCAGGTCAATGGGTGAGAGCTAAGTGATGAAAATATTACTAGAATGGCAAGAGCAATAGCTAAAAAAAGGGGAATTGGAAGACCGTAGATTCTATTTATACCTAGCTTACTAAGCAAGCTCCGAATAATGAAATAAAAGATTATAAAAAAGACAAGGGAGAGGATGAGGGATACGATAACTATTTCCATATCGCCAAACCTACTCAGCGATATCATAGAACCTTTAGGCAATGCCACTTCTTAAAATACCACCAATATTATTAGATTCCGGAGTTTTGCAACTCGATCTGGCAAACTGCAAAACCATATCTTATCGACACAGATTACCTGTGTTTAGCTGTCAGCTATCAGCTATCAGCTATCAGCTATCAGCTATCAGCCACTTTCGATAGGCGGGACATTCCTGTCCCGCCGCCATCTGTCAGCGGTCGTCTTTCCACCCTCCCCTAGTCCCTCCCTCAAGGGAGGGGAATTAGAAAAATATGAACTTATGTAAGCGTGGTGCTTCTAACAAACCAGCGGCATTTAAACAAATGAATTATAGCATAGGATCATCCATAAATGTAGGGGCGGACCTGTCTCCAAATGTAGGGGCGGACCCTGTGTCCGCCCGTAGTTGCCCGATTTATCGGGCGTAT
>JACUUO010000135.1 GCA_014859275.1 Actinomycetota bacterium | reverse complement strand
TGGTTATGGTTTTGGGAAGGCCATTTTGGTAGGTGTAGGTGACTTTTCCTCCCCGAGGAGCGGTTTTGGTAAGCAAAAGACCGTTGCTGTCATAGGTGAAGGTGGTCACCTTTCCAAGGGCATCGGTTACGCTTGTTGGGTTGTTGTTGGTGTCATAGGTGTAGATGGTTTTCTTGCCTAGGGGATCTTCAACCGAGAGGAGATTGTTTCTTGCGTCATAGGTCATCTTGGTTGCGTTTCCTGCAGTGTCAGTGCTAACTAGCATGTTGCCGCGAGCATCATAGGCAAAGAAGGCGGTATGATTATCGGCATCTTTTGCGCTCACCCTGTTGCCATCAGCATCGTAGGTGTAGGTGGCAATGGTGTTGCCCAGCTCATCTTGTATGCTTAGCAGTTTATACGTGCTGTCATGGGTGAGCACTCTGGTGCTGCCATTTCTATCGGTTACCGTTGTGATGAGCTTTCCCGGGGTGCTCGTCTCATCGTAGCTTAGGCGAGTGAGCTCGTTTGTGGCTATGGCATCATCCTGGGTTGCAACTCTGCCTGCTGCATCGTAGGTGTTTCTAAAGACGACGACGCCATCGGGGTCCATCGCAGAGAGGACTTGGCCCAGTGAGTTGTAGGTATACGTTGTGGCCTGCCCCTTGGCATCGGTGATGTCAGTTAGGGTGCGGGCGGTGGTGTCATAGGCAAAGCTTACTTGTCGGCCTGCACTATCTGTTACTGTACTTATCCTGCCAGCTGCGTTGTAGGTGAAAGTGATCTCTTTTGCTGATACGGGCTCTTTTACCTTCGAGAGCCTTCCGGATGCATCATAGGTGAAGACAAAGGACTGGCCGTGGCCGTTTTTCTGCTCGATGAGCTTTCCATCTGCGGCAAACTTATATACGCGCTGATCCTGTTTGGTAAAGGTGTAGCTTCCATCTGCATTCTTTACCAGGGTGTCAAAGCGATTTGCCAAGTCTTGTGCTGTGAAGTGATCGGCTCCATCATTTATAAAGCGGTTTTTCCTGTTAGCAGACCAGTGGATGTCAACATCGCCATTTGCGAGCGCCTCAAGGCGTGTTTCAAAGTTATGCTCCCATCCCTTGCCCAATGGTCCTTCTGCTAAAAGCAGGGAGTTGTAGCGAAGTGTAAATTGAAGGGGCTCTGCCCCGTTGAGGGTAAGAAGGGTTCTTTCAAGAACGTGGGCTCCAGTTGAGGCATCAATGGGGTCGCCAATATAACTGGCAGTATCGACCTCTTCAATGCTAAGCTTGGCTATCTCATCGGTAGCCCGAAGCCCAGAGATGGCTTTAGATACGAATAAATCTCCCGTAAACTTTGAGATAAAGCCGTCATAGCCCCCACTATTTGCCTTCCCCGTTGTGACGGGGTAATCGCTGGACTTCGTATCCCCCGCCACAAAGATGTTGCCTGAGCCATCTATCGCAATTGAGTTTGCGTAGTCGTGTGAGCTCCCCCCGATAACCGTTGAGGCCTGAAGGGTGCTCAGGCTTGAGCTAAGTTTTGAGATTACTGCGTCACTACCGGCGCCATAATATGCGCCCGCTGTAACCGGATAATCGAAGGATGATGTACCGCCGGCCACATAGATATCGCCCGAGCTGCCTATTGCCATGGAGGAAGCACTCTCACCGGAGCTTCCGCCGATAAGCGTTGAGGCCAAAAGCGCGCTGAGGTCGGGGCTAAGTTTTGAGACGATGATATCGGCATAGCCACTAAGCGTCTTTCCCGTTGTGACGGGGTAATTGCTGGAGTATGTGATTCCAGCTATAAGGGCATTATTCGAGCTATCTACCGCAATGGCGTTACCGTAGTCGTATGAGTTTCCCCCGATATAGGTTGAGGCTTTAAGGGTGCTGAGGTTGGGGTCGAGTTTTGAGACGAAGATGTCGGTATAGCCACCGCTATACGTCTTTCCCGTTGTAACGGGGTAATCACCGGATGTCGCGCCAGTTACAAGGATATCACCCGTGCTATCTATGGCAAGAGAATATATTTCCTCCCAGCCACTTCCTCCAATATAGGTTGAAGCCAAAAGATTGCTGAGGTTAGAGTCGAGTTTTGAGATAATTGCATCTTCGTCCCCATATTCATTGCTTGCGCTATATGGTGTACCTGTAGTGGGGTAATCGGAGGATATTGACCACCCGCCTACAATGACATTACTGGCGCCATCTATGGCAATGGATTCTGCCCCATCTCCTTCATTTCCCCCGATATAGGTTGAGGCTAAAAGGCTGTTGAGGTTGGGGTTAAGTTTAAAGATGATGATATCCCGTTCTCCCCCATCGTTACTATGGCTCCCATTATATGGTGTTCCTGCCATAGGCAAATCGACTGAATAAGTTAGACCAGCTACAAAGATATTGCCTGCGCTATCTATCGCAATGGAGTTTGCATAATCACGTGAACTCCCTCCGATAACCGTTGAAGCCAAAAGGTCTTTAAGGTCGGAACTTAATCTAGAAACAAAGATATCGACATAACCTCTTACGCCATAGGGTCCACTCATAACAGGATAATTGGTGGAGGTCGTCCATCCGGCTACATAGATATTGCCTGCGCTATCTGTGACGATGCCTTCTAATGTTTCATCAGAGCCACCCCCTATATAGGTCGATGCAAGAAGCGGATCAATAATAAGTGGTCTACTCTTATCATAGTCTCCTACCACAAAGCCATAGGTATCTCCATCAACTTGGTAGGAGACGCCGACGTACTCTTTTCTGCCATCCTCTTCTTGATACGCTATCGGTGCGGTAAACCTGACCGCTCCAATGCCAGTTGCTACTTCAAGCTCTCCACTTTTATTTACCGAAAGGGAGCGTGCACCTTTGATAGAGAGCTTTATCTTTTTTGGATTAGCACCAGGGGAAACGGTAAAGATCTTCTCAACGTTGTTGCCTCTCACCCGTAGATCAAGGCGCACTCCCTCATAGACCTCACCGAGGGTTACCCCGTTGTATGTTGATATGTTGGTTTTCCACTTGCTCTTGTCATTTCCTTTGAAGTAGTTAACAGTTGTTACTGCTTTGTCTATTCCTTTAGGCGCTGCTCTTTGTGCACCGATGAGCCTCTCTTTAAGAGCCCATCCTTTTTGTGCCTTTGGCTCTTTGTTAGCCTTCTCTTTAAGGAAGGCTCTTTCTTGAATGGAGCTATTTGTCTCTGTTGTTTCTGTCCTTTTCTTTTCAGGTGCAGGAAGGGCATAGGTGAGCTCACCATCATCAGTTACAAAGAGCGCTCCAGCAAAGATGTTGGCATAAAACTTTACGTTCTTGTGCTTGATCTGGCCCTCATTTGGGATAAAGGGCATACCAACACTTGCCGCCTTCTTTGCTATGGCAGCCTTTTTAGCTTGGCTTAGCTCTTTTGGGATATTTGGAGTGGGTCTGCTTCCCGGGGTAGATGTGCTCTCTTTTTTGGTGGTAGAAGGCCCTTTAGCACCTACTGCTGCCTGGGCCCTGCCCGATGGCATGATGGGAGGAAGAACTCCTGCCACCAGTGAGAGAATAAGAAGTACTGAAATGACTGCCCGAAATCCTTTAAAGCTCTTTTCTAATCTCCTTTTCATCTACACCCTCCTGTTAATGTAAAACCGATGTGCTACTATTCGGTAAAGCTAATCTATATTTAGTAGACGCATCACTATCCTAATATGCGATTAATTCAAACACCAATCGTAAATACCTTAGAATACTTCCTGAACTTTAGTACCCCTTTATTAGCTATGTGGCACCATCACCTCGTAGGAGCAATTGCTCCACCCTTGGCAATGCCGACCACATCATAATCCTCTGTGCCAGCATAGTATCCACCTATGCCAACCCAGCCAGCTGGCAATGCTTGGACATCAGTATAGCTAATAAGCCAGGAAGAGGGCTCAGAGTCACCATCAGGCCAGGCCTTAATCTGTATCGTTTGCCCAACAGCTCTAAGCCTTACCCAGTACCAGGTATTGGTAGACCAATCATATGAGTTGCGTCTTATCCAACGAGCGGTGCCGTTCACGTGTTTAATAAACACTATGCCCTTGCCGTCAGTGCTGCTGTTGTGAAGAGTGACTGCATACCCACTCTCAGAGGTAAACTTGCCACTGCCTCGAACCAACAGAGTGTTCTGGTGGGTGTCGGCAGTCTCGGTATCCGTTCTTACCTTGGCCACAATCTCAACATCGGAAATATTTCCTACCACATCCCAGGAGAGCGACCTGCGCGCACTATTGGTAGTCTTATGCTCAAGACACTTTCCCCCTTCAGTGTCGGGCTTTGCTTTTATGAGGTTGGTGGTATACATCGTATACCACCTCTCAGTCCAGCCAGTGGGTTCTTGATCAGCTACATACTCCGAGAAGTTGGTAACAAGGTGGATGGTGTCTTTTGTTGTCTGCTTTGCAAGGCTAACTGGACTTGTGTTTCCTGTTTCATCTTCTGCATAGGAGGTGATGGTAATTGTGCCATCAGAGAGAGTTGTTAGGTTTAGAGTTGCGGTAAAGGCACCAGTTGAGGATGCAGCAGCAGTAGCTTCATGCACCCCATCTGATACAGTAACATATACGGTGGTATCAGGATCAGCAGTTCCATGCACCTGGTATGCCTCAACGTTGGTTAAGGTGATGGTGTCAACCTCACTAAGTACCGGGGTATTGGGTGGGGTGTCCACCTTAAACTGCTTGGAGCGCACTGCCTCTGTGTTTCCTGCCGCATCCTTTGAGTAGAAGTAAAGGGTACGAATCCCTTCTGGTGCTGTGATCGGGGCGGTATAGATCGACTCTACGCCATTGTCCCACCTGTAGTAGGTGGTTGCGGCCTCATCTGGGGTCAAGGTAATGGTTGGAAATGTCTTATACCAGCCATTTTCTCCATCAGGAGCAGAGGGATTGACAGTGATTGAAGTGGTCGGCGGAACTGAAGTTATGGGTGCTGTTGCTCCACCTTTGGCAATGCCGACCACGTCAAAATCCTTTGTGCCTCTGGCATACCCGCCTACTCCAACCCAGCCAGACACTATCGAGGTATCGGTAGCATTTAAGCTCCAGGAAGACGGTTCATTCTCTCCATCAGGCCAGACCTTAGCCTGTATTGTTGATCCGATAGCTCTAAGGCGAGCCCAGTACCAGGTATTAGCAGACCAGTCATATGGCTTTGATTGCAATAATTGGTAAGTACCGTCTAAATACCTGTAGAGTAAGATGCTCTTGGTGTTATTGCTAGAATTGTAGATAGAGACCACATATCCATTCTCAGTAGCAGATGCGCCACTGCCGCGAACAACAACCCAGCCCTGGTGGCTGGCGATCGTGTCGGTGTCGGTCCTTAGCCTTGCAACGGTCTCAACATCAGAAACGCTGCCTGCCGCATCCCAGGAGATTGATCTTCTTGATCCAGTAGTGGGCTTCTGCTCAAGGCATTTCCCACCTGCTGTGCCAGCCTTCTCCTTGATAAGGTTAGTTACATTGCTCGTAACCCACCGCGGGGTCCAGCCTGAAGGTGCTTGATTCGCTGGGTATTTGGAAAAGTCGGTGTAGAAGGAGCGTGCCTCCTTTGTTACCTGCTTGGCAAGGCTCACTGGACTTTCGTTTCCCGCCTCATCCTTAGCATAGGCGGTGATAGTGATCGTGCCATCAGAAAGACCGGTAAGATTTAGCTGTGTGGCAAAGGAGCCGGTTGATGTAACGGAAGAGGTAACTTCGCAGACCCCATCTGATGCGGTAATGTGAACTGTTGTATTAGGATCAGCGGTGCCGCTTACCATAACTGTTGCCACATTGCTTGCTGTAATGGTATCAACCGCATTGAGCAGGGGGGTAGTTGGAATGGAGGTATCCACCTTAAATTGCTTGGTTCGCGTAACTTCAGTGTTTCCAGCCGCATCTTTTGAGTAGAAAAAGAGGGTATGCACTCCTTCTGGTGCCATGAATGGAGCGGTATAGGTGGTCTCTGTGCCATCATCCCACTTATAGCGGGTTGTTGCGGTCTTATCTGGAGTAAGGGTA
>JACUUO010000134.1 GCA_014859275.1 Actinomycetota bacterium | reverse complement strand
AATTCTCACGTAGTAAAAGTCTTGGCGCTTCAACCCAAAACAATACCCAAAAAACGGAAGAACAGCCTTTAGAGCGGTTTAAATCCTATTTGCTCCCCGGATTCACATTTATTCGAAATTCTGCAAGAAATTGTCGGTTTGATTGCTTAGGCTTTGGTCTGTATTTACTCGTAAACGAGCTTATAACTCCTGTATCAATTCCTCTCTAAGCAATTCATAAAACCGATCTCTGGCTTCTTTTTCATACCAGGGTTTATGCCCACAATTCTCAAGAAGAATAAATTTGAAGTCATTAATTATTTTGGATAGAGGTTCCTGTACCCCCTTAGCTGGATGAGGGTCACCATCACCGTGTATTGCTACCACAGGGCAAGTAATCTTCTTGCCGTATTCTAAAAGCTTGCCAGTGCTTCTTAATTCCTTAGCATCTTTCCAGACACCTTCATAGACATTATATTGACACTCAATTATGTCATTTTCATGCGGCAGTGAATTATAAAGGTCAGCCTTTGAAAGCAATGATCCAAATTGGCAAAATATCTTATCCTTTTCATCCTCTTTTGCATTACTAATCAGCTGAGTAAATAAACTGACCTTTTCTCCGTCTTCTTTAGATAGACGGCTTAGCCTTATTTGCATAATCTCAGGAACGTATTTATCTTCAAACGGACCGCTTCCGATAAGAATCAATTTCTTAACCATTGATGGATTTTGGGCTGTAAACATAAAACTTAACCATGCACCCCAAGACCAACCAATTAAGGCAATCGGGGTTTTTGAGTTTTCTTTGACCTGTTGTTTTAGCTCATCAATTTGGCCAGAAAGAGTGTTTGCAGATTGAAGTGATTCTAAAATACCGAAATTCTTAGCAAGCTCTTTTGCAACTGGTGCCATTTCGCCTGGTGCACCGGGGCCTCCGTGAATTACGGCAGTAGAAAAAGGTGGATTTCCGTATTTTCTTACTGTTTGTATAGAGTCCTCTTTCATTTGGTCATTATATCACCTCTTTTTGGAAGAAAGTTCGAATCCCATCCGGGATTAATTTTTCCATATACAATGCCTTTAAAGGCGTTTCCACATGTTCTCATATCGGCTCACGTTGATTTGCATTTATTCCGACTGGTACATAAATTGTCGGTTTGATTGCTTAAGCTACGACGATCTTTCCCCTGTAAACGCATTGATGCTAATGACAGAAATTGTCGGTTTGATTGCTTAGGTTTTGATATACAACCTAGGAAGGCCTTAAATTGTCCACTCATTCTCGCCGGTTTTCTTAAACGATCTGTCCTTTATCCTGTTGAAAATGGCTTCAGATTCTGCAAGATAATCGTTTAACCCGGCCTTATCCTGCTGGTTGACGTTATTAAATTCCAGGAGTGATTGTTCATATTCCTTGAACAGTTTTCTGAGTTGGCGGCTGAGTCCAATATTTTACAGTACTTCTAAGCTCAATTACCATCTTTTCACCTAGAGGCTTTTCTGGCACATTAGATTTTCCCCCGTGGTACCGTCTGTAATAGTACCACCATAAATGGTTCGTGAAGCATCATCTAAAAGTGCTTTAGGGTCCCAAAAGACATGTTGGACTTGGACCTGATATAGGATAAAAAAGAACTTCAGCATTATTATCAAGTGATTGTAAACAGAAAGCGCATTCAAAGATTAATGAGGGAAATGGGAATAGAAGCCATTTATGGGCTTTCAATTTGAACAGTGTGTAGGTTAGGTATTCCGCGAAAACCTACTCATATCTTAACGCTTCCACCGGATCGAGTCTGGCCGCTTTGATGGCTGGAAAGAGACCAAAGACAATACCAACAACTACAGAAATTCCCGCAGCTAAGGCGATAGTTGGAAAATCAATAAGAGGTTTAACTTCGGACGCATTGCGGCCGAAACCACGTCCACCAGAACCAAAATTAACAATCTCTCCTATGTACTGACCAAATAGAATTGCCAGCACCACATTAAGCGCTCCACCAATGAGGGTAAGCAAGACCGATTCGGTTAAAAACTGAACGAGAATGTGGCGAGTTTTGGCACCGACGGCCCGACGTAAGCCAATCTCCCGCGTTCGCTCGGTAACGGTGACAAGCATAATGTTCATAATGCCAATTCCACCAACAATAAGTGAAATAGCAGCAATCCATGCTAGTGTTACCGCAAAACTACTGGCAGTACCAGTGATAGTGTTCAGAATATCTTGGTTGACCATAAGACCAAAATCGGCTTTATCTCTATCATCAATGTTATGGGCTTCAAGTAACAGGGTCTCTATGGCGCTGGCGACTGCCGCCACGCTTTTTTCGTCTATAGCTGTCAAAACGATGGTCGGAAGTTTTTCTTCTTCTGCCAACTCCAGCCAACGCTTATACCCGATATAGATAGAATCTGATGGATCGGTGCTTCGTATCCGGATTGGCATGTTTGCCGCGTCTGTTTCTGGCCCCTCGATCACCCCGACAATCTCAAATGCTTCATTGTCAATGTAAATTGTTTTTCCTACGAATGTGTTATCATCAGGGAATAGCTCCTTAGCTGCTCCTTTGCCGATCAATGCCACTGATTCACTGCTCTCTATCTGTTGCTCTGTTAAACTGGCTCCTTCCACGACGGTTATTTTCTTAAGCTCTAGGTACTGCCAATCAATTCCTGTTACTTGATAACCGGAAACGGTCTGCGCGTCTTTTATAATATCAACACCAATTTGCTTTCCTGCTTCTGGTGAGGCTGCAGCAACATCCTCTATCTGCCGAATGGCCTGATAATCATCTACTGTCAACGCATTGTCAGCCTGTTCGCCGAACATCATTACCCCTCGCCCCATAGCCTGGCGGTCAAATTGCGGCCTCTCAGGGTCTTGAGATCGCACAGTAATAGCAGAGGCGTCAAGTGCGCCCAGGCGGCTTTGAACATCGGCCTGCAGACCCTTTCCCAAACCTATTAAAGCAATAACCGCGGCCACGCCAATAATAATACCAAGAATAGTGAGGCCGCTTCTTATTTTATTTCCCCAGATACTATGAATGCTTTGATAGATTAAATTACCAATATTCATAATTCTATTTCTCCACTAAACCATCTTTTAGTTGAATGGTATATTGAGCAAAGCGAGCTAATTCCCTTTCGTGGGTAATCAGGATAACGGTTGTGCCTTGCTCGTTGACCTCTCGCAAGATCTCCAAAATTTGATGAGCGGTTTTTGAGTCCAGATTGCCGGTTGGCTCATCCGCGAGCAATAAGCTTGGGTTCATAATTAGCGCCCGGGCGATCGCCACGCGTTGAATTTGTCCACCGGAGAGTTCGTTACCAAGACTTTCAATATAGTTCTCTAGACCCACCATTTTTAAAACTTCCAGGGCTCTGAACTCTGCGTTTGGCAAAGGTTGGTAAACGGTTGGCAGGAGAACATTTTGTAATACGCTCGTGCGGCGCAATAGATTGAATTGCTGGAAAACAAACCCGATTTTTTTGCCTCGAATCTCAGCGGCTTGGTCGTTGGAAAGACGGCTGACGTTTTCGCCGTCTAAACGGTAAGTACCTTCAAATTTTTGGTCCAGCAAGCCCATGATATGCAACAAACTTGACTTGCCGGAGCCGCTTGGCCCCATCACGGCTACAAAGTCTCCTCGTTTGATAGTCAAGTCTATTCCATTTAGGGCTTGAGTAGTCGCCCCGCCGGCACTCCGGTAGGTTTTTTTAACGTTTTTTAGTTCAATAATGTTAGCGCTCATAAATTTCCTACTTTATACCCCAGGCCTTCTTCAGCTCCTCTGCTTGCTGGCTGGTTATCTCCCCGCGTGCTTCTGCTTCGTCGATTTGCTTGGCGCGCGCTTGCAGCATGGTTTCTATCATTTGAGGCGGGCCTTGTAGGCTGTTGAGACGGCTACTAATCTTGTCAGTATTAACCGATCCGTCAGGATTGAGATAGTCGGTCACCTGATCTTGGGGGATAATAACCTTACCTCCACTGCCACCCCCGGGCCGACCCATCATTACTGGTCCTTGGCCAGAGTTCGGAACTTCCCCAAGAGCACTGCCCTGAGTATTTGGCGATGACTGAATTTTGCTATTCAAGTGATAGATAATCGAACCGGCCAAAAGAATCGCAAGCACAATAGATAGGGTCATAAAAATTTGTGCCCGCTTTCTTTCTTTAAGGTAAAGTGACTCAAATGTATTGTGTGTTGATTGCGGTTGCATACTACTCCTCTTACTCCTCAATATAATTATTCGCCAAATTTAATCTTAATTTTGCCTCCTAGCGCATTTGATCTAACAAATTTCATGACTGGTTCGTCGTCGGCATTTAGACCAAGATGCACCGTTAATCCCTCCGTGTTGGTATATGTGAGAAAGGTTACTGGTTTTGCTTCTTCAGTCAGCTTGCCGTTCTCATTAAATCGTTTTCGTATATCTTCGGGAAGATTGGCGAGCTTATCTTCAAAACTTTCGTGATGCTTCATCATTCGGAGCCCGAAGGCTCTTCCGGCATTGCCAAAAAATCCGGCGATTGGCATTTCGTCAGCGCTTATGACCCTAAGATCGGTTGCGTTTTGGGCTTCAGCAAGAGCTTCCTTAAACGATGTGCTCATCGCTTTGATCATTGCTTCGTGTTCCGGAGAAAGCTCTTTAGTGCTTATAAACCTCTCGCCAGCTTGATCTTTGATGTACAGTCCCTTTTGAAATCTTTGCTCAAGAGCGACTTTCTCCTCATCAGAGCGTTGATTGATTAATGTAAGGGATCGGTTAATGGTTTGCTGCGCTTGGGCGTGAGCAACGGTTGAAGCCGAGGGGCCGAAAACTCCGGCCGGTATAATCAGCGCGGCAATGACAAAAGCAGAAAAAGCCAACCGGATCTTAACGGCGCGGATCCGTTTTTCGCGCTGAATACGAGACAATATATTGTCCAAAAAGCCTTCGGGCGGCTCCGCCGTCTCGAGGTATGAAAATAATTTTTCGTAATCTTTACGTACCATAATAACTAATACAACGAAGGGGTGCGTTTTGGTGCACCCCTTACGGTATTTTTTGGTTTTTTTAGTTTGAGAGCAATTCTTTGAGCTTAATGAGAGCCCGGCGGTGGCGGGACTTTACCGTATGGAGCGGCTCACCAAGTAATTCGGCAATTTCTCGGAATTTACAGTGGTCGTTATAACGCAGGAACAAAACCATACGGTAATTGGGTGATAGTTTTGCCAGTGCTTCATTCAGCATTTGGTTCAATTCCTTCTTCTCAAAAAGCTCCGGCGGCAGCGGTTCCGGATCGGCGCTTGTTTCTGTAATGATGTTTTCTCTTTCTTCGTTTTCAAATGCAGAAAACAGAATCGCCTTCTTCTTTTTGAGAAAGTTAATCGCTGAATTTTTAGCGATTGAAAAAATCCAGGTTTTGAAACTTTTGCTTTGATCAAACTTTTTAAGATTTTTCCACGCTTTTACAAAAACTTCCTGCGTGATGTCCTCTGCTTTCTAATCGCCGCCGATGAATCTTGCCACAAAGCTATAAACCGGCTTGAGATAGCGGCCAAAAAGTTCCTCGAGCGATTTTTCATCACCAGCGAGGAAGTCGGCAACTAATTGTTGATCTGTACAGTCGCTTTTATTCATAAAACTATTTAACTAAATCATCAACACTGGCTTCAAGTGCGCGGGTGAGCTTGGTGAGCGTTATGGTATAAACCAAAGGCATGTCATGCCTGTTGTTATTTAATGATAACTTATCCTTATGACTTTCGCAAAACCTAAAGGGAGCTACACTTTGTCGCCAGCGGAACATCCCGTCTGAGTTCATCGCGTCGAAGGAGCTTCCCGGATCGGATTCGAACCTTTAGAGGAGTTGTGTTCAGCAGCTAAGCAAGCTATAGCCCATTACAGCGTATAACTTCTAATCCTCTTTTTTCTAACTCCTTAATGAAATGGTTAATGCCAATTGCATCAGAAGGATAACTTCAGCGAATCTTTTTCCCGGGGTGAGATTTGGTGGATGATGAGAGATGA
>JACUUO010000017.1 GCA_014859275.1 Actinomycetota bacterium | reverse complement strand
GCAGGATTTACGGGAAGTTCTAGATAGCCTGGAGAGAATGTATCTTAAGGAGAATTAGGAATAATTTGTTGACTGCAGCGCATTAAATCATTATTCTATATATTGTTTACTTAATAAGCTTGTGCTAATTATTCGAGCAACTGATGATATATTTTTTCGAAAATTAGTGCAGGCTTTTGTTATGCAACCTTTTGCATGGCAATAAAAATATTGAGTATTGAATGTTTTAGCGTTATTATAAGCTGGTTGAGTATGATCGGATATTTACATAAATATTTAGTTTTCTAGGAGGTCAGTTGGAAAAAAAGGATTTACTAAAACACCCGATTCAGCATCTGGATCTGTATAGCATTGATGGATTGGACCAGCTATTACGAGGATTTGAGGCAACATCCTTTCAGAGCCGCAATCTCGCCAAATCAAGAATTGTTCTTGAAAATATGCAAAAGGACGAAACAGCGACGATTTTCCTCGGTATAGCTGGTGCTATTGTTCCGGGGGGGCTGCGTAGGGTAATTCGGGACATGGTTAAGAACCATCTTGTAGATGTGCTGGTTTCAACTGGTGCCAATTTGACCCATGATTTTATCGAGAGTATGGGGTTCCATCACTACATTGGGTCAGCGCATATTGATGATGCCACTCTTGAAGATCTTAAGGTCGATCGCATCTACGATACCTATGTCGATAACCAGGAATTCGGGACCGTTGAGCTTTTCATTTCAAAGCTAGCCTCCGAACTTGAACCTCGCGCTCATTCTTCGCGTGAGTTTTTAGCCTACTTAGGCTCTAAAATCCAGGACCCTAACTCAATACTTCGCGCTGCTTACGAAGAGGGCGTTCCGGTATTCTGCCCCGCGCTTTGCGATAGCGCTATTGGTATAAGTCTGACTCACCTTTACGCTCAAAAGGGTTCAAATAGTCAAGGCCAAAGGTTTTGTATAGATCAAATTAGAGATAATTATGAGATTGCCCAGATAAAACTCAAATCGGAGACGACTGGCGCAATCTATGTTGGCGGTGGCGTGCCGAAAAATTATATCCAGCAGCTGGAGCCGCTACTGGATACAATGGGCTACAGGGGAATCGATGGTCACAAATATGCCGTCCAGATTACTACTGATGATCCGAAATGGGGTGGTCTAAGCGGTTGTACATTCGAAGAAGCGCAATCTTGGGGAAAAATAACCAAAGATGCGCAGATGGCAACCGTATATATAGACTCGACCATCGGATTGCCGCTCGTTGTGGGTGCGTTTATACAATCCAATAAGGATTTCTATAGAGAAAGAAATTTTAGTTGGGTTGAAGATCAACTAGAAAGGATTGAGAGATGAACAAGGGTAATCATTTAATCGCCGACATCCATAACATGTCATCAGATGTACTTATCGATGATAGGTTGCTGCTCCAAACGATCGTTAATGCAGCGAATGAGGCCGGTGCCAATATTATCAACCAGTCGAGATACAGATTTGGTCATAATTCATCGCCTGGCTGCACCGCCTTTATCATGCTTGATGAGAGCCATGTCTCTATTCATACCTATGCTGATGATGGCAAGATGGCGCTCGATGTTTTTACCTGCGGTCCTACCAGCTGCGAAAAGATTCTTGAGTCGATCTGTCGGCAGCTCGACATCGGGGAAAGAGATATAATCATCAACAGAGTTCCGAGATTTTAAAGATAATGTAGGCCAAGACAAGGTGGGCTGTATGCTATTCAACTAACCTCCTCGCCCTCAAAAGGCGGGGAGGATTCTTTTTATTGGTTTTTGGAGAATATTTACAGTGGACACCAATCTTGTGTGTGGCGGTATAATATGTTTAGTGCTCCGTTATCAGGCGAGCTAATTCTTTAACGCGGAGGCCCGGATGTATACATCTCTACCCTTCAATTTCTTGGGGATAGATAAGCACAATTCTTTTGAAGAATCTAAGGTTGTGATTCTGCCTTTTCCTTATGATTCGACCACTTCTTTTAGGTCGGGCGCCCGTGAAGCGCCAGTTGCCGTAATTAACGCATCCCACCAGGTAGAGCTCTATGATGAGGAACTGGAGACCGAGATTTATGAAAAGGTCGGTATTCATACGTTTAACGAGATAATACCTAATATGGATGGACCTAAACGCCAAGCTGAGATGGTAAGGCGCGTTTTTCTTGAGGTGATCGAGGCAGGCAAATTTCCCGTCATGCTTGGCGGCGAGCACTCGCTTACCCTTGGCGCAATCCAGGCAATTAAGGACTTTTATCCTAATGTAAGCGTACTCCAGCTTGACGCCCACACCGACCTGCGCGAAGAGTATGAAGGTACGCAATATAGCCATGCCTGTGTTATGAGGCGCATCTGCGACGAGGGAGTAAAGATTGCCCAGGTAGGAATAAGAAGTACCAGCAAAGAAGAGGCCAAGTTTATCAAGGCAAACGATATTTTTTCGGTGACGGCAAGGCGGTATCACTATGGCTACTACGGTTTCGAGGATATTGTAGATGCGCTAAGCGATACCGCCTATATAACCATCGATATGGATGTCTTTGATCCATCCGAGGTGCCGGCGGTTGGTACACCAGAGCCGGGTGGCCTACGCTGGTATGAGGTTCTCGATATCTTACGCGAGGTAACCTTTCATAAGAAGGTTATCGGTTTCGATGTGGTTGAACTCACTCCAATCCCCGGTAACGTAGCCAGCAATTTTTTGGCCGCAAAGTTGATTTATAAGCTTATCGGGTATTGTTTTAGGGGAGAGCTGTAGTTGAACATGCACCCATGATTAAGGGTTACCGCGATCTTTTATATATAGCGCATAGCTAATTTCTTCGACTTCTTTGGCGGTATCGATGAGCTTGCGCAGCTCACCCTGGGAGGTCTCGTCGTCGAGAAGTTTCTTAAGAAGCTGGCCGTTAACATCGATTATCTTCTCCCAGAGACCGCGGGGCTCAAGCAGCTCACGCAACTTATTGACGTTGTAATGGGTGACCCTCTGGGCCCGGCGGGCCAATTTGCCGTGTTTACCGCTGATCGATGTGAGTTCGTTTGCTTCGCAGTAGTTGTGGATGATGCTCTGGAGTTCATTGAGCCTCAAGCGGGCGCTGCTAATCCGCTCCACAAGCTCAAGATACTCATCGACCACTCTTTCTATCTCTATTGCACTCTGTTTCAGCTCCTTAACCGCGGTCTCTGTTGCATTTTGTTTTAGATCTCTAATTCCGGCTTCGGGTTTGCCCTCCCTTGAGCCCTTGCTCCCTAATATCTTCCCGTTGGCCGCTGCCCTTACCAAGATAACCGGATCGTTTACGTGAAGTGGGCAGAGCTCAATAAAGTCACACCAGGGGCATAAGGGATTTTTAAGGGGGTCGAATTTTTCTCCACGGATTCCACTTGCCACCTTATGGATAGTGTTCTGTGCCTTCTTTATATCGGTTTTAGTCTTTCGAGCACTGACCTTCTCGTTTGGCACCAGGAAGTATAGGGTGACCTTTTGAGGCGCTATTCCATATATCGTTTCCGCTGCCATATGATAGATGGGGAGCTGCAGATCGGTATTGATCTTGGTCTTTGGCGGCAGCTTATCATTCGTTTTATAATCGATGATCTCCAGCCCGCCGTTGGCTAGCCGATCAATACGGTCGATTACACCAACGAGGGTAATGCCATCTATATCCAGCGAGAATCGCTTCTCAACGGCGACTGGTATGGTAAACGAGGGTAGATTTTCCCAGTAGAATCGGGTGAGAATCGCCCGGCCTTTTTCCTTATACTCTTGCTCCTGGACTTCGCTCTCATATCCATCACGCAGCCAGACGTTGTCCAGCTCTTCCAAGAGCCTCTCCAGGCTGCACGGTTCCGGCAGCTCTATGCTATAGAAGAATTCCAGCGCTGAGTGAATGCTACTGCCAAAGCTCAAATAATGCGATGGCTTAGTAGGAAACTTATCAACGTATAGAAATTTGTAGGAGAGGGGACATTTCTGGTATGTTGAGATGGCCGAATAGCTGAGTCTCACATCTGCTCCTGCGGGTTAGGGACGAGCACTAACTATATACCCAACTTAGTTTACCGAAGTGAGTGAACGGGGTCAAGGAGATTGGTGAGTCGGTGAATGGATTACCGGATTACCGGGTGACCAGGTGACCAGGTAACTGGGAATGTGGGTCGAGAGTGTGGGGTACTGTCTTGGATGTGCCAAAGTGCCAATGTCGATGAGGGTAGGAAGTGAGGGAATAGTTACCCAGTGCCATATAGCATGTAGTTGCCCGATTCATCGGGTGATCTCTGCTGGTGCTACAGCACCCTATACCTATGCGAACCTGTCATCCCTTCGGCTTCACTCAGGACAGGTCTGAACACAGCGTAAGAAAATGTCATTCTGAACGAAGCGTAAGCGGAGTGAAGAATCTCAAGTATATTCACTATTCTTAAGGGTTTACAATGGTTTAAGGCTTAAAGAATCTAAATAATACCCTCATTATTATGCCACTAGACAGTATATAACCAATAAGGTGTTGGTTGATACAGAGGCATTCTAATGCTTAAGAATATAGAAAATACGATTGAGATCCTTCGCCTCCGCTTTGCTACGGCTCAGGATGACAAGTTGGGAGCCTTACGGCTCTTTAAGGATGACAGGTGGTAGCGTTAGTGCTTAGGCTCAGGATGATATATAATAGCACTTTTATGATTCTAGAAGAAGTGGTGTGGAAGATAGGAATGGATAGTTGTCCAGTGCCGCAGAAGATCGGTGAGTAGGTGAGTAGTAAATTGGAGTGTGGGTAGGAAGTGTGGGTAAGAGACCACAGGTTATCTGGTGACCGGGTTACCTGGTGGCCGGGTTATCGGGTGATCATAGCAGCAACGTTACTTACAGTTATGATACTTATCCAAGCAGCCAGTGCCTTTGCCGTTGTAACTCAGAGCGACTGGGCTACTCTGGAAACCCCGCATTTTAAAATCCATGCGTCGAAGAGGGCGAGCATTGAAGATATCGGCCGGGTAGCGGAGGCGGTCTATGTTGATATGGCTGCTCGGTACAACCATAATCAAGCGCAAAAGATTGATCTATACATCTATACCGATCGCTCTGCGTTTTTGGCAGGGAGCCCTTCAGCTAACGCAGCTGGCTACGCGCAACCCAGCCGTAATCTGATCGCTGTCCTCCAGGGAGTGGGAAACTCAACCGTAATTTTAGCCCATGAGATAAATCATATCATCTTTACGAACAGCGTACCCAGGTTAGACACCGTTCCGCGATGGTTTGTCGAAGGACTCGCCATTCATGAATCTCAACCCGGTATTGAGGCCGCTCGGCTTGAGAAATATGCCCTTGCTAAGGACATCCATGATTTTTTAGGGCCTGCAAAATCTTCATGGGATGAGCCTGCAAGACCACAGGATTATGCTCAAGGGTATCTGATGGTTAACTTTATTACCGACAAGTTCGGTGAGGCCAAGCTCTATGAAGTGATCGGGAGGCTTCAGGCTGGGGAGGTTTTTGATAGTGCACTGATACGAGCCCTCGGCAGTAACCAGGATGAATTAAACGCCGAGTGGAAGGATTACGCGCGCGGCCAGATTATTAGTATCTGGTTGATGCAACTGCGGGATATCGGATGGTACCTGATGGGCGCTCTTATCATCCTGGCCATCATCATCGCCCCAATAAGGAAGCGGAGGCGCCTGCGCGAGATGGAAGACGAGGATTGGGGTGAGCCAGCTGAAGCTCAATCGAGCGAAGATTTGCATATATGATCGACCCTCGCGCATTAGTACTGCTCACCCTCATTCGATAATTTCACTAAACAAATTTTCCAACTTTCGGTTGCACTATATCCGGGTTTCTGATAATATTAGTGAGACCTTTAAGTCTAGTCCTGCGAGGCTGGTAAGGATGGTAATAGAATATGCGCGAACTTGCTTGAGTTTACCTACCTTCATGCAGCCTGCGGTGAAGGTATTTTTTTGCGCTAAGCAGGGAGTAATTGATGAGCTTTAAAGAGAAAGCGGTGGTCATGGATAGTAATGCCATGAGTCGCGCCATTACTAGAATTGCCCATGAGATTCTGGAGAGGAACCGTGGAGCGGAGAACATAGTGTTAGTAGGAATCCGCAACCGCGGTATTTTTTTTGCCCGTAGGCTCGTGCAGAAGATAAAAGAGATCGAAAACTTCGACCTCCCTGTTGGTGCGCTTGATATCACATTCTACCGCGATGATGTGGCGATCTATTCAAGCCCCAATATATACAAGACCGAGATACCATTTGATGTTGCAGGTAAGACGATAGTCCTAGTTGATGATGTTCTCTTTACCGGTCGCACGATAAGGGCATCGATGGATGCGATCATGGATTATGGACGGCCAGCCGCGATACAGTTGGCGGTTATGATAGACAGAGGGCATCGAGAACTTCCTATCAGGGCTGATTATGTCGGCAAGAACATCCCAACCTCCCGCAAGGAAAGAGTGCAGGTAAATGTGGCTGAAGTTGATGGGGAGGATTCGGTTGTTATCGGGGAAGAAATTAACGGTGAATAGGTGAATGGGTGAGTGGGAAGTAGTAAAGCCGGGGGCTTTGCCTCCGAGGTTTGAGGTATAAAGAAGTTGGGGTTAAGACATAAGGATTTAGTAAGTATAAATCAATTAACTGGCGATGAGATAACACTTATTCTTGATATGGCTGAGTCATTTAGGGAGATATCGGAGAGGCTGATCAAGAAAGTTCCGACATTGAGGGGACGGACTATCGTCACCCTCTTTTTTGAACCGAGCACCAGGACAAGGACATCGTTTGAGCTAGCTGCAAAGCGCCTGAGTGCCGATACCGTAAATATTTCAAAGAGCACAAGTGCAATCGTCAAAGGCGAAAGCATCAAGGATACCGCCCAAACAATAGAAGCAATGGCATCGGATATGGTGGTTATAAGGCACTCGGCATCCGGTTCGGCGGCGCTTTTGGCGAGATACATGGAATGCAGCGTAGTAAATGCCGGGGATGGCTCACATGAGCACCCGACGCAGGCACTTCTAGATTTGCTTACCATACGCCAGGAATTTGGCACGCTCAATGGGCTAAAGGTTGCGATAGTCGGAGATATCCTGCACAGTAGGGTTGCAAGATCAAATATCCTGGCTCTTAAGAAGATGGGCTCGGAAGTTATCGTTATCGGCCCGCCAACTCTCATCCCAAAGGGTATTGATTCGCTCGGTGTAAAAGTTTCATATGACTTGGACCCCGTACTTCCCGAGGTCGATATCTTATATCTCCTGAGGATACAGCTAGAGAGGCAGGGAGAGTCGCTCTTTCCATCTATTCGCGAATACGCTTCTCTCTTTGGCATAAATAAGAAACGCCTGCAGATGGCAAAACCGGATCTAATAGTTATGCATCCCGGGCCTATCAACCGGGGAGTTGAGATTGCGCCGGATGTAGCGGATATGCGGCAGGCGGTAATAACGGCTCAGGTGGCAAACGGGGTCGCCGTAAGGATGGCAGTACTATATTTACTCCTGGGTGGTGTAAGAGATGACGAGTAAGTATTTAGTAAAGGGCGGGCGTGTTATCGATCCGGCAAACAATGCGGATGAAATATTGGACATCCTCATCGAGGGGAATATAGTTGCTGCTATTGGCAGGGATCTGGCAGGTAAGGAAGTTACAGCGGGGGCAGAGATTATCGATGCTTCAGGCAAGCTGGTGACTCCGGGATTAGTCGATATGCATGTACACCTGCGTGACCCTGGCCGCACCGATGAGGAGACCATTGAAAGCGGGCTCCGGGCCGCAGCAAGGGGCGGGTTTACGAGTATCGCCTGCATGTCGAATACCGACCCGGTTATAGATTCCGCCCCGGTTGTCGAGTATATTAAGCGCCAGGCGGCAGATGTCGGTTTTGGAAATATCTTCCCGATAGGGTCAATTACCAGTGGCCTTGAAGGGGAACGTCTCTCCGAGATGGGCGAACTGGTTAATGTTGGGGCGGTGGCATTTTCGGATGATGGTAAGTGCGTTATGAATAGCCAGCTGATGAGGCGGGCTCTCGAGTATACGAAGATATGGGATAAAGCGGTTATATCTCATGCCGAGGATGGCTTTCTAGCCCGCGGTGGGCAGATGCACGAGGGTTATTACTCGACTACCCTCGGGCTTAAGGGGATACCGGCGGCTGCAGAGGAAGTTATTGTGGCAAGGGACATAATCCTTGCCGGGCTTACGGGCGGCAGGTTGCATATAGCACATCTAAGTACTGCCGGAAGCCTTGATCTGGTGAAACGGGCTAAAGAGCAGGGGATTAGGGTAACATGCGAGGTCACCCCGCATCACCTCACCTTAACGGACGAGAATCTGCAGGGCTACAATACCAACTTTAAGGTGAATCCTCCACTTCGCACCGCCGAAGATGTTGCGGCGCTGCGCCAGGGTTTAAGAGATGGAGTGATTGATGCAATTGCGAGCGATCACGCGCCGCATGCCCGTCATGAGAAAGAGGTGGAATTCGATTTCGCCCCGTTTGGTTTAATTGGCCTTGAAACTACCCTCGCGCTTATATTAACGGAGATTGTCGATAGGGACGTTATTGGATTAAGCGAAGCCATTGGGAAAATGAGCGTAGGCCCGGCAGAAATACTTGGCATTGCTAAGGGCAGGCTCGGTATTGGAGATGATGCCGATATAGTAATAATAGACAGTAACGTTCAGCATGAGGTTGACCCTAGTAAGTTTGAGTCGAAAAGCATCAACACGCCGTATACAGGATGGAGGCTAAAAGGCCTTGTAACTGACGTATTTAGCGCAGGCAAGCCTGTTATAAAGGGTAAAGTGTTTGTTGATGGTTCTGTAGAAGGGTCCAGGGTCCTAGACCCTTGGAAGGAGAACCATGGGTATTCTTAATAGGAAGAAGGCAATCCTGGCACTTGAGGATGGAAGGGTATTCCATGGATATAGCTTCGGTGCGGGTACTGATACGATGGGTGAGGTAGTCTTTAACACGAGCATGACTGGATACCAGGAGATATTGACCGATCCATCCTATGCCGGACAGATTGTTACGATGACATATCCGCTAATAGGAAACTATGGCGTGAATAAGGCTGATCATGAATCAAGAAGGCCCTTTGTAGAGGGATTTATCGTCCGCGAGGCATCGGCAATTTATAGCAGCTGGCGCGCAGAAGGATCGCTGCACGAATTTCTAATTGAACACGGGATAGTCGGCATTGAAGGCGTAGATACCAGAGCACTTACGAAGCACATCCGAAGCGTTGGCGCTATGCGGGGCGTAATATCGGTAAGCGACACGAGCGCTTCCAATGTTATTGAAAGAGCTAAAAATGTGTCTTCGATAGTCGGAGTCGATCTTGTAAAGGATGTTACGGCGGACGAGCCGTACTCATGGACCGATAGCAGCAAGGGCAAGTACAAGATAGTGGCCTTTGATTTTGGGATTAAGACGAATATCGTCCGCTGCCTGGCACATGCAGGCTGCGACATGATGGTAGTGCCCGCCAATACACCTGCGGGCGATGTGCTGGCGATGGACCCGGATGGCATATTCTTATCGAACGGCCCCGGAGACCCAGCCGCTGTAACCTATGCGATAGAGACGATCCGCGAGCTTATCGGCAAGAAGCCCATCTTCGGAATCTGTCTTGGGCATCAACTGCTGTCGCTTGCGATCGGTGGAGAAACCTATAAGCTGAAATTCGGTCATCGTGGGGGGAACCAGCCGGTTAAGAATCTACTTAACGGACGGGTTGAAATAACAAGCCAGAATCATGGGTTTGCCGTCGCCCCGGCTTCACTTGCCGTTGAGGAAAAGCCCTGGCAGGTTGGCCAGACCATCCCGCGAGGTGGATGGCCCGGGAAGAGCGATTTTGGTTCGGTGGAGATTACCCATATTAACCTTAACGATGGTACCGTTGAGGGGTTGCGATGCCTTGAGGCACCGGCCTTCTCTGTCCAGTATCATCCGGAGGCGTCCCCCGGGCCACACGATGCAAGGTACTTATTTGACCAGTTTATTGAGATGATGGCCAAGGAATAGAGGGACTAGGGTCCGGGGTCCAGGGACGCCCCTTGCCTTACCCCTGGGCCCTGGCCTCGGGACCCTTCTCAGGTTAGGGTACAACGTTTATACAAGGCAAATTATTAAAGTTTCATAAGGAATGAATGATAGAAAGTAGAGGTTATGCCGAGAAGAAACGATATCCAGAAAGTCCTAATTATCGGTTCTGGGCCGATAATTATCGGCCAAGCTTGTGAGTTCGATTACTCGGGCACCCAGGCGTGTAAGGTGCTTAAGGAAGATGGCTTTGAGATTGTGCTGGTAAATAGCAATCCCGCAACTATCATGACCGATCCTGAATTTGCCGACCGCACCTATATTGAGCCGATCACACCCGAGGTGGTTGAGAGAATTATCGCCAGGGAGAGGCCGCAGGCGCTTCTTCCCACCCTTGGCGGCCAGACTGGCTTAAATACCGCCGTTGCTCTTGCCGAGAGCGGGGTGCTCGATAAATACTGCGTTGAGCTTATCGGGGCAAAGCTTCCAGCAATCAGAAAAGCCGAGGATAGAAGCGAGTTTAAGGCCGCAATGCAGAAGATCGGCCTGGAGGTTCCACAAAGCGGTTTCGCATATAACCTAAATAATGCGCTCGAACTTGCCGACGAGCTAGGATTTCCGCTGGTTATCCGACCGAGTTTTACACTGGGCGGAACCGGTGGCGGTATAGCATTTAACCAGGAAGAATATATAAATATAGTATCAAACGGGCTCATGCTCAGCCCGGTCTCTGAAGTTCTGATAGAGGAATCGGTTATCGGGTGGAAGGAGTATGAGCTTGAGGTCATGCGAGACCTTAACGATAACGTTGTTATCATCTGCTCGATTGAAAATTTCGATCCGATGGGGGTTCACACGGGCGATAGCATCACCGTTGCCCCCGCCCAGACCCTGACCGATGTTGAGTACCAAAAGCTCCGCGATGCATCAATTACCATCATGCGCGAGATCGGCGTCGAAACTGGTGGATCAAATATTCAGTTCGCCATTCACCCCGGAAACGGCCGGATAGCGGTTATCGAGATGAATCCCCGGGTCAGCCGCAGCTCCGCCCTCGCTTCAAAGGCGACAGGTTTTCCCATCGCTAAGATGGCGGCCAAGCTTGCAGTGGGCTATACCCTGGATGAGATATCAAACGATATCACCAAGGAGACCCCGGCATCTTTTGAGCCGACGATCGATTACGTGGTCACCAAGGTTCCACGCTGGGCATTTGAGAAGTTTCCGGAGACTGACCCAACTCTTACGACTAAGATGAAATCGGTCGGTGAAGTGATGGCGATTGGTCGTACTTTTAAGGAATCACTTCAGAAGGCGATAAGGTCTCTAGAGATAGATCGTTACGGGTTGGGTGCTGACGGTAAGGATGAGATACATGCCGATCAGCTCAATACTAAACTCGCCGTTCCAAATCAGGACAGGCTTTTTTACATCAAATATGCGCTTGAGGCTGGTATGAGCGTTGACAAGATTAACGATCTAACAAAAATCGATCCGTGGTTTATCGATCAGATTTACCAGCTAGTTGAGGTTGAGAAAGAAATACGTGGATATAGGCTGGAGGATATGCCTGGTGAGCTTCTGCGTGAGGCAAAAAGGCATGGGTTTTCGGATTATCAGATAGCCTACCTTACTGGCTCACGCGAGGATCAGGTTCGCAAGAGACGCATGGACGACGGTATCATTGCCACTTTTAAAACGGTTGATACCTGTGGGGCCGAATTTGAGGCATATACGCCCTATTATTACTCGACCTATGAGTCCGAGTGTGAGGTGAGGCACTCGGATAAACCTAAGATTATAATTCTAGGCAGCGGGCCGAATAGAATTGGCCAAGGCATCGAGTTTGATTATTGCTGCGTCCATGCCTCGTTTGCCCTTAAGGAAGAGGGGTATGAGACGATAATGGTTAACTGTAACCCGGAGACTGTATCGACGGATTATGATACATCCGACCGGCTCTACTTTGAGCCGCTCACCTACGAGGATGTAATGAATATCGTGGAGCGGGAGAGACCGGAAGGGGTCATCGTTCAATTCGGAGGCCAGACGCCCCTGAAGCTTGCCGGGCCGCTCGGTAAGGCGGGTGTTCCCATTATCGGTACATCCCCGGATAGCATTGATTTAGCTGAGGATAGAAAAAGGTTTGAGGTGCTGCTGAGGAAATTAAAGATCAACCAACCGCCAAATGGCACGGCTATCTCATACGAGGGGGCCCTCGAAGTTGTCAGGAGAATCGGTTTTCCAGTGCTCGTTAGGCCGTCTTATGTTCTAGGCGGTAGAGCAATGGAGATAGTCTACTCTGAGGACATGCTCGAATCATACATTTTAAAAGCGGTAAAGGCATCGCCAGATCATCCAATCCTAATAGACAAATTCTTGGAAGGGGCCATCGAAGTCGATGTGGACGCTGTTTGTGATGGGGAGGACGTTCTGATCGGCGGAATTATGGAACATATCGAGGAGGCGGGCGTACATTCTGGCGACAGCGCATGCGTTATACCACCCTATACCTTAAGCGAGGATATTATCGATCAGATAAAGGAGTATACTGTACAGCTGGCGAAGGAGTTGAGTGTGCGCGGCTTGCTCAACATCCAGTGTGCTGTCCAGGATGAGATCGTCTACGTCCTTGAGGTTAACCCCCGCGCATCGAGAACAGTGCCGTTTGTAAGTAAATCGATAGGGATGCCGATCGCTAAAATTGCGGCGAGAGTGATGGCAGGTAAGTCCCTTAAAGATATGGGATATATTGAAGCCCTATCCATTGATCACATTTCAATAAAGGAGGCGGTATTGCCTTTTGGGCGTTTTCCGGAGGTCGATACAGTGCTCGGTCCCGAGATGAAATCCACCGGCGAAGTCATGGGAATCGATAAATCTTTTGGGGACGCGTTTGCAAAGGCCCAGATAAGCGCAGGACTTAATCTTCCAACCAGAGGTAGCGTTTTTATAAGCGTACGTAATAGAGATAAGAGATCGATAATATTCCTGGCCAAGAAGCTTTATGAACTTGGCTTTAAGATATATGCGACTAAGGGAACGGCAAATATGCTGAGCAGAAATGGCGTCAGTGCCAAGGCGACTAAAAAGGTTCAAGAGGGCAGACCGAACGTTGTCGACCTTATCAAGAACAGAACGGTTGGTCTAGTAATTAACACACCTTGGGGTAAAGGCACCAGGATTGATGGGTACGAGATTCGAACTACCGCAGCGGCATATGGGATTCCATGCATAACTACCATAGCCGCTGCTTCAGCTGTAGTTCAGGGGATAGAGGCCTTGATAGGAGGGGAGCTAGACGTCAAGGCTATACAGGGTTATCACGACCAGGGTCTAGAGCCTAGGATCCTGAGCCCGGAGGCCAGGATTAGCATGGAGTAGCTAAATAATCTCTTTTTGAATTGTAGATCCCTGCTGTTACTGTTATAAAGTAAAATTAATCTTAATACTCTTTGAGGATGTCATGTTCCAAGTTAATGCAGATGTTATCGCAAAAGAAGAAGTGATACCCGGGGTTTTTAGCCTTACGATTGTTTCGCCCGTGATATCAGAGAATGCTAAACCAGGTCAGTTTGTTCATATAGCGTGCAATCAAGGTGGGAATTTTATACTTAGAAGGCCATTTAGCATCCATCGCATCGTTCCCGGTAAAGCTTTTGAAATACTATTTCGGGTTGTGGGTAGGGGTACGGAAGCGCTATCCAGGGTGAAGGTATACGATATCCTGGATGTGATCGGTCCTCTAGGCAATGGCTTTAAATACTCAGAAAGGATTACATCAGCCCTGCTGGTTGCTGGTGGGCTCGGATTAGCTCCTCTTCTATATCTGGCGGAAGAGCTCACTAACGAGCAAGTTAAGTTCTATCCCATGCTCGGGGCACAGACCAAAACCAAGCTATTGCGTTATATAGATTTCAAACGGATAGGGAAAAAGACATACGTAGCTACAGATGATGGAAGTTCTGGGCATAACGGGACGGTTGCCGATCTTTTAAACCGCACTATTCATTATATACGACCTGAAATTATTTATGCGTGCGGTCCTGAGCCGATGCTGAGGAAGGTGGCACAGACTGCGGATGAATTCGGGGTCAAGTGCCAGGTTTCGCTTGAGACGAAAATGGCATGTGGTGTGGGGGTATGTTTGGGTTGTGCATGTGTAACCAGGCAGGGATATAAGATGGTCTGCAAAGATGGGCCGGTGTTTGATGCGCGCGATATTATATGGGACAAGGAAGAGATTGAGCCGACTTTGCTTGGGGGTTATAGGTGTGAGACGGCAAAAGTTTCGGATCCAGGTTGAGCCAAAAAAGGAAAGAAAAACCT
The DNA here is from genome assembly GCA_014859275.1 of Actinomycetota bacterium. Classification (GTDB taxonomy): domain Bacteria; phylum Actinomycetota; class Aquicultoria; order Aquicultorales; family Aquicultoraceae; genus Kmv33. The sequence continues at coordinate 18,718 of JACUUO010000017.1, read as the reverse complement.
GGCAGATAAACCCCGGAACAAGAATCCATCGCGGCGAAGGCTACAAGCGAAGCAAAGAGAAAGAGACCCTAAAGAGAATCATCTGGGAAGAGGGAGAAGAGGATTAGCTATTAGGCTGGTCCATTAGTAATGTTCGGTGTAGCATGAGTATAGACTTGAGCGTTAACATTGCAGGAATTAAAATGAAAAATCCAGTTATGCCCGCATCCGGTACCTTTGGTGCCGGGCGCGAGTATAGCGAGTTTATCGATCTTAATTGCCTGGGCGCTTTAGTTGTAAAAACGGTCACCCTAAGACCGAGAGATGGAAATGCACCACCCCGGCTGTACGAGGTTTCCTCCGGTATGCTGAATTCAATCGGTCTTCAGAACGAGGGTATCGATCATTTTATTGAGCATGATCTACCATATTTGCGCCAATTTGACGTGCCGATAATAATCAATATTGCGGGCAACACCCTCGAAGAGTACGCACAACTCTGCCGGGAGATCAAGGGTGTTGAAGGAATAAGCGGAATCGAACTCAATATCTCTTGCCCCAACATTAAGGCGGGGGGAATCGCGTTTGGCGCATCCTCAAGGCTTGCTGAGCAGGTAACGGCAGCTGCAAGATATAATACTGACCTACCGCTTATAGTAAAACTGACGCCGAACGTGTACAATGTATCAAAAATAGCCCAGGCCGTCGTCTACGGGGGTGCCAATGCGGTATCGCTCATAAACACGCTTGTGGGTATGTCAATTGATACCAATACATTCAAGCCACATCTGGGTAACATTACCGGGGGGTTGAGTGGTCCGGCGATAAAACCGGTTGCTGTACGCATGGTCTGGGAGGTAGCACAGACGGTCAAGGTACCGATAATCGGCATCGGGGGTATCAACTCGACGCTTGATGCAATCGAGTTCCTGCTGGCTGGAGCGACAGCTGTTGCCATCGGGACCGCTAATTTTGTAAACCCCCGCGTGATGATCGAGATAATAGATGGTATTGAGAGTTTTCTAAGACAGCGGAATATGTCGGATATTCGCCAGATAATCGGCAAGGTTAAAGTATAACATTCTTGCATTCTTCGCTAGAAGGTGTTGTATCCTCCGTTTGAATCGCCTATATTTACCAGGGGAGCTTGTTATTCTTGCTAGAACCGAGAGAGCGCTTGATTGTTGCGTTAGATATTATAAATAAAGATGATGTTGCTTTAATCTGCGGGAAAATTGGAGATAAAGCCACTTTTTATAAGGTTGGCCTGCAGCTATTCCTGGCTGAAGGGCGCGGTGTATTGGACTTGCTGAAAAGCTGGGGCGTCAAGGTTTTTCTCGACCTAAAGCTTCATGACATCCCGGACCAGGTTGCCAAGGCATGTCGCGAGATCGTAAAAATGGGCGTGGATATGACCACAATTCACACGATGGGCGGGGTTGATATGATGGAAATAGCGGCTGCGTCAGTGAGGGAAGCAGCTGATAAGTTTGGGATTCGACCCCCTATTTTATTGGGTGTAACCATTCTGACCAGTTTAAATCGAATGCGAGCTGGGGAAATAGGATTAAAAGGCCCGATTTCGGAACAAGTTGTTACCCTTGCTGCGTTGGCAAAAAGGAGCGGCTTGGATGGTGTTGTGGCTTCACCCCTAGAAGTTAAAAGCATAAGAAAAGCGATGGGAGAGGATTTTATTATCGTCACGCCCGGGATAAGATCTTCAACGGAGGCAGTGCAGGATCAGAAACGGGTCATGAGCACGAGTGATGCGATTAAGGCTGGCTCGTCATACCTAGTGGTCGGCAGGCCTATACTTGAAGCAGCTAACCCTGCAAGGGCTGCCGTTGAGATTGTAACCGAAATTAAAAGCGCACTACCATAAAACGGAAAATTTTAGCAGTATAGTTGCGATACGGCCTGGAAACAAGAGAGTATAAGCACAGGTTTTATTAATCGGTTGTTGGTAGTATTATTTTTGGTTAACTGCGTGATATTTTTATTTTTCCTTGGTAAGAAAGAAGGAAAAATGATCATACGGGGAGAATTATCTAAACGTCCAGGTCAGAAGGGTTTTATTTTAAGAGTGATCTAACTGTCTGGGGATTTCTAAGAAAGGTTATCAAAGTTAGCGAGAAGGGAGGGAGGTACAGTCTTTGGAGTTGCTAGCTTGATTGATAGGGGTTAAGGACAAAGTTTTTAATGAACCACTGCAATCTTTGGCAACAATCATAGCTGAACCTTGGGCGCTGGATAAGTGAGAACTACACCGGACGGATATCACTAGGCACAACAGGCATATATGACATGATTCCTAAGGTATTGTTTATCATCTAGCTAGCTATTTTTATAATCACCATTAAAATCCAACCACCCAACTTAAGGAGGAATTATGCCGTTACCGAAACTAACTGAGGAGCAGAGGCAGGAAGCTCTGAAAAAAGCCGCAGAGGCCAGGCAGAAAAGAGCAGATCTCAGGAAGAGACTAAAAAGCGGAGAGGTAAGCATTAAGGATATTATATCGAAGACCGATGATCCGATAATCTCCAGAATGAAGGTCAGTAGTTTGCTTGAATCACTACCCGGTGTAGGGAAAGCCAGGGCCCAGAAGATTATGCAGGATGCTGGCATCAGCCCAACCAGGAGGGTCCAGGGGCTTGGAAGCAAGCAAAGAGAAGCATTGATTAGCTCGGTGAGCAAATAGATAGGTGAACCGGGTGGATATGGACCCAAAAGTTTTCGTTATATCAGGTCCATCAGGAGCTGGGAAGGGGACTCTTACGGCTGAGCTGCTAAAAAGAGTCCCTTCCCTTACACGCTCGGTTTCAGCGACGACGCGAAAACCGCGCACTGGCGAGGTGGATGGCACCGATTATTTCTTCATGTCGGAAGCGGAATTCGGGAAACATATCGAAAACGATGATTTTCTTGAGTGGGCGGTAGTTCATGGCAACCGCTATGGCACCCTGAAATCTACGATCAAAAAAGAACTGTCAGAAGGAAGAGACGTTGTGCTTGTGATAGATGTCCAGGGCGCAACCAGCGTGAAAGAAAAGATGCCTGAGGCAGTGCGTATCTTTATCGAACCACCTTCGGTGGAGGAATTAGCAAAACGGCTCAAGCTGAGAGATACCGAAACGGAGGCTGAGTTAGCACGCCGGCTGAAAAATGCGGAAATGGAGATGCTGCTTGCTAAAACATACGATTATGTGGTAATAAATGATGACATAAACAGGGCCGCCAGTGAGTTGGTCGAGGTCGTGCAGGCCGAAAGATCTAAAAATTAAAGTGTGGGTGATAGTTAAGTGGCAAGGCCGGATATCAATAGGCTCTTAGATAAGTTTGATAGCAAGTATACTCTAGTCATTGCCGCCGCCAAAAGGGCGAGGCAGGTAAATGACTATTTCAACGCAATAAAGCGTCATGATCTAGTAAGGGTAAGACCGCCTCAGATAGAAGCGATCTCAGGCAAGCCCTTAAGTATTTCTCTCGAGGAGATTGCGCAGGGAAAGGTCACTTATGAGAGATTCGTTGAGGGCATCAAGTAATCACCGAGACCAAATTGCATGACTGAGTATATATTCAAAGGAAAAACAATAGCGTTGGGCGTATCGGGCGGAATTGCCGCATATAAGGCGGTTGACCTTGCCAGCGAACTTACACAGGCGGGGGCAACGGTTAAGATTATCATGAGCGAGAACGCGGTGAAGTTCGTAAGCCCAATTACATTTCAATCGATAACGTGCCAACCGGTAATAACCGATCTGTTCGCCTCCAATCCGCAGGGGCGGATATACCATATATCGATAAGCGAGGAAGCGGATGTAATTGTTATCGCTCCCGCTACCGCAAATATATTAGCAAAGGCCGCCTGTGGTATAGCTGATGATACCCTCTCAACCACAATTGTAGCCACAAGGAGTGCCGTCGTCATGATCCCAGCGATGAATAACTACATGTGGCTTAACAAGGCGACCCAGCACAACCTGGAGACTCTTAGAGAACGTGGCATTCACATAATTGAGCCGGAAGTAGGGAGGCTCGCCTGTGGAGAGGAAGAGGCGATCGGAAGATTTCCAAAGACTGAGACGATCATAGATTACCTTAAGAACCTCCTTACAGTGGTGCGGGGACTAGAAGGCAAGACCATCCTGGTAACCGCAGGTGGTACGCATGAGCCGATCGACCCGGTGCGCTTTATTGGAAATCGCTCGTCAGGGAAGATGGGGTATGCAATCGCGGAGGCGGCGGAGGCGCGTGGGGGCGATGTGGTCCTGATCTCCGGGCCGACATGTTTGAGGCCGCCTTACGGCATAAAGGTTGTAAACGTTGAAACAGCTCGGCAGATGAAGCAGGCAGTGCTGGACTACCTGCCGCAAGCTGATGCCGTTATTATGGCGGCGGCCATCGCCGATTTCAGGCCATCCGAGGAGAGTGTTGAAAAGATAAAAAAGGAAAAGATGCCGAAGAGCCTCGGGCTTGGACTAAATCCGGATATATTGCAGATGGTATCCGAGAAAGAAGGGCGCAGGATTGTAGTCGGATTTGCTGCGGAGTCGGAAAATATTATCGAGAGCGCGGTGGAAAAGCTCAAGAAGAAAAACCTTGATTTAATAGTTGCTAACAACATAGGAAAGCCCGGCGTCGGGTTTGGAAGCGATCTAAATCTGGCCATTTTGATCGATCGCAGCGGACCGATGGGCGATCTTAAAACGTATCGAAAATCCGACTTGGCTGGAAGGATTATGGACTGGTTGGTTGGAGCGCTTAAGCGCGATGCCGCTGACTAAATTCAAGTTACCTGCTGCTACTTGACTTCGGGCTGTTGTATCTGTTAACCTGCAGTTAACAGAATATCTTTTAACCTGGACGTTGAAAATTACCGGCTGGCCGGTAAACATAGCGGCTCTTATCCAGAGAGGTGGAGGGACTGGCCCGGTGAAGCCTCGGCAACCTGGAGACGGATTAGCTTATGCTAACGTTTTTAAGGTGCTAATTCCTGCAGAAGCGAAAAGCTTGATCTTTCGATTACAAGGTTCTGAAAGATGAGAGAAGGTTTACAGTACTAGCATATAAACCCTCGAGCACTTTCAGGCTCGAGGGTCTTTTTTAGAATAGGAGGTATCAATTTGTCCAGTAAACGCTATTTAATCACATCCGAATCGGTGACAGAGGGACATCCGGATAAGATTGCGGATCAGATATCCGATTCAATCTTGGATGCAATCTACACTGATGATCCGATGGCAAGAGTTGCCATCGAAACTCTTGTAACTACCGGTCTGGTGGTGGTTGCCGGTGAGGTTACCACGTGCACTTATGTTGATATACCAAATGTTGTCAGAGAGACTATCCGTAACGTCGGCTATACGAGGGCAAAATTTGGATTCGACTGCGATACTTGCGGAATTATTACCAGTATTGATCCGCAATCACCCGATATTTCACAGGGCGTTGACTGCGCCTATGAAAACCGGACTCTGGGGATTGATGAGAATCTTGACAAGCAGGGTGCGGGTGATCAGGGCATGATGTTTGGTTATGCTTGTAACGAGACTCCGGAGTTGATGCCTCTACCTATTACCCTTGCTCATAAGCTGGCGCATCGCCTATCCGAGGTGAGGAAGTCCGGGGCGATCCCATATCTTCGCCCTGATGGTAAAACCCAGATAACCATCGCTTACGAGGATGGGAAGCCGGTTGAAGTGGAAACTATCGTCATATCCACCCAGCATGCGCCGGGTATCGATATAGATGGCGAGCTTAGGCCGGCCCTGATAGAAAAGGTGATAGAGCCGATCATTCCAAGGAGATTGATCGATTATGACAAGGTCAAGATCCTGATTAACCCGACGGGCAGGTTTGAAATAGGCGGCCCCCAGGGCGATACTGGGCTTACCGGGCGCAAAATCATAGTAGATACCTACGGCGGCCTTGCCCGCCATGGCGGAGGCGCGTTCTCCGGCAAGGACCCGACCAAGGTCGATCGCTCCGGTGCTTATGCGGCGAGGTATGTGGCGAAGAACGTGGTTGCCGCGGGCCTTACAGACCGCTGTGAGGTCCAGGTTGCCTACGCAATCGGGGTTGCGCATCCGGTCTCCATTTCGGTCGAGACATTCGACACGGAAAAAATCCCGGTTGGCGACATCGAAGAACTCATTGGGAGGCACTTTGATTTAAGACCGGCGGCAATTATTGACAACCTGAATTTAAGGAGGCCGATCTACAAGAAGACGGCAGCCTATGGCCATTTCGGTCGCTCCGATGATGACTTTACCTGGGAAAGGATAGACAAAGCGGCGGTACTTCGTGAGGAAGCTGGTATAAAAGAACTGGATGAGGACCTTTTGACGTTGGGATAGAATACTCGGTAAATCGGTTACCGGGTTACAGGTTACCGGGTTACCAGGGATGTGGGTCGAGAGTGTGGGAAAGAGACGTGGGTAGAGTTATCCAGTGCTGCAGTTACCAGTTAGTGTGGGTAAGAGATGTGGGAATAGTTACCTAGTGCTGCAGTGCTGCAGAGTGTGGGAATGAAGTGTGGGTACTGTCTTGAGGTGCCAAGGGGCCAATGTCAGTGAGGGTAGGAAGTGTGGGTATTAGTCAATGGCCAAGTGGAAGCAAGAGATGTGGGTACTGTCCTAAAGTGCCAAGGTGCGAATGTGCCAATGTTGATGAGGGTAAGAGATGTGGGCACTACTCTATGAACTACTAACTACTAACTACTAGCTTTTCCGTCATTCTGAGGGAGCGGTAGCGACCGAAGAATCTCAGACCCACACCTTGTGCTTACACTTAACTGCAACACTGCTAAAGCACGCCCCATAAATGGGGCAACTACGTGTTATGTAGGATGAGAGCTCGCCCCATAAATGGGGCAACTACGAATGGATATTGGCACTGCAGCACCGCAGTACTGGATAACAAGGAGTACCGTCTTTGCCTCAAGAACCATTTGTAGCTAAAGTTATCGTCGATCTTCCAGTAAGGAAAATCGACCGTATTTTCGATTATCTAGTTCCTACCGGGCTCGCTCAAGAGATATGCGTGGGATCGGTGGTCTTAGTCCCTTTTGGTTCAACAAAGCAGATCGGCTATGTTGTTGGAATTTCCGATCACTCAGAGATAGAAAATCTCCTCCCCATAGAGGCCGTCATTAATGAGAGACCGGTTTTTGACGAGCGCATGGTCAAACTCTGCCATTGGGTTGCCAATTACTACCTGTCAACGATGGGTGAGTCCCTAAAGCTTGCACTCCCCCCGGGGCATGGAAGAAAGGTTATCCAATCGGTCAGAATAATTGGGCATCCGGAGCACGACCTAACGCCACGCCAGAGCAAGATATTTGACACTCTAAAAGGCCTAGAGGGCGATACTCGGGTGGATATGTTGAAGGAGGCTTGTGGAGGCAGGGATATCTCCTCGATCATAAAGAGGCTCCAGGATTCCGGTTTGATTGAGCGATACTACGGGATCGAGAGGCCAAAAATTAACGAGATAAGCGCGCGGTACGCCCTTCTGGTTTCAACCGAGACTGCTAACGAAACCCTATTGGCTGAGCTAAAACGGGCGCCCAAGCAGCGAAAGATTATGGAGATGCTATTTCTGCACGGCGCCATCCAGGTGGCACGACTACTGGATGAAGTTAGAGCTCCTTACTCCTCGCTTCAGGCATTGGTAGGGCGCGGGTTTGTGCGCGTGGAAGAGCGCCCGGTTAGCCGGGAGCCCAAACTTTACTTTTCCCAGAAGGATAAGATGGTGGCGTTGACCGATGAGCAGCAGGTCGCCCTTTCAGCGATAATCAAAGTTATAGAGCGCGGTTCAAACGATGTATTTCTACTGCAGGGCATAACTGGAAGCGGCAAGACTGAGGTCTATCTAAGAGCCATCCAAAGGGTTCTTGATTTGGGAAAGAGTGCTATCGTTTTAGTTCCTGAGATAGTACTGACTACGCAGGCTGTCGCGAGATTTAAGGCGAGGTTTAGTAGGGCGGTCGCGGTGCTCCATAGCGGCCTGGGTGCAGGTGAGCGGTTTGATCAGTGGCGGGGTATCCAGGAGGGCAGGTATAGGGTAGTAGTCGGGGCTCGATCAGCTGTATTTGCGCCAGTATCAAAACTTGGCATCATCATCGTCGATGAGGAGCATGAAGCGAGCTATAAACAGGGGAGAAATCCAAGATATAACGCGAGAGAGGTCGCGATAAAAAGGGCAAGTTTAGAAGGCGCATGCGTGGTGCTGGGAAGCGCCACGCCATCTCTTGAAACCAAGCGGCATTCAGAAGTGGGTTTATACAGGCCGCTCTTCTTAAGGGAGCGCGTCCAGAAAAGGGATCTCCCGAGGATAGAGATTGTCGATATGAGGGATGAGCCTTATGGAAAGGAAAGGCCTATTCTAGGTAATCTGCTCAGGAGCAGACTGGAAGATACCCTTAAAGCTGGTGAAAAGGCGATTCTTTTCCTAAACAGGCGGGGTTTCTCAAATTTTATCCTCTGTCAGGAGTGCGGCTTTGTGCCCAAATGCTGCAACTGCGAGATATCCCTTACTTATCACTCGGTTAACCATAGCTTACGCTGCCATCACTGCAATTTTACACTAAAAGCACCTGATACATGCCCGAAGTGCAGCGGTCATGCTATTAAATACCCGGGTTCTGGAACGCAGCGGGTTGAGACGGAACTTCACCGCTTTTACCCCGATACCCCGATAATCAGAATGGATGCCGACACTACAGCGCGTAAAGACTCCCATCAGAAGGGATTGGCCAGATTTAAGGAAGAGAGATCGGCAATTCTTCTGGGGACTCAGATGATAGCTAAAGGGCTAGATTTTCCGGAGGTCACTCTTGTGGGAGTCGTTAATGCAGATACCTCCATTCACCTACCGGATTTTCGGGCCGGTGAGTTCACCTTCCAGCTTTTAATGCAGGTGGCCGGGCGGGCCGGTAGGGGTGAGCAGCCCGGCAAAGTCGTCATTCAGACATACGTGCCCGACAGTTACCCCCTGCGGGCGGTCCTGACCGGCGATTACGATGAATTCTATAAAACTGAACTTGAATTCAGGCGCGAGCTCTCCTACCCTCCATTTTCTACTGTTATCAGGCTGCTGTTCTCCGGTCACAAGCCAGAAGCAGTAGTTGGCCTGGCCAGGCGGGCCGCCAAGATAATTGAAGCAGCCAGCCTTACCGGTTCTGCCGATATTGTTGGTCCCTCACCTGCACCACTGCTTAAGATAAAGAAAGAGTATCGCTGGCATATACTGCTGAAAGTGCGGGATGACTTGACAGTAAAAAGCTTTCTGGAAGATAATTTTCGACGGTTCGTGCCCAAGAAGTACCAAAACATGGTAATTTTGTCCGTAGACGTGGACCCGATATGGGTACTCTAGAACTGGCTCGTAGCCGATAATTATAGCTAGCGTCCCGTGATTTATGGGCTACATAAGGGGAGGAACAAGAAGTGGCGGTTTTGCCGATAAGAAAATTTCCTGATCCAGTGTTAAAAGAGAAAACGCTGCCAGTTAAAAATATAGATGAGGAAATCCATAAGCTGATAAAGAATATGGCCGATACAATGTATGCTGCGCCGGGAGTCGGCCTTGCGGCGAACCAGATAGGAGTCCTAAAGCGGGTGACGGTCGTCGACGTCGATGAGGATTTGATGGCCTTCATCAACCCTGAGATTACTTGGTACAGCGAAGAGGTGGAGGATAGCGAAGAGGGGTGCTTAAGCGTTTCTCCCGAGATTCAAATGGTGGTCACCCGGTCGGTCAAAATCAGGTTTAAGGCCCAAAACGAACGTGGTGAGACCGTTGAATTTGAGACCGATGGTCTCCTTGCCCGTGCTTTACAGCATGAGGTGGATCACCTAAGCGGCATTATCATACTAGATAGAACGAGTCCTGAAGAGCGCAGAAGGGCACTTAAAGAATTGGCGAGCAAGACACCGCTGATTTAGTTAGGATAGCCAACAGGAAAGTAGCCAATAGCCGGATGCCCTGCCGGCTGTGGACGCTGGCGCCCGGTTCTTAGCTAATAATATAGGCACGGGGATAAAGGCATAAGAAAGCGGCTTATTCACCCCCTTAAAAGAGGTAAAAATGCGCGTGTTTTTCATGGGTACCCCGCAGCTTGCGGTCCCAACCCTAAAGAGCATCATTGAATCGAAGCACGAGGTTGTTCTCGTTATAACTCAGCCCGATAAACCCGCAGGCCGCCAGCGAAAGATAATTGCCTCACCGGTAAAGCTGCTTGCGCTTTCAGAGGGTATCCCCGTAATTCAGCCGCTTACGCTGAAGGATGAGGTATTTAGGATACGAGTGGAAGAGTTAAAACCAGACATCGGCGTTGTCTTTGCTTACGGGAAAATTATACCTCAATGGCTTCTCGATCTTCCCAAGCGCGGTATCATAAATGTCCACCCATCGCTTCTTCCGAGATGGCGCGGCGCCGCTCCTATCCAGAGGCCGATAATGGCTGGCGATGAGGTAACTGGGGTCACGGTTATACAGATGGTTATGGAGCTTGATGCAGGTGATATACTCCTTCAACAGGAGGTCGAGATCGGGCCGGATGATACCGCAGAGGCTATCGGGTTGAGGATATCTGATTTAGCAGCTGAGCTGACGGTTAAAATCCTGGACGATATAGAGGTAGGGACAGCAACCCCGATGAAGCAGGATGAGTCAAAGGTGACTTATGCTAGTAAGATAACTGACGCAGATGTCGAAATCGACTGGGGCAAACCAGCTGCGGTTATTTTTAATCAGGTAAGGGCGCTTAATCCAAAACCGGGAGCCCATACCCATGTCGACGACATGCTTCTTAAGGTATGGTGGGTCTCGCCCGCGCCAGAGGTTGAGCGCGGGGAACCGGGTACAGTAGTTCATGTCGATAAAAATAGGGGGCTCTATATCGCTACGGCAACCGAATCTCTACTTTTAGCGGAGGTACAGCCCGCAAATAAAAGGAAGATGGGCGGGGAGGAATTTGTCCGCGGGTACAGGATTAAAGTTGGGGATAGGCTAGGACATAGGGTCCATGATTAGCACCATTTAATAGAATCTCCAGGAGATAGGAGTTAATGCCAAAAACATCAAGAGAAGTTGCGCTCGAAGTTATCCACCGCGTTCATAAAACCGGTAGCTATGCAAACCTGCTTTTACCAAAAAAGCTACAGGAGAGCGGCCTAGACAGGAGAGACAGGGCTTTTGTAACTGAATTAACCTATGGTACGCTTCGAGCAAAGGGGACTTTGGACTGGATTATTAAGCGGTATTCAAAGCAGAGGTTGGAGAAGATACCGGATCTAGTCCTCGATTTGATTCGCATGTCCAGCTACCAGATTATCTACATGGACGTACCGGACCGTGCGGCGGTCAACGAAGCGATAGTATTAGCTAAGAAATATTTCCATCCGGGTATCTCCAAATTCGTAAATGGTCTTCTACGAACGATCGCTCGCGAAAAGGAGAAACTTCCCTGGCCTAATAGAGAAAAAGACCCGCTTAAGTATATATCGCTCAAATATTTTCATCCCTTGTGGATGGTCAAGATGTGGGTTGAGGAGTTCGGAATCGAGGAGACCGAAGCTCTCTGTGAGGCTAATAATCGCATACCAAGGTTGACTATCAGGGTGAACACCCTGAAAGTAACCCCCGAAAAACTCTCGGAGGTCTTAAGGCAGGCGGGTTGGGAAGTCGAGCCGGGCAGGTATTTAAAAGAGGCCTTGTCCATCAGGGGTGTAGGTGATATAAGCAAACTCCCGCAATTTAAGGAAGGCTATTTTTACGTCCAGGATGAGAGCTCGATGGTAATAAGCCATGTTGTTGATCCTCAGCCGGGTGAAACCGTGCTTGATGCTGCAGCTGCACCGGGTGGCAAGACCACCCACATGGCCGAGTTAATGCAGAACAAGGGCCAGATTATATCGGTCGATATAAACCCGAACCGGGTCAACCTAATGAAGCAGAACATTGAGAGGATGGGAGCGACCATCGCGCTTGCGCTGAAGGCCGATGTGACCAAACTAAGGCCGGTCGTAAAGAAGCCAGTCGACAGGATACTTTTAGATGCGCCTTGCTCAGGCTTAGGTGTGCTCTCACGTAGACCGGATGCACGGTGGGCGAAAAAGCCCGAGCAGATCGATGGGCTTTCGCATTTGCAGACAGATATGCTAGTATCTGCCGCAGATTTGGTGAAACCAGGTGGCGTACTCGTCTACTCCGTCTGTACCCTGACTAAGCAGGAGACCAGGCTTGTGGTTGAGAGGCTTTTAAGGGTGAGGGAAGACTTTTACGTCGAAGATGTCTCGCCGTATCTTCCCGAGGCGCTGCGTGCAGATGTGAAAGACGGCGTGATACAGCTTCTACCATACAAACATGGCATCGATGGTCTATTTATAGCAAGGCTTAGGAGGGAAGAGTAGTGGGGGAATTATTTTTGCTAGCAAATTTTACCGGTTTTATACTAATATGGGGGGTAGACATATTGCCAGCCTGAAAGGGATTTAATGAATGAAAAAATATTAATAGCCCCATCAGTACTTTCTGCGGATTTTTCTTGTCTTGCTGAGCAGATCGCGAAGGTAGCTAGAGGTGGGGCTGATCTTCTTCACGTAGATGTGATGGATGGCCATTTCGTGCCCAATATCACCATCGGCCCACTGGTCGTAGAGGCGTTAAAAAGGAGTACGAATTTGCCACTTGATGTGCATCTGATGATTAGCGATCCCGAGAAGTATATCGATAGGTTCATCGAGGCAGGGGCATCATGGATCTCGTTTCACGTTGAGGCGACTCACCATGCGCATCGTATCATTCAAAGAATAAAGGAATATCCGGGTACGAAGGCGGGAGTAGCGATCAATCCGGCTACTCCAGTAACACATCTTCACCACGTGCTTGAGGATTTGGACTTTGTTTTGATCATGTCAGTCAACCCCGGTTTTGGCGGTCAAAAGTTCATTTCAAGCTCCCCCGATAAGATCGAGGTCGTTCGGCACATGATCGATACTAGAGGACTGGACGTAAAAATAGAGGTCGATGGAGGTATCTCAGCTGCAAATGCCAATAAAGTAGTGCTGAAAGGCGCCGATATCCTAGTAGCCGGATCAGCGGTTTTCTGCACAGAGGATATACCTGAGGCGGTAAGGGGTATACGTAAGGCCGCATCTATTTAACTTGCATAATATACTCAGCATTTGGTACACTTAGTGATAATTAAATACAGGACCTTCGGGGCAGGGTGAAATTCCCGACCGGCGGTAAAGCCCGCGAGCCGAGATGCGATCGCAGGATGATAAGTTCCGCTCAAAGCGATCCAGGTAGGCTGATCCGGTGAGATTCCGGGGCCGACAGTATAGTCTGGATGGGAGAGGGTTAAGGCTTAAATACATATTTAATGTATGTATTTTGGCTGCGCCTGGCTTTCTCCCAGGTGCTTTTTTGTTTGTAGGTAAATAGCTGTCAGCTACCAGCCATCAGCTACCAGCAAAAGAGCGACATAAGAGATTTTAGGTAGTGGGCAAGTATAATTACACCCGAAGTTTTAACAGGAAAGCCATCATTCAAGTGCTTTGAAAAGCTGAAAGCTGATCGCTTTAATAGCCAAATGAACCTATCGTGGGAGAAACATGGAGTATGTGGAACTAGAGAATTACGAAAAACATATGCGACGGGCGGTTGAGCTTGCGGAGATGGGTCGTGGAGCAACTAGTCCCAATCCTATGGTTGGCGCGGTAATCCTAAAAGATGGTCGGATAGTAGCCGAGGGCTACCATAAGAGGGCGGGCGAACCTCATGCTGAGGTAAATGCGCTAAGGAACGCGAGCGAAGATGTAACAGGGGCGGTTATGGTTGTCTCGCTAGAGCCATGCAATCACTCCGGAAGGACGCCTCCGTGCACAGAAGCGATTATTGATGCGGGTATAAAAAAGGTCGTAGTTGGGATGATTGATCCCAATCCGAAGTGTGCGGGCAGCGGTATAAAGCGTCTGATAGATGCCGGTATTGAGGTTGAGTATGGGCTTCTAGCCGATAAGATTGCAAAGCAGAACGAGGTGTTCATAAAGCACATAACCACCGGGCGCCCGTTCGTAACTGTAAAAGCAGCGATAAGTATAAACGGAAAGATTGCCGAAGCGCCTGGCGCTTCTACTTCTCTTACGGGGGAAGAGGCTAAAAAAAGGGTGCACGAGCTTAGGAATGAGTATGATGCCATAATGGTCGGTATAGGAACCGTTCTTGCCGATGATCCCCTCCTTACGACCAGGCTGGAGAGGGATGATGTGAGAAACCCGGTTCGTATCGTTGTTGATTCCAGAGCAAGGCTTCCGCTGGATAGTAAGATTTCCAGCACTGCGTGCGACGTCAAGACAATTATTGCTACAACCCCACTCGCGTTGCCTCGCAACATCGAAGACTTAAAGATAAAGGGCCTAGAGGTAATTAAACTTGGGACCTGGAATGGATCGGTCGACATCGAATTGCTTCTTGAAGAACTTGGGGGACGTGAGGTATCGAGTTTGATTGTTGAGGGTGGAGGCAATTTGATTGCATCGTTTATCAGAGCCGACCTTGTAGATAAGTATTTGATCTTCGTTGCACCTAAGCTTATAGGCGAGCGTGGCGTGGATTTAATCGGCGGAAAGTTAAAATCGATAAAGGAGGTAAAAATCGAGCGCATTGAGCAGCTCGGTAGTGATTTGCTTATTGAGGCATATCCACGGTAATAGAAGGGAGAGTTCCCCTCCCTCGATGGGAGGGGTAGGTGAGGGTAAACACCCTCATTTCATACCCACATGCTGGCAGCTGATAGCTGACAGCTAATACAAAGGAACGAGGTAAGAGAAGTGTTTACAGGCATAATCGAAGAACTCGGTACGATTCAGTCCATAAAGCGCGGCGGGGATCAATTCGTACTGGAGATAATGGCTCCTAAGCTTGTATCAGACCTTGAGATAGGCGATTCGGTTGCGGTAAACGGAATCTGCCTTACAGTTACAACAAAAACCGGTGGTAGCTTTACCGTTGATGTCATGCCGGAGACCATCGCCAAGACGGATTTAAGCGAACTTAAAGCAGGCGAGATGGTTAATCTTGAAAGAGCAATGACCCTATCGAGCCGGCTCGGCGGGCACATGGTCTCAGGGCATGTGGATGGTGTTGGAACGATCAAATCCAAAACGAGCCAGAAAAATGCGTTCATAATAAAAATCACCGTCCCAGCAACGATCACCCATTACCTAATTGAGAGGGGATCGATTGCAGTTGACGGGATAAGCCTAACGGTTATCGATTACGGTAAAGATCACGTTACCGTATCTATCATTCCGCATACGGCAAAGGTTACGACTCTTGGCATCAAAGGCCCTGGCGATAGGGTTAATCTAGAGGCTGATTTGATTGGGAAGTATGTAGAAAAGTTCACCGGCAATCGGCAGGGGCAGGATTCAAGACTTACCGTCGATAAGCTGCGCGAATATGGATTCGCATAAGAGATTGGTAGCTAATTAACAAGAAAGGTGAATGCAACGTGTTGGACAACATTGAGGAAGCCTTGCAAGATATACGAGAAGGCAAGATCATCATCGTTGTTGATGATGAGGATCGAGAGAACGAAGGTGACTTTATAATGGCTGCCGAGAAGGTTACGCCTGAGGCAGTAAACTTCATGGCGAAAAATGGCCGCGGGCTTATCTGCATGCCGTGCACACCCGAGAGGCTCGACGCCTTAGAGATACCAGCGATGGTGTACAATAATACATCCGCTCAGGGTACGGCCTTTACCGTTTCAATCGGTGCTAAGGATAAGATTACCACTGGAATTTCAGCTAGGGATAGGGCGGTAACCATACAGACGGTTATTGATCCAAATAGCAAGCCTGAGGATATCTCGATGCCGGGCCACGTCTTTCCACTTAGAGCAAAGAGAGGCGGCGTTCTTGAGAGAGCAGGCCACACGGAGGCAGCCGTTGATCTTGCAAGGCTAGCGGGGCTATTCCCGGCTGGTGTCATATGCGAGATCATGAATGAAGATGGCACAATGGCAAGGCTTCCGCAACTAAAAGGAGTTGCGGAGAAATTTGGGCTTAAGTTGGTAAGCGTCGCTGATTTGATTAAGTACAGACGCAGAAACGAGAAATTGGTCGAGCGTATTGCAGAAGTAGCCCTTCCAACAAACTTTGGCGTCTTTAAGGCGATCGGCTATCGCTGCTCACTTGATGGAAAGGAATATTTTGCTCTCGTTAAGGGAGATGTTGATGGAAAAGAGAATGTTCTCGTCAGGGTTCATTCCGAATGCTTAACGGGTGATATATTCCATTCACTCCGCTGCGATTGCGGCGATCAGCTTGAGGCTGCCTTAAGCATGATTGAGAGTGAAGGACAGGGCGTACTCCTCTATATATTGGGGCATGAAGGTAGAGGAATCGGTCTTTTAAATAAGCTTCGTGCTTACGAACTCCAGGAGAGCGGGCGTGATACTGTACAGGCGAATAACGAGCTGGGTTTTCCTGCCGATCTCAGGGATTACGGTATGGGTGCTCAGATACTTGCAGATCTGGGCTTGACCTCGATACGCCTTATGACAAACAATCCTAAGAAGATCGTAGGCCTTGAGGGTTATGGTTTAAATATTGTGGAGAGGGTATCGTTACAGGTAAGGCCGACCGATTATAATATCCATTACCTCCAGACAAAGAAAGACAAGATGGACCATTTGCTGGATTGGGGAGTGATGGATCAATCTGTGGAGGGCCTTGGTATGAAGGAGCCAGAGATGTCCGGCGGTAAGACAAAGGGCAATAAGTAAAGATAGTGCTAATAGCGGTTAACCGCATTAATCTTAGAATAAATTCGGGAGGTTGTTTAATGCAGACTTATGAAGGTAATCTAATCGCAGAGGACTTAAAATTTGCGATTGTTGTCAGCCGTTTCAATGAGTTCATCGGAACCAGGCTATTCGATGGGGCTTGTGATGCTTTAAAGAGACACGGGGCAATCGAGGAAAATATCCATGTCGCCTGGACGCCAGGTGCATTTGAGATTCCGTTAGTCGCAAAGAAGATGGCTGAGAGCGGCCACTATAACGCGGTAATCTGCTTAGGTGCGGTTATTCGCGGCTCGACCCCTCATTTTGATTATGTCGCGGGTGAGGTCGCCAAAGGAATTGCGAAGGTCAATCTCGATTCGGGGGTTCCGATCGTGTTCGGTATTGTGACGACCGATAATATCGAGCAGGCGATCGAGCGCGCAGGCACCAAGAATGGCAATAAGGGATGGCAGGCTGCGATATCGGCAATCGAGATGGCCAATCTGGTAAAGACAATTCAATAATAACCGATACACTTGCACCAGGATAATATAAATGGTTAGATGTTAAATGGGGATAGTTTATGAAAGTAGAAAAACCATGGGGATTTTATAAGCAGTATGCATATAATAAGACCTGCTCCGTAAAGCTTCTAACGCTAAACTCAAGCCAGGAAACCAGCCTTCACTGGCATAATCTTAGAAGCGATGCCTGGGTTGTTTTAGACGAGGGAGTTAGGGTTCAGATAGGCGAGCAACTTCATGATGCAAAGATAGGCGAGGAGTTCTTTATACCTTCCGGTACTGTGCACAGGCTGATATCGGTGGGCGACCGCCCGGCGAGGATTCTCGAGATCGCCTTTGGCTATAACAACGAGGATGACAATCATCGCTTAGCCGATGATTATGGCCGCGAACTAGAGTTGTAAAAACCACGGAAAAGGTTGGTTAAGGCCAGGGCTCTTACTGAGGATAAACCTAGTCCCGCTAGGTTTAGTTAGGGTAGTTTTTTGGAAGGAAGATGACATTTACAATGCTTCCTGGTAATCTGGCTCATCATATGGGCTTGAGGGGGTATAAACCGATAATTTTGAGCGCCTTGTAAAAAGAGCGGATGTCATCTTCCTCCCTGTTAACTTGTTAACGTGGCTGAGTGAAAGACCTGTAAATATTTGCATAGCCTATCAGCGTAGCCATATGCTTCCCATGATTTTAAGGAAGACTGTGCTTGACGGATCGTAGAATTACAATAGATATCCTAGTATGCTACTAGGTATTCTATCGACAGTGCAGCGTGCTTGTCAAGTAGTAATTTTTAAATTTACTTCGATTAAGCTGGCGAGCTTCCGGATTTCAGCTGGAGGACACTATGAGGATGTCGACTAGAGGGCGCTATGGTGCCCGAGCGATGCTAGATATCGCTTTAAACTATGAAAAGGGTCCTGTTTCTTTAAGGGAGCTGGCTCAGAGGCAAGAGCTTTCTATAAAATACTTAGAGCAGCTAATCCAACCATTAAGGACGGCAGGTTTAATAAAGAGCATTCGCGGTGCTGGCGGGGGCTATACACTGGCCAGGCTTCCCGATGATATCAACTTATTGCAAATTGTACAGGCGCTGGAAAATCTGACTCCGGTAGATTGTCTGAATAACCCAGAGGCGTGCTCCCGAATCAGCAAGTGCGCTACCTACGACGTGTGGAAAGAGGTACAAGATTCCACACGTAACATCCTGGCTTCTTTAACCCTAACGGATATGGTTGAGCGCCAACTGCAAAAGTTAAATGAGCTCTAATTCTATGCTTTACCAGCCACACGATGTTTACCAAAACTTAATTTTTCCCACGTGTTAACTTCCCGTGTTTCTGTGCAAAAAAATAGATCGTGATAGAATCAGACAGTGATAGAATCAGAGCCGGAACCGGAAATGAACCGGCTA
>JACUUO010000133.1 GCA_014859275.1 Actinomycetota bacterium | reverse complement strand
AATATAGTATAAATATGTGGCCCAGAACGACAGGAGGGGTTTAATGAAAGAGAAGCACTTTAGCGCGCTAGTATTTGGCTCTGGTCTTTTGTGCGGCACAGCGGCAGGGGTAATCTTAGGCCTCCTGTTGGCACCTCAATCTGGGGCCGAAACCAGGGGCAGGATAGCCAATCAGGCAACAGGCATCAAAACCGCGGCATCGGACTTATTGGATCAGGCTAGGCAGAGCATCGAGGTAGCCGCCGTGCAGGTCGAAAAGGTTGTAGGCCTTCAGGAGAGGAACATGCGTAAAAAGCTCGATGAGATTAAAGTCCAGCTCGAAGAGTATCACTTGAACGAGGCTTAGTATCTGCCAAATAGTAATGCTGCTTTTAATCTATTGAGACATACACAGCTCGGCCAATCAACGAGTTGATCGAGGTCAATCCGAGCCTGTTTCTGCTGGCCGAAATCTTAAGCAAGAGGTTAGATTTGAAGAAAAGGGTCGTAGTTTTAATGGGCGGTCGCTCAGCCGAAAGAGAGATATCATTGCTCACTGGCGAGCAGGTATACCATGCCCTAATACAGAGAGAATATGAGGCCGTTAAGATAGATTTTGACGAGCGTGTTATACAGAAATTGATGGCGGTCAATCCCGATGTTGTTTTCATCGCGCTGCATGGTAGGTTTGGTGAGGATGGAACGGTACAGGGCCTCCTTGAAGCACTTAGCCTGCCATATACAGGCTCTGGTGTAATGGCAAGCGCCCTGGGCATAAACAAGGCCATGTCAAAGCGGATATTCCAGGCGGTGGGGATTGATACCCCACTATATGCTGTTGTGTTGGCCTGCGATTATAATGAACACAGCGACCGTATCCACGAGGACGTCATCGCTTCCATCGACACCCCGCTCGTTGTAAAGCCTGCGTGCGAGGGATCGACTATAGGCATGAGCATGGTTAAAGAGGCAAGAGAACTCACAGCTGCATTTGAGACAGCATTCTCATATGATGCGGTAGTCGTTGTAGAGCGGTTTATAGAGGGCGTTGAGCTGACGGTGGGTGTTCTCGGAAACGAGCCGATTGCTCTCCCGACCCTAGAGATAATTACCAAGACTGAGTTTTACGATTATAATACAAAGTATACTAAAGGCTTAAGCGAACACATAATCCCTGCAAGACTTCCTGAAGACCAAAGGCTAAAGGCACAAAAAATAGCGGTTCAAGCACATAAGTCCCTTGGTTGCAGGGGCTTTTCCCGTGTTGATATGATCGTGGACGCGTGGGGCCAGGTATATGTGCTTGAGGTTAACACGATTCCGGGAATGACCGCCCTAAGTCTCTTCCCGGATGCCGCAAGGGCCGCAGGTTATGATTTTCCGGATTTGGTCGCTTATATTGTTGAGCTTGCCCTCGAAAAAAACTAATCTTGAAGCTCGCTAACACAAGGCTTTCTTCTCCTTGATACCCGTCCAACTATCAACACACCTAGGCCAATGAGGGCGATTAGACCGAAGAGAGAACCACCAATTATATTTGCAGCCATAACAGCACCCATAGATGCCGCCGTTATAATAATTCCTGCAAAAAGAACACCTGCAAGAATTGCTGGGAAGGCATATCTAAATCGGATATTAAACAGAAAGGCCAAAAGTGCTCCGGTCCAAGCGCCCGTGCCGGGGGCAGGAATGGCCACAAACAGGAACAGGCCTATTGAGCCATAGCGCTTAATTTTTTCGGAATGCCTTTTCCTTGTTTTTTTGAACAACCAGTCCAGAAAAGACGCTACCACCTTTGACTTTCCCGCGACCCAACCCGATACAGGATTGAGGAGCAGGAGAAGTGGGATAACAGGAAGCAAATTGCCCGCACACGCCAAAAGAAAGGTCTTCCAGGGACTGATCTGATAAAAGGCTATACCAAGCGGTATGCCGCCTCTCAGTTCAATCACGGGGAGAGCCGAGAATAAGAAGACGATCAGTTCTGCAGGAAGCCTTACTGCTGCATTGATCCCAACTATTTTTAAGCAACTCCTTTTAGGAAAAGATACAATAAACGCTTTACAAATTCCACGGGGTCGATTGGATTAAACAATCCAAAGTATTTACAATCATTGGGCACGATGAATCACGATTACCTAGCGGGAGATGGGATGCTCTGGCATCAAAAAGGTGTTGAAAAAGTTTTCAGCGAAATCGGAACCAGTCCGCAAGGCCTATCAACAGAAGAGGCCGAAAAGCGGCTTGCCGATGTTGGGCCGAACGAGCTTGAAGCCAAAGAGCGAAGGACACTGTTGAGTCTCTTTGTCGACCAATTCAGAGACTTTATGATCCTCGTTCTTATTGCCGCCGCAGTGATCTCCGGCTTTTTTGGCGAAATCGCGGATACGGTCGCCATAATCGTAATCCTTATCCTGAATGCGACTATAGGCGTTGTCCAAGAATACCGGGCAGAAAGGGCGATTGAGGCCTTAAGGGCCTTAGCCGCCCCCGAGACAACCATCATACGCGATGGCATTACCAAAACCGTCTCCGCTACTGAGTTGGTCCCAGGCGATATCGTCGTTCTAGAACCAGGCAACATTGTCCCAGCAGACCTTCGTCTCTTTGATGTCACACAGCTTGAGGTTAATGAAGCCTCACTTACCGGCGAGTCGTTGCCTACCAAGAAAACAGTTGAACTGATACCAGAAGAGAATATCCCGCTTGGTGATCGCTATAATATGGTCTACAGCGGAACCTTTGTTACCTACGGGCGAGGTAAAGGCACGGTCGTCGCTACCGGCATGAAAACGGAGTTTGGAAAGATTGCTGGATTGATTCAAGCAGTGGATGAAGTAAGAACGCCGCTACAAAAGCGACTGGCCGTTTTTGGAAAATACCTGGCTTTGGCAGCTATCGCCATCTCCTTTATCGTCTTTATTGTCGGAGTTATACGAGGCGAAGCATTAGGCCTCATCTTCTTGACCGCCATCAGCCTTGCGGTTGCCGCCATTCCGGAAGCCTTGCCGGCCGTTGTTACTATTGCTTTGGCTTTAGGGGCAAGACGGATGGTGTATAACCGAGCGCTTATACGGAGGCTCCCTGCGGTGGAAAGCCTTGGTTCTGTGACTTTTATCTGTTCGGATAAAACGGGAACTCTTACCGAGAATAAAATGAAGGTAGAGGAGATTTACTCTTACGACCAAGCCTACTATGTGACTGGTGCTGGCTATGAGCCGATTGGGGAATTTGTTAGCCACGAAGGAAAGGCGACAAACCTTAAGGACATAGAGACATGGCAATTATTTTTTCGTGGCCTTGCCTTGAACAATGATGCCTCGATTATAAAAAAAGAAGATGGCTACGGAGTTATCGGCGACCCAACCGAGGCTTCTCTTGTGGTTGTAGCAGCTAAGGCTGGGTTCCCCAAAGAAGAAGTCGAGAAAACATATCCCCGCATCGGCGAAATCCCATTTGACCCTGAGCGCAAGCTAATGACTACTGTGCACAGGTATGATGATCGGTTTGTCTCTTTTACTAAAGGTGCGCTCGATGTATTGCTCGAACGAGCCACCAGCGAGATCGCCCCCCCGCTTACGGTAGTCCCACTTACTACTGAAAGAAAACTTGAGATTGCCGCCAAAGGAGATGAGTTAGCAGCCCAGGGACTGCGGGTTCTGGGCCTTGTCTGTAAGTTTTATGCAGAACCTCCTTTGCCAGCCTATGCCGATGTCTTAGAGAAACAAGTTATTCTCATCGGGCTAGTTGGCATTCTAGATCCGCCACGGCAAGAAGCTAAAGAAGCGATAAGGATTTGCAGGCAGGCCGGCATTAAACCCGTTATGATAACCGGGGATCATCCCTTGACCGCAAGAAACATCGCCCTTAGGCTTGGCCTTATTGGTGACCATGCAGAGATAATCACCGGCGAAGAACTCTCTCGCCTTCCGCTCGAGGAGTTTGAGGGGCACGTCCAGCACGTCCGAGTCTATGCCCGCGTTGCCCCCCAGCAAAAGGTAAAGATCGTAAAGGCACTTCAAGACAGAGGTGAGATCGTTGCGATGACGGGCGATGGCGTCAACGATGCCCCTGCCCTTAAAAATGCCGACGTCGGTGTAGCCATGGGCATTACCGGCACCGATGTCGCCAAAGAAGCGAGCGACATGGTGTTGCTTGATGACAACTTCGCCACCATTGTTGCTGCGGTACGTGAGGGCCGCCGCATTTACGACAACATCAGAAAATTTATCCGCTACACGATGACCAGCAATTCCGGCGAGATATGGACGATATTCTTAGCGCCCTTCTTGGGTCTGCCGATCCCCCTTCTGCCAATCCATATCCTCTGGATCAATCTGGTCACCGATGGTTTGCCTGGACTGGCTCTAACCGCAGAAAGATACGAGGTTGGTGTTATGAACCGCCCACCCAGGCACCCTAAAGAGAGCGTTTTTGCCCATGGAATGACCTCCCATATCCTCTGGGTTGGCTTGCTTATGGGGGCCATATCCCTTATCACGCAAGCAGGCGCACTCCATTTTAACATCGGGGATTGGCGGACTATGGTCTTTACTGTCCTTACCCTCTCTCAGATGGGCCACGTCCTGGCTGTTCGCTCTGAGAAGCAATCCTTATTCGCACAAGGACTTTTCTCTAATTTATCGCTTTTTGGCGCCGTGCTTCTAACCTTTGTGCTGCAGATGTCAACGATATATGTGCCATTTTTACAGGGCATATTTAGAACACAGGCTCTCGGCCTGAATGAATTGGCAATTACTCTTGCAGCCTCAACCATTGTGTTCTTCGCCGTTGAAATAGAGAAGACCCAACTTCGATCGAGGGCCCAATAATATGAAGAGATAAAGATAGGGCCCTCTCTTTATCAAGCAATAAGAGATGAAAAAGCATCTTGCCTTAGCCTTTTCGTTCTAAATGGTACACGAGTGGTGGTTTTATGGTATATTTTTTGTGGTATATTGTAGTCTAGATGATCCTACGGGTAGCAGTTGATCGGATTGATCAGCCATCCTCTCCGGTAGGAAGGATCTATCCGCAAAGAACTTAAGCGTTAGAGCCGCTTAGGCCTATGTTAAAAGTACCTTATCATAGTCGCCCAAGCATTAGATCTACAAGGAGGTTAAACTAGAATGCCTGGAAAAATAACTTTAAGCGTCATCAAGGCTGACGTCGGTGGCTACGTCGGCCACAGCGATGTTCACCCCACACTTCTCAAGAAAGCCGAGGAGAGGCTCAAAGCAGCGAAGGAGGAAGGGCTTCTAATCGACTATTCGCGCCAGAAGGTCGGCGATGATATCGCACTAATCATGACCCACGAGCAGGGAACAAATTCGATCGATATTCATAGGTTTGCCTGGGAAACATTTGAGGCGTGCACTGAGGTGGCTAAAGAGCTTAGCCAATATGGTGCAGGCCAGGACCTTTTGGCCGACTCCTTCTCCGGTAACGTCAAGGGCATGGGGCCTGGCTGTGCTGAGATGGAGTTTGAGGAGAGAAAGAGCGAACCGGTCATCGTTTTCCTAGCCGATAAGACCGAGCCGGGTGCCTGGAACTTCCCCCTCTACAAGATGTTTGCCGATCCCTTTAACACGATCGGCCTTGTCATCGACCCGAATATGCACGGGGGCTTTGTGTTCGAAGTGCACGATCTGATCGAAGAAAAACGCATCTTCTTCAATTCCCCGGAAGAACTATACGATATGCTGATTTTTGTTGGAGCCCCAAGCCGCTATGTCATCAAAAATGTTTTCCGCAAATCGGATAACGTGCAGGCCGCAGCGACCTCGACGCAGAAGCTTTTCTTTATTGCTGAGCGCTATGTCGGTAAGGATGATCCCGTCATGATCGTCCGCTCTCAGAGCGGCCTTCCGGCTGTCGGTGAGGTTCTCGAGCCGTTCTCCTTCCCGCACGCGGTTGCTGGTTGGATGCGTGGTTCTCATCACGGCCCGTTAATGCCGGTTTCTGTTGCTCAGGATACCCCGACCCGCTTCGATGGCCCACCCCGCGTGGTTGGCCTCGGCTACCAGATCTCTAAAGGCAAGCTTATTGGCCCGCGCGATATGCTCGGAGATATCAGCTACGATAACGCTCGACAGGTAGCCCTGAATGCAGCTGATTACCTACGAACACACGGCCCGTTCGAGCCACATCGCCTACCGCTCGACGAGATGGAGTATACTACCATGCCCGACGTCATGAAGAAATTAGCGCCGCGCTTTGAAAGCACAAAAGTTACCAAATAATATGTAAAATAGTGACTGTA
>JACUUO010000132.1 GCA_014859275.1 Actinomycetota bacterium | reverse complement strand
CTCAGCCCAGTCCGTAATTTGATGCAGATAGAACCCGACAATATGGCCTTTAATGGCTAATAGCCGATCGTGATGGACCAGAACAGCCGGGCAATGTCTGGCTGTTCTGGTTTGATGTATTACTTGCCGATGCAGAATGTTTCTTGTCCTTTAAAAACAATATTTTGTAAATTTTTCGGAGCACCATCGGAGTGCGGAAATTTGCGAAAAAAAAGTGTAAATATTTGCAAGTTTCCGTCGATCCGAATGCCGGCGCCCCATTAATGAACTGGGAAAAGTGGGAAACTGGGATATCAATACCCTTAAAGATCCTGACTTCATATCCGCAAGACAAGTACTGCTGTTTGCTCTCTAGCCTCATTTGCACAGCCTAGTTGCTATCACTAATAAGTGGCGAAATCAGTTATTCCATGTACCACTTGACGCACAAAGATATTGTGCATATTGTGGTGATTTGATATCAGCAGGAATGGCGCAGAGCGATGTTTCCTAGCGGCTTCACAAGAGCATACTTTTTAGGCATCCCTTTCCGAAATGGCAAGGGCTGGGCTTCTAAATTAGGGCTCTCTTCCGTTCTGTGTGGAACATTAGCTTGCAACCATTCTCTGTAATGGTGCCTGGAACGGATTCGGCGGCAAATGCTTGAGTTTGCCGGCGATCAAGAAGCAGATGGCAATGAAGTGGTTAGCCGTACCGTAGCCGCGTGCTCGGGCCTTGGCCGCCTGGATCAGGCTGTTCATGGCTTCGACATAGCCATTGCTCAAGCCGCTTTCAAAGCCCTGTAGGATACCAGCCCAGTGTCGCTTAAGGGTGGCGGCTAGTTGCTTCATCGGTTCCAACTGACAGCGTCTGGCCCAGGAGTGCCATCGCTTCAGTAAGGCTTCCGCTTGTTCACGGCCTGGGTTGGCCCGGAAGATGTCACGCAGGGCCTCCTTGATCCGCCAGGCACGAGCGGTCTTCAGTTTGGATCGGGTCAGGTCGTAAACGGCCTCATCCTGCTTTTTGCTCCAGCGGGCCATGTCCTTTAGCCAGGCCCATTTGGTTCGCTTCAGTCGGGCGTCGTAGCGTACTTCGGCTTTGCGAACGGCATCCACAGCCTGATTAGCCAACTGGATGATATGGAACCGGTCAAAGGTGATCTCAGCGTTGGGTAGGTGCTGCCCCAGGCCACTGATGTACGCTTTGGACATATCGATGCTGGCGTGCCGGATTTGATCGACTTGGCCCTGATGGTCGGCAAGATCCTCAGAGAATCGCTTCAGCGTCTGGGCGTCACGACCAGGCGTTGCAAAGATGAGTCGTCGCTCGGCCAGATCATGCACCAGCGTGATGTAGTGATGGCCTCGCCGACAGGCAGTCTCATCGACCCCGATGACGGTCACAGCGCTGTAGTCTTCACGACCCTGTACCTGGGTGACATGATGATCCAGTACCTGCCACAAGGCTCGATCATCGGTCCTGAGCTGCCGTGCGGTGGTCGATACCGGCATGGCCTTGACTAATGTGAGGGCTAAGGCTTCGAACAACAGGGTGAAACGGCTACCTGGTCGGGCCCAAGGAACTTCCACCTGAGTGGTCTTCTTGCAGCCGCGACAGCGCACCCGGGGCACCTCAGCATGGACGTAGGCGGCGAACTGGAAGAAGTCCAGATGCCGCCAGGTACGCGGCTTCCGGTCGTGAATAGGCTGATCGGCTCGCCCGCAACCGGGACACGGTAACTGCTTCGCTTCACAGGAGACCCGGAAATCGATGCGTTGGGCTTTGGGGTCAAAATCGATGTCATCGACAGCCCATGGTGGCGTCAGACCCAGAGCTTGTGTGAACAGGAGTTCCGGATTCATAGAGGTGTTCGCTGGAGGCCAGAAGATGTCAGGGAGTATGGCTCAAAAATGCCTCAGCCGACGACCGATTCCACACGAAATGGAAGAGAGCCTAAATTAGAAGTTAAAATTATTAGTGGTTGGATATATCAGTCATGAAAAAGTCGAAATGTCGTCCGATTACTGTTGGCCAAACGTTAGTGTCTGAATTCTTAAACCCTATGAATCTAGAAATCGGTGAATTAGCTGAAGCTATGGGTGTCCATAGAAATACACTAAGCCGGATAATTCACGATAAAGGTAGGCTTACTGCGCCAGTAGCTATCAAACTAGCTACAGCGCTAGGTAATACCCCAGAATTTTGGCTGCGAATTCAACACGCAGTTGACGTATGGGACGTAAGGAATAAGGTTTTTGACAAAGAGTCAAAAACTGTTAGACGCATTAAATCAAAAACCGAAAGAGTAGATGCTAGGTTCGGATAGAGTAGTTCCGTTAGCTACTATACAATGACTTATTTATATTTTAATAAACATATGGATCTTCCCTAATGGCACAAGCTGATACATTGGTTGAGCTTCTGAAAACAGCCAGCTCTGGCGATCAGCAGAGTTTTCGGAAAGTAGCCGAAAAACTAGTTCAAGAAGAGAAAGATAAAGGTCATCGAATCCTTGCCGAGCGATTACTGAAGTCGCTTCAGCAAGGTGCTAATATGAGTGCTAGGAATAACTCTATCAAGCGATCTGTATCTTCAAGCTCGGTAAAGGACTTGTTTTACGAATTAACACCAGAACGAGGTCTCGACAGCTTAATGCTGTCTGAAAAAATTAGGCCACTTATTAGCGAGTTGGTAGAAGAGCAGAAAAGGGCTGAACTTCTCCATGCTTATAATCTTAGTCCTCGAAACCGTATATTGTTAGCTGGCCCTCCCGGTAATGGAAAGACGACACTAGTTGAAGCCTTAGCGTTCGAGTTGATGTGTCCGCTAATAGTGATTCGTTACGAGTCACTCATTGGAAGCTATTTAGGAGAAACATCTACACGGATAAAAAACCTACTAGAGTATGTAAAAAGCCAACGATGTGTACTGTTTTTCGATGAGTTTGAAACGCTAGGAAAAGAAAGAGGTGACACCCACGAGACAGGAGAAATAAAGCGGGTCGTTAGCTCACTATTATTGCAACTTGATGAGTTGCCAGACTATGTTGTACTCGCTGCTGCTAGTAACCACCCTGAACTTTTAGATAGAGCGGTTTGGCGAAGATTTCAACTAAGAATAGAGCTTCCTAAGCCGAGTAGAGCACAATTATCGGATTTTATCGAATCGGTAGCTAACCGGTCTGGCGTTAACTTCGGTTATGCGCATGAAACATTAGCTAAATCCCTACTTGGATCTAATTTCGCTGAGGTAGAGGAATTCTGTTTAAGTGTTATAAGACGAGCCGTACTAGATAGAAGAACCGACAACGCAAGATCAATAGTTAAAATTAAAATTGAGCAGTGGCGAGGTAGATTGATGCCGAAAAGTGAGAATGGCTCTTTTGAATTAAAAACTAACGGATAAAAATAAAAGGATTTAGCATGGCTGATCATCTACCCCTTATAGTATTTCCTAACGCTTCAGTAATTCCTCCTGAAAAGGGAAAAGGTTTCCCAGTAAGTCAACCTAGTTTTCCAAGCCATGCGAACCAAGTAGGAAGACTTAGCGGTCAAATTGATTCTCTTAAGAGAGACTTTCAAGAGTATGCAGCTAATGTATCTGGAGCCGTTGCTGGTCTAGAACCTGAAACTGTGCTGGTAATAGAAATTGCGGGAAGCGTTGATGACTTTAAGCAAGCAATAGAATCAGCCGGTATGGAATGGCTCGGTGAGTGGGATATCGACGATATAGAACCAACAGATGACTTTTACCAATTAAACAGTAAAGGAGAGCGAGTCGATAAACCGGTAACTGGTAGAATGTTTCTCTCCATGACAAGTCAAACTGCCCTTGAAGAATTACTGAGTCTCTGGGAAAAATGGGAAAAGAATCAGCAACTGCCCACAGGTAAGACAAAATGGCGAGATGTATTTGATCGGTTATTGACGATTCGTAGATGGGGGATTGAAGAGACACTTATTGAGACTGGCATGGTCGATAGGTGGGAAGATTATTTAAATCCAATAGATCCGGACGAGAAAATTTCTTTCCAAATAGAGCTGTTCTATAGAAAAAATTCCCAAGTTAGATCGCGAATTGAGAGCGCTATTACCCAGCTTTTGGATGAGCTAGGAGGTCGACCATTAAGTTCCTTTATAAATTACTCTGAAATATCGTTTCATGCAGTAAAAGCTGAACTACCAGCAAGCAGTATTAAAAGTATACTCGAGAGTATTGATAATACTGAAGAGAAAAGTAACGAAATACAACTAATAACCTTTCCGGGGATTATGTATTTTCGTCCAACAGGACAAAGTCTTGCTCCCGCTGAAGATGATGAAGGGATGCCATTCGAATTTCCAGACATTCCTTCGGAAGAAGGGCCAGTTGCCGCTCTTATCGACGGCTTCCCCCTGTTACAGCATGAAGCCCTCAAAGACAGAGTACTAATTGATGATATTTTTGAATTAGAGCGTCATTATCAGCCTGGTGATCGAAAACATGGCACTAGCATGGCGTCGCTAATACTCTATGGCGATATGAGCTCTGAAGATTTTGAACCGCTGACTAGGAAGTTATATTGCATCCCAATAATGCAGCCAGACCCTAGAACGCAAGATAGAAGCGAACATATACCGGATGATACCTTTTTTGAGGATAGACTTCATATAGCTATAAAACACCTGGTGGAGGGGTCAGACACTTCACAGCCCACGGGCATTCGATTGATTAACTTGTCTATGGGAGATCCCGAAAGACCTTTTATTCATACACCGAGTCCTTGGGCGAGACTTCTTGATTGGCTATCTTGGAAATACCGTATTTTGTTCTGTGTGAGCTCTGGCAATTGTCTAAACCCGATTGATTTAGGCGTGAACCATAATGATTTTCGAGCCCAAACAGATGACGAGAGACTATCTTCTTTTTTGAGAGCCGCATCGAAAGATTTGTCCTCTAGAAGGCTTATCTCCCCAGCTGAATCGCTAAATTCTCTAACTATCGGAGCACTGCATGCTGATGATTTTGGAGAATATGTTGCGAATGGTAGAGAAGATATACTTCCGAGCAATGAAATTTTCAGTCCGGTATCAAGATTAGGATATGGGTTCCGAAAATCATTAAAACCGGAAATTTTCTTGCCTGGAGGAAGACAGCTCTATAGACCGCCTATGCTCGATAGGGATACTACATACCAGGTCCATAAAGTTACAGCTATAGGGCCTGGCCAAAGAGTTGCATCTGACGGATCACAGCAAGGTGAATTATCAAGTACGTCATTTACAAAGGGTTCAAGTAATGCTGCCGCTTTGGCTACTCGTGCCGGTATTAATATATACGACATGCTGGTTAGTCTCAGGGAAGACGAAAATGAGGAGATCCCGGATGACCTTATTTGTGTCGTCATTAAAGCGTTATTAGTACATGGAGCGAGACATCCGGAAAGTACAAAGAAAACTTTAATTGAATCGCTCAAAAATAGTTCTAACTCTCGTCGGATAAAGGAAGTTATATCTAGATATACGGGCTATGGTACTCCTGATGTAACGAGGGTACTCGAATGCACATCCCAAAGGGCAACGGTAATTGGATGTGGAGAAATTCGAGAAGATGAAATTCACGAGTATAAGTTCCCACTACCAAGTGACCTTTCTGGCGAAAAATTATGGAGACGTCTTGCTATTACTCTCGCATGGCTATCTCCGATAAATCCTGACCATCGGAACTTAAGAGAAGCAAAACTTAATATTGAATCGGGTGGAACTAATTGGGACAAGACGCCTTTAAAGGTAAAAAGACAAGATGCTGATCATAACCAAGTATTGAGAGGTACAGTTCAACACGAGGTGTTAGAAGGCAAAAACGAGATTTCCGCTTTCCAGGAGGGAGACTCGTTAGTTTTGCGGGTTATCTGTAAGAAAGATGCAACCAACCGACTAGACGAGTCAATTCCATATGGTTTAGCGGTAACCCTAGAGGTTAAGGAAGATACACAGATTAATATTTACCAGCAAATTAAAGCTGCAATCAAGCCTCAGGTTCCAGTTGGCTCAAACCCCTAAATTGGGAGCTAGTATGAATCTACGCAGTATCTAGTTTTAAGCGAGGCTCATTTTAATAGAATGTGCTATCAGTACAAACTATTGATTTATAATGATTAAATTTTGTTTTCCTCTTGCATATTCTCAACCTCATGAGAATATTTAATAAAAGCAGGAGGACGTAATGAAAAGAGTAGCATCCTTAACTATGGCAATATTGGCCGCTGCCCTGGCTGGCTGCGCGGCCACCCCACTAGC
>JACUUO010000131.1 GCA_014859275.1 Actinomycetota bacterium | reverse complement strand
ATAAAAACTAACCAGAAACGGACTAACTAATATTGACACCCGACCATGCGTTCAGTATAATCCTCTAATATTCTCCGTACAATAAAGAACAAAAGAACTTACAAGGATAGAGACTATGAAGGGGAGTAGTAGGCTTTCAAACTATTGGAGCGAGCCGGGGGTGGTGTGAGGCCTGGTATAGGATGTAAGTCGAACGTCGTCCCGGAGTCGATCATCTGAAAAGTAGGAAGCGCTTAGTAGTTTGATCCGGAAGCCCACGTTACGGGCAATAAGAGCGGCAGGCCGATCTTAAATTATAGTCGGCTGTGCTGAATTTGGGTGGTACCGCGTGAGAGTCCTCTCGTCCCATAAGGGATTGGGGGGTTTTTTATTAGGAGGAACAATGGCGTATCGAAGTGATGAGGTTAAAAAAGGAGTTGTGAGGGCGCCCCACAGGTCGCTGCTTAAGGCGACCGGGCTTACCGACGAGGAGATCCGTCGTCCATTTATCGGTGTTGCAAACTCGACCAATGACATAGTGCCGGGACATATCCATCTCGACAAGATTGCTGAGGCTGTAAAGGCCGGTATTCGCCTGGCCGGTGGAACACCATTTGAGTTTACAACCGTTGGCATCTGTGATGGGATCGCGATGAATCATCCTGGGATGAAATATTCTCTTCCGAGCAGGGAGGTAATTGCCGATTCAATAGAACTCATCGCCGAGGCGCACCGTTTTGATGCACTGGTCCTCATCCCGAGTTGCGATAAAGTTACGCCGGGAATGTTGATGGCTGCTGCCCGGATGAACATCCCGGGCATAGTTGTTAGCGGTGGACCGATGCTTGCCGGAAAATATCGAGGTAAGGATATCGATCTAATCAGCGTTTTTGAAGCGGTTGGTGCTGTTGGTGCCGGCAGGATGTCGAATGAAGAGCTTGAAGAATATGAAAGTTATGCCTGTCCGACTTGTGGTTCGTGTGCTGGTATGTTTACTGCAAATACTATGAATTGCTTGACTGAGGCCCTCGGCATGGGTCTGCCAGGCAACGGAACGGTTCCGGCACCCTATTCCGAGCGGATCAGGCTGGCCAAGCAGGCGGGTATTGCGGTTATGAGCCTGCTGGAGAGCAACATTACACCTGGCAGGATACTCACCAAAGAGGCATTTAGAAATGCGCTTGCAGTGGATATGGCTCTTGGTGGCTCAACTAATACCGTGCTGCACCTGGCGGCTATCGCCCATGAAATAGGCCTCGATTTTGATCTCGGTATGGTAGATGAGATTAGCATGAGCACGCCGAATCTGTGCAGAATAAGTCCGGCTGGGCACCATCATATCGAAGATCTCTATAGAGCCGGGGGTATTATGGCCGTTATGGCTGAACTCAGCAAGGGCGGCCATCTGTATCCAGATGTTGTAACATCGACCGGTAAGTCACTTGCCGATAATCTAAAAGGAGTACAAGTTCTTGATGCTGATGTTATTCGCCCGCTCAGTAATCCATATTCGAAAACCGGTGGTTTAGCGATACTATTTGGCAACCTGACACCGGATGGCGCCGTTGTGAAACAATCGGCGGTGGCTGAGAATATGTTGAAGCACTCTGGGCCTGTGAGGGTCTTTAATGGCGAGCCAGCGGCAACTGAAGCGGTCCTCGGCGGCAAAATCAATCCTGGAGATGTCGTTGTTATCCGCTACGAGGGTCCAAAAGGTGGCCCAGGTATGCGCGAGATGCTCACTCCGACATCCGCACTTGCCGGCATGGGACTAGATGATAAGGTCGCTCTGGTTACCGATGGCCGCTTCTCAGGTGGGACACGGGGTGCCGCAATCGGTCATGTATCCCCCGAGGCACAGGAGGCGGGTCCGATCGCCGTGCTGAGAGACGGAGATATTGTAGAAATAGACATCCCGGGCAGAAAGCTAAATATAAATCTCTCGGATGACGAAATAAAGGCAAGGTTAAAAGATTGGTGTGCCCCAGAGCTTAAAGTTAAAAAAGGATATCTTGCCCTTTATGCGCGGATGGTGTCATCCGCTGCAAAGGGAGCGATTATAGAGTAGCTATCAGCTGATCGCTAATAAAACCAGGAGGTGATGTAAATGCGCATTACAGGAGCAGAAGCATTGATCAAGAGTTTGGAGATGGAGGGCGTAGACGTAATCTTCGGCTACCCCGGCGGGGTGGTTTTACCCATCTACGATGCGCTCTTTGATAACGCAACTATCCGTCACATCCTGGTAAGGCATGAGCAGTGCGCAGGTCATGCGGCGGATGGGTATGCGAGGGCTACCGGAAAGGTAGGCGTCTGCCTCGTGACGTCGGGGCCCGGGGCCACGAATCTTGTTACCGCTCTTGCCAATGCATGGATGGATTCCATACCAATGGTCGCGATAACAGGTCAGGTGGCCACGCATGTCCTCGGTACTGATGCATTCCAGGAGGCTGATATTACTGGTATAACGATACCGGTAACAAAGCATAATTACCTTGTAAAAGATGTTAACCAGCTGCCAGTTATAGTAAGACAGGCCTTCCAGCTTGCCGGATCCGGCAGGCCAGGTCCGGTGCTTATTGATATTCCAGTTGATATATCAAAGGCGGAGATAGATTTTAAGTACCCGAAGAATTTCACCATACCCGGATACAAACCGACCTATAAGGGTCATGCAAAGCAGATAAAGGAGGCGGCAAAGCTCATTGTCCAGGCGGAAAAGCCGGTTATCTACGCAGGTGGAGGGATCGTCAAAGCAGGGGCTTGGGATGAGTTAAAAGAACTCGCCGAGCTGGCTCAAATACCGGTAACGACGACCCTGATGGGTAAGGGTGTTTTTCCAGACGATCACCCGCTTAGCCTGAGGATGCTCGGTATGCATGGGACGCGCTATGCGAATTATGCGATAATGGATAGCGATCTTATTCTTGCGGTCGGCGTGCGCTTTGATGATCGCGTTACCGGCAAGGTTTCGACGTTTGCCCCTCATGCAAAAATAATCCACATTGATATAGACCCTGCGGAGATCGGCAAGAATGTTCCGGTTGATATACCAATTGTCGGCGACTCGAAGGTGGTGCTCACCGATCTTATCGCCGCAATTAAGAAGCTTTCAACACTGCATGCGGATAAAATGGGGTGGTACGAGCTGATCGCTACCTGGAAGAAAAAGTATCCGCTCCACTACCACCAGGATGGGGTTATAAGGCCGGAATATGTTGTTGACAAGATAAGCGAGTTATCTAAGGGCAGAGAAACAATAGTAACTACAGGTGTTGGCCAAAATCAGATGTGGGCAGCCCAGTTTTACAGCGCAAATAAGCCGCGAAGCTTTATATCATCAGGTGGACTGGGAACAATGGGGTTTGGTCTTCCAGCAGCTATTGGAGCGCAAATTGGTCGCCCGGATGCTCTGGTATTTGATATA
The DNA here is from genome assembly GCA_014859275.1 of Actinomycetota bacterium. Classification (GTDB taxonomy): domain Bacteria; phylum Actinomycetota; class Aquicultoria; order Aquicultorales; family Aquicultoraceae; genus Kmv33. The sequence continues at coordinate 2,895 of JACUUO010000131.1, read as the reverse complement.
GATGGGGATGGAAGTATCCAGATGGTGTCACAGGACCTGGCGACGGTTGCCGCAAATAAACTTCCGATAATAATTGCCATACTGAATAACGGTTACCTTGGGATGGTCCGTCAATGGCAGGAGCTTTTCTACAACAGAAGGTATTCTCAGGTCGATCTCAACGTAGGCACGCCCAATTTTGTAAAATTGGCCGATGCCTATGGAATTAAGGGTATCCAGGTAACGCAGGTAGAAGACGTGGAGGCGGTTCTAGGGCAATCTATTGAGTCACGAGAACCTGTTTTGATAGATTTCGCTGTAGCCAGGGAAGAGAATGTGTTCCCGATGGTCGCACCGGGTGCATCTATCGACGAGATGCTCGGCGGAATCCCAGGGGCTTCACTTAGCCAGATGATTGATGAGGAGGAAGAGGAGAATGAATCATATCCTATCGGTTCTTGTAGAGAATAAACCGGGCGTTTTAGCAAGGGTTTCCGGCCTCTTCAGCAGACGGGGATTTAACATTGACAGTTTGGCTGTTGGTCCAACCGAAGACCCAGAAATCTCACGTATGACGATCGTTGTGGATGCGGATGATCTTAAGCTGGAGCAGATAACCAAGCAGCTATACAAACTGGTAAATGTTCTCAAAATAAGCGATCTCGATCCGAAGGATTCGGTCCAGCGCGAGCTGGTTCTTATCAAAGTAAATGTGCCGTCGAATGCGAGGGCGGAAGTAGTTGAGACCGCAAACATATTTAGGGCTAACATCATAGACGTGAGCAAATCTACTCTAACTATTGAGATTACCGGGACCGCGGATAAGATCCAGGCTCTTGAGGATCTTTTAAGGCCTTATGGCATTAAAGAGCTGGTCAGGACAGGCAAGATTGCCTTGGCAAGAGGTAAGCTAGCTGAAGTGACCAATGGTAAGTAGCCAGTGCTGTCTTGACGTGCCAATGCCAGTGAAGCTAGGAGTGTGGGATTAGTTACTCAGTGCTGCGGTGCTGCAGAGTGTGGGAATGAGGTGTGGGTACTGTCTTAAAGTACCAAGGTACGAATGTGCCAATGTTGATGAGGGTAAGAGATATAGGAATAGTTACCCAGTGCTGCAGTGCTGCAGAGTGTGGGTAATTAGCCAATAGACAATGAGTGGGTAAGAGATGTGGGTACTTACTCTATGAACTACTAACTATGAACCACTAACTAATAGCTAATAGCTTTTCTGTCATTCTGAGGGAGCGATAGCGACCGAAGAATCTCAGGCCCACACCTTAGGACCCACATCTTGTGCTTACACTTAACTGCAGCACTTTGGCACATTGGAACATTGGCACTGGATGACTGCAGCACTGCTAAAGTCCGCCCCATAAATGGGGCAACTACGTGTTATGTAGGATGAGAGATCGCCCGATGAATCGGGCAACTACGGATAATTATTGGGACTGCAGCACATTGGTGCGTTGGTATGGATACATTGGACAGCTGCGTTGAGGGACTGAGAGACTACTAGCCGGGGACTACTAAGACTACTAGATGACAGGACTACTAGATGCAGTCTCAACAACCAGGGAATTGTGATATAATCAGAAGGTTAACTAATAAAATGCACGGAGGGTGATATGGCCAAAATCTATTACGACCAAGATGCAGATCTTGGAATTTTAAGAGGTAAGAAGGTTGCAATAATCGGATTTGGAAGCCAGGGTCATGCACATGCGCTCAACCTCCATGAAAGTGGTATCGACGTAGTGGTTGGCCTACGTTCGGATGGCAAGTCCTGGGAGAAGTGTTTGAAATGCAACCTACCTGCTGCAACGGTAAGCGAGGCCGCAGATGTTGCCGGTATGATAATGATCTTGGTGCCAGACGAGATCCAGGCTGCAGTATACGAGAAAGATATAAAGCAACATATGGCGCCTGGCAAGGCGTTGGCTTTTGCCCATGGCTTCAATATCCACTTCCACCAGATAGTCCCACCCTCAGATGTGGATGTCTTCATGATCGCCCCTAAGGGCCCGGGCCATGTCGTCCGCCGTATGTATGAAAAGGGAATCGGGGTACCGGCCCTCATAGCTGTGCACCAGGATGCTACCAGCAATGCAAAAGCTATTGCGCTCGCCTATGCTAAAGGTATTGGGGCCACTAAGGCTGGGGTTATTGAAACGAGCTTCAAAGAAGAGACTGAGACCGATTTATTTGGGGAGCAGGCGGTTCTATGCGGTGGAACAAGCGAACTCATTCGCGCTGGTTTTGATACCTTAGTTGCAGCTGGTTACCAGCCAGAGGTTGCCTATTTCGAGTGCCTCCATGAGCTAAAGCTAATCGTCGATCTGATCTACGAGCAGGGTATCTCGGGTATGCGCTACTCGATTAGCAATACCGCTGAGTATGGCGACATAACTGTCGGTAAACGAATTATTACAAAGGAGACGCGCGAAGAGATGAAGCGCATCCTTGATGATATCCAAGCGGGGCGGTTTGCCCGTGAGTGGATACTTGAAAACAGGGCAAATCAGCCTGTCTTAAAGGCTATGAGGAAGAAAGAGTCCGATCATCTGATTGAGCGGGTTGGTAAAGAACTCCGCTCAATGATGGCTTGGATAAAGCAGAAAGAACTATTATAAGGGTCCGGGGGCCAGAGACCAGGGTCAAGAGGTGTGGGTACTGTCTTGAAGTGCCAAGGTGCCAATGGTGATGAGGGAAAGAGATGTGGGAATAGTTACCCAGTGCTATAGTTACCAGTTAATATGGGCAAGAGATGTAGGTACTGCTCTATTAACTACTAACTATGAACCACTAACTTTTGGATGTGCCAAGATGCCAATGTCGATGAGGGATAGAGACCACAGGTAATCAGAAGGGGCGGACCCTGTGTCCGCCCGTAGTTGCCCGATTTATCGGGCGTATGAGCCC
>JACUUO010000130.1 GCA_014859275.1 Actinomycetota bacterium | reverse complement strand
GGATCCTGCTCACATCCCCGTCCTTACGAACGGGGAGTTCCCGCTGGATTAAAACTCTGCTACAACTGTAGCTTTAATCCCCAGGCTAATATGTCTTAGTATTTATATACAACAGATAGATGATCCAGCACAAGGAACTCCTTTTAATCTGGGTAGTGCAGCAAGTTTTATTCTTAAAATCTTACCCAATAATCCAAGCTTATCGTTATGGATATTGCAATGGATGGCTCAAATATAAATAACTCTATTATCTGAATATATGGTTTAGTGGTTACACCTGTGGGTATAATTCGGGTGTAAATAACTTACACCTTAAGCTGGATCTGTACGATTGTCATTTCGTCACCCAAAATAACTCGGAGGGTGTAAAGTGAGAACATCTGAGAATTTCAGTTGCCAGATAATCAAACTTGACTCCGAGTTGCTCGTCAGCCTCCAGGGTGATTTAGATATGTATGCAATCTCCAACCTACAAGAAATCATCTGGGATCACCTGACGCCTGAGATCAAAAGGGTCACTATCGATTGCGACTGGGTGCAATATGTCGATAGTGCTTTCCTGCAGCTTGTAACAAGAATAGCCAATCAGCTTGAGACGGTCAAGTTAATTAACGCCAGCCGCACAATTAGGAAGATATTTGAGATCTCTGGCTTAAGTAATTTTCTAACTGAGGATTGATTATCTCTTAAAACACACTTTTCTAACCTCCCCTACTTAAACATAAGATCATGATTATAACTTAGAGCTTTCAGATTCCTTAGGGCTTTCAGATTCTTACCCGGTTCCAACAATAATGACTGCCGTTTGCGGCTTATATCTACTAAAGAATCTATCCTTCTTTACAACCGCGCCATTTTTAGTAATAGTCCTGTAAACCGTAATATCTCGACCTGCAACGCCTTTGTCTCTTACCTTGGTAACACCCCTGGGAAGTGTCGGATCGTTTATATATTTTACCGGGTAATTCTTAAAATTACTCGGTGCTGAGGTTGAGTACTCAACCTTTATCCCCTGGTTCGTACTATAAAAATTGATCGTGATAGAGCTTGATGTTGCCCAGGCTTTTATAAGGACATGTGTAGGGCTGTTATTCTTAAATTTTAAATCAGGACCACCATAAGAGACCGTTGCATCTCTTCCTGTGGGATAGTGGCTAATAAATAGGCTATGATTATGACGCTCTACAACCTCATACCCACCGAAGAATATAGTGTTAAACAGGGTCGTCGCTACCTGGCATATGCCACCTCCAAGCGTTGGGACAAGCTCACCATTGATTATTGCCATCGCTTCCTCATATCCCTTACTGGCGCTTCTCGGACCTATCTTGCCGTTAAACGAGAATACTTCGCCAGGTGCTATTATAATGCCATCGAGTGCACGGGCGAGGGTTTTAATATTATTGACCCTGGATGCTTGGCGCGGGTTAAAGTACGTCGCGTAGCTGGAGATCTTTTCTTTGATACCCATCCTTTGCGCATCTTCAGTAGTTAGCTTCGGCTCTACAACCTCGGTTGAGAGCATCACGTATCTCTCTTCAGCTAATTTACATGCATCATTAACTCCGGTGATTGCCCTTTCGATATCGACTTTTAGCCCTGCTTGGCTTGGGACAATAACAACTACATCCCCTTTTACATCAAACTTTGCATCTTTCGGCTCAGTGGCGACTGTTGCGGTAATTTTTTTAAGGTAACTTGCAACCTTATCTCTATCGAGGTTAACATCCAATTTCCAGCTATCTCTAATTCTCGTTTTGTTAAAACTAATCCAATCTATTATTTGTTTCTGGGTAATTGACCAGCTCTCCTCTTTATACCTAATGGTAACCGGAGCTTTAATCATCTGCTTTACTACTTCTTTAGTTACTGATAAATCATCCTCATGTATATCTGGCTCTACAATCCTGACTGGCAGGTCTATCCGCCTTGGCCCCCTTGATGCAGATGCCTCTAACATTTCTAGAGATAGGACTTTTTTATCAACTTTTCGCCCTTTCTCACTGCTTGTAACAACAATACGGTCGTCACCGGCAACCTTGATAGTGGCATCCACAAATGGTTTATCAACATCCTTAGCGATGTTACTCATAAACACATCAAGCTTATTGCGGTCACGATTGAAAATTGGTTTAACATCTTTTTTCTTAAACCACAGGTTAAGCCGCTCTTTGATTATCTCCGCAGTATCTCCCCTCCGACCAATGCTGAACGCTTTCCTCGCAGTTTTTTCTCGATCGACACGGGCATTTAGACCCCCGGGGCTAGCCGACCAGGTTCTATCCTGGTATCCAATAACAATAGGCTTGCTCTCTAAAACATCCGCGAGCTTATCTATATCCTTAATAGCCTCAGCTCTTGTCTTGCCACCCATAGGGATACCGCCTATCTCTACGCCCTTGTGAATCTTGTTCGTGAAAAGGGCCGCATCGGTAACCCCAAGCCCCACTGTTATGAGTAAAACCGTAGCCACTACAAGAAGAGGTATTCGTATCCACGATTTTTCTAGTATCCGTTTCATATTAGCGCTCAATCCTATAACCTAATAACAATTTATGAAATCCCCAGCCATCCGCTTTGATGAAGATATAATTATTACTCCGGGTTTTTACTAACCATTGCATTAATACTTATATCGGCCTCCTTGTTTATATATAAAGACACTCCCGGCAATGGATATAACATATCTCTAATGCCACCGGCAATAACCAGAGCCTTATGCAGCGCCTCAGGATCCCCAATTGCGAGCACCTCATATGGTGGTGAAACAGATTTTCGGTCGATAAAAATATTACCACCGTTTTGTGTGATCCCAGTTTTGATAACCACTCTGATACCGTTTATCGATATTGCTTCAGCTCTTCCATTCCTAAGTTCGGATATAATATCGATAAGATCGTAGGAGTTGAGCAACCTATCCTCATCTGTTATCAGCACCCTAATCCCTGGTCCGTCCACTTTTGTCAAACCTGCGATCACCTTTAGCTTATCTAAATTTTTGGACGTCTCTTTCAGAATAGCCCCGCTATCATTACTGGCCCGCTCTATTTTAAAAAGTTGAAGCCGTAAATCTGCCGCTTCAGCCCTTAGCGCATTTATCTCGCTATCTAAATTATTTACGATTTGGCTTAAGTCAGATTCAGTCGCCGCCTGAAGCGCTTGAGAGGCTGTTTGATGGACGCGCAGTTGAGTTACGATCAAAACCCCGATTAGCATACAAACTGCTGCTATCGCCACCTGTGTCCTTTTTGTCTTCGTATTTAGTACCGAAAAAAAATCTCGAAGGTGTTTCAATATTTTCTACTCCCAGTGCCGTCTTTGGAAGTAATGCCTTCTCACAAGCGCTAGATTCTGGAATAACCTTACGCCAAAAGCAACAACAGCAGCGAGATAGAGTACTTCGATCCCCAGTCTATCACCCATGAAGACTATAAATGCAGCCATCAATGTATTGCTAAAAAACCCGGTAAAAAAAAGCTTTTCATTAAATTTCATCTCCAGATTGGCACGTAAGCCTCCGATAGCGCTGTCCAGAGCCGCCAGTACGGCAACCCCGAGATATTTGGAGTAGGCTACCGGTATAGGTATATCCAGCGCCAGCCCAATTCCTATGCCAACTAATAAACCGACCAGAGGTAGCACCTAGCCTCCTTCAATAATCCTCGCATTATCTACAGGCAGAGCACCCGTATAGCCAGGCACGACCAATTCATCCTTTTGTTCAATTTTTTTAAATAGCCCGTACAAATCGGCAACCTCATTTAATAGCTGCCTTGTCTTATCATCCGCATTCAATGCGCTCATCATCTTCCTGGGATCGCCTATAGCTTTTATTACAAATGGTGGCACTAATCCCTCTGAATCCACCCATATCGTTACGCCGGCACAACGTATGGATGATGTCGATATTAACCTCTGCCCATTTATTGATATCGCCTCCGCGCCGCCCACCCAAAGACTATTTACAACAGCTCGTATATCATAATCGTGAATTATATAGTTATTCGGTTGACCATCTTTTGGGTATTGCGGGTTGTCGCTAAGCGTTACAACCAAACCAGGGCCTTTAGCCTGAACCAGGCCTGCTGCTGTTTTTGTTCTCTCGAGTTCTTTGGTATACGAAGCTTGGATGCCTTGTTCTTTCGCCGCGACCTCTTCATATCTTAAAACCTGCTTGCGATCGTCTTCGATCTGCTTTTTGAAGCGGTCTCTCTCACTCTCAAGCTTGCGCATAGTGTTTATAAGATCTTTTTTTCGCGGTGTATTAAGCGATTCGTAGTATTCTTGTTGTGTGTTAAATGATGTTGCCAGAAGAACCCCGAGCACCATATAGACGAGCACCAGCGAAAGATGCCAATTCTTTTTCAAATTACTACCTCAACGAACATAATATACCAGTATATATGATTGCTAAGAGAGTTAGAATATGCCATAACCTGCTCTAATTGATAAATAAGCATAAGGTGGGTTTATATAATTTTAGCATTTAAACACTTCCGATGCCGTAATTAGATAAAACTTAAGCTTTGTCGTGCGGAAGTTATTAAGTTATTAAAAGAGTCCATAGATCGGACCTGGCCCCTATTACTACGCAATTATCTGGTGGGCATAGCTCTCTAGATTAGCGAAGCGATTCTCATCTCTTGATTCAATATAAACTCTTACGAGCGGCTCTGTGCCCGATGGTCTTGCCAGTATCCAGTCACCACTTTCTAGGATATACTTTACTCCATCAATCAACCGGATTTCCGCAACCTTATCCCCATCAACTGCAGCGGGCGGTCTGTTTTTCAAGTTATCGAGCAATTCATCTTTCCTGTCGGTCGGATAGCGAATGTCCAGGCGCTTTGAATAGAATTTTCCGTACCTGTCGTAAATCTCATCAAGTATTAGAGAGAGCGGTTTCTGCTCATACGCCACCACTTCAGCAAGGAGTAGATCTGCCAGTAAACCATCCTTTTCTGGGATATGCCCCTGAATACTTAATCCTCCGCTCTCCTCTCCCCCAATTACAACCGGTCGCTCCATCATAACCTGAGCGATATACTTGAAGCCAACCGGCATTTCAATTGCCTCGATATTGTTGTCCCTCGCGATCTCGTCTAAGAGATGGGTTGTCGCCACGGTTCTTACAATACTGCCCTTCATTCCCCGGTTTTTCAAAAGATGTACCGCCACCAAGCTTAGTACCTGGTTCGGCGTAATATACTTGCCATTGAAGTCAACTGCGCCAAACCGATCGGCATCGCCATCAAGCGCAAGCCCAATATCGGACTTGGTCCTTATAATTTCATTCCGTAACTCAGAAAGACGTTTCTCGCTCGGATCGGGGTACGACCCTCCGAACAACGGATCACGACGATTGTGTATCGTCTCAACCGTACATCCGGCCTCTGCAAGCAATGTGTCCATCAAGCCCTGGGCCGCACCAAACATCGGATCCAAAACCACCTTCAATTTAATCTCGCGTAATTTATCGAAGTTGATCAACATTGATATATGTTGCGTATAGCTCGGGAAAGGTTCGACTTCATGCAAGAGCTCGTGACCATCCGGTGGAGCTATTAATAGGCGGTTGCTCTCTATATTAGCCTTAATAAAACGCTCGATTTTTCCTGTTATCTCCAGGCTTGCTGGACCGGCATACTCTGGGATAAATTTAATACCGTTATATTCTGGTGGATTATGGCTTGCCGTAAGCATTATAGCCCCAGCTGTATTATAGACCTTTATCGAGTAGGCAGTGATGGGTGTCGGCAATGCCCGCCTTGGCATATATACTGGAATACCATTACCCAACATAACGGAAGCACACTCTGATGCAAATCTTTCGGAAAAAAAGCGGGTGTCGTAACCAATCACTATACCCTTATCATTCAAACCTTCCTCTATCAAATAATCCGCTATAGCCTGAGCAACAATCCGCACGTTCGATATTATGAATGTATCGTTCATAATCGCGCGCCACCCGTCTGTTCCGAACTTTATAGCCGACTCAGCCATTATCACCTCTCTATTTTAAAGTAGCTATCAGCCGTCAGCTAAGAAGGATTGCACTTACTTGCTACTTGATATTATCAATACCTGACTAAATAATTTATAGCTTTTTACTGCTTCTTTATCAGGGCTAAAGCCCTGGGCTACGATTCTTTTCTTCTGGCTCCTGGATTCTGGCTCCTGGATTCTATCTTCTGTCTTCTCTCCAGTATCAGGCTAAAGCCCTGAGCTACATTGGCCAGTGGCTCTTGGCCCTTGGCTAATCCCTCATCTTCTACCCACATTAATACGCCCGATGAATCGGGCAACTACGGGCGGAGATAAACTCCGCCCCTACAGCACTGCAGCACTGGGCAACTATTCCCACATCTCTTACCCACATCCCTGGACCCTAGTCCCGGTAACCCGGTCACCTGTTGCCCGATTTTACTCCCCG
>JACUUO010000016.1 GCA_014859275.1 Actinomycetota bacterium | reverse complement strand
CACCAGGGTGATGCTACAATTCAGGGTCATGTCTTTATCTCATTTCTTACGCTTTACCTTTTAAAGGAGCTTCGTGCACAGCTTGGGGGCGCCTGTGGGTGGGATGAGGTCCGCTAGGACTTGGACGCCCTCTATGCGGTTGAGATCGTCCAGGATACAAAAATCTTTCACTTAAGAAGTCCCCTTCAGGGTGTTGCGAGCAAGGTCTTCAAGGCAGTGGGCGTTGCTGTACCCCCATCGGTTGTGGAAGCTAAAACCTAACGCCACGCTTCATTTTTATGGGCTAAAAATGCCCATCTAGCTGGGGGTTTTAAAATTGCACTGTTGAAGATGAGCTTGAGGATCGCCGGTTACAATATTGCTAACACGAAACGTGGGGTGAATCAGCTGCGAGTAGGGAAAATCGAACATCTGGTGTAAGAACTATAAGCAATCAGCTACCACACAACCTCTAATCTTATTTAGAGCTTGAGTTATAAAATTTCTACAAATATTAGAATTTTTGCAATTGCCTGCCTATGGAATATTTGATAAACACAGTACCCTGAGATAAAATGAGCTTTAAGAAAGGATAAGGAAAGGGCGATTGTTAGTGGCCTATCCAGCAGAAAAGAAGACCAAGTACACGTATGAAGATTACCTGCGCATCCCGGAAGACAAGCGATATGAGTTAATTGGAGGGGAACTCATCGTGGTGCCATCGCCTAAAACAAAGCATCAGAGAATCTCTGCAGAATTAGGATTTTTATTAATGAGCTATGTCAAAGAAAATAACGCAGGTGTAATATTTTACGCTCCTTACGATGTTTATTTTGATGAAGAAAATGTCGTACAACCAGACATTTTGTTCGTCTCAAAAGAGCGACAGGATGTTATTACAGAAGACAATGTTAAGGGTGCCCCAGATTTGGTCGTTGAGATAGTCTCACCCTCCTCCGGCTATTATGATCTTGTCAAAAAGAAAAAATTATATGCTAGGTTCGGCGTAAAAGAGTACTGGCTTGTTGACCCTGAGGAAAAGACGGTTGAAATTTATCTTTTGGAGAAAGACACTGGTAGTTTTGAACCGGCTCAAAGCCTTTCTGAAAAGGATCAATTAACCTCTAAGACATTCCCAGGGTTATCAATCGACCTCAATAAGTTGTTTGAATAGAAGCCCTTATAGCCATTTTCTTCTTTGGCTGCATTTAAGATGATTAATCTATAACATTTGATAACAGCTCCTGCTTAGCCTAGCAACACTATCTTCGTAAGGTAATCAGCACAATCTCGGGGCGGTTGAATATGCGCTGTGGCGCTATGCTGTTGCCTAAACCCCGGCTAACAACCATTGTTGAGTTGTGCTTCTTATATGGCCCCGAGATGTACTTTGGGAAGAAGCCCTGATCTGGGGCATACAAGCCGCCTATTAAAGGAAGTCCTATTTGTCCCCCATGAGCGTGGCCGGCGAGGATTAAGTCTACGCCGTATAGGCTGTAGATGGAGAATTTCTCTGGCCTGTGCGCAAGCAAAATTGTAACATCGCTTTTAGGGAGGTCGGCCATTGCTTGATTAAGCTCATTTACCACTATTGCATCTGAATCGTATGGCTTTGCGTTTTTTGCGACATCGTCCATCCCAACGATAGACAGCCTTTCATTTCCACGGTTGATACTGGCATGGCTGTTTCTTAAAACTTTCACTCCATACTTTGTTAGCCTGTTTTCAAGCGAATTGAGCCTACCAGATTGCTGTTCATGGTTACCAGTTACAAAATAGACCGGTGCGATACCCGTTATTTGACGCAGAAGTAGAATACCCGCTTCGTCATTATTTCGCCTATGATCGATTAAATCTCCAGTGACCGCAATCAGGTCTGGGTTGGTCTTACTAATTGCTGCAACCAAATCCCTCTGGCGTGGGCCGAACGATTTACCATGAAGGTCTGATATATGCAGTATCTTGTATCCATCAAATTTAGGGGGCAGGTCATCAAGCTTTACGTCAAGGTTGGTAACGGTCAAGCTATTGTTCTCAAAGTTGAGAAACAAGATAAAGAAGAGCAAGGTTATGACGAGTGCTATTAATAACTTCCAGTTTCTCATAGATAAATCTCTCCGGTTCTGTTTGGCTGAATGCAAAAAGTCCTCTAATGCATTATAGGGTCCAGGGCTTAAATTATAATTCCCGTCTGTCTTCAGATGTATGCGTGGGCGAAAAGCAGAATCAATCCCACTGTTATCAATCCTGCTGTTATAGAAATACAATGCGCAGGTATTCCTGGCAGACAAAAAGCTGTCCTATGTAGCTCTTTATAATAAACTTCTGCTAAAGGAGAGAGCTAGACCATCGTCTGCCGTAGTTAGGCGGGGTCTAGCTCTCTAAAGGGCCCTGTGCGTGATGGCAATATTCTTTGTGCTGCGGACCACAAACCCAAGAAGCCGCTCTTTAATTATAGCCTATCCTTTAGGATTGGTGCGTTAAGGCCGCCCCAAGGTTTCCTTTTCTCAACGTAGCTGCACGTTGTTTGCTTTATATTTAAGCAATTTTAAACTTTAAACTTTTATCGGTTTCACACGAAATTTTTAACTGCCTTGACAGGGAGTAGAGGGAAATGGTTCAATGGAAACCAAGGAAACTGTTATAGTATATTAAGTTTCCTAAGAGGTCGATAATCGGATGACACAACCACCAGAACTGCGAGAGCGCCTGCTGGATATTGCAGAGGAGAAAATGTTTCGCCTGGGGTATCGGTCAATGAGCGTGGATAGCATCGCCGCCGAGGCCGGTATCAGCAAGAAGACATTGTACGAGGTCTTTCCCAGCAAGGAAACCATCGCTTCCCTGGTGATCGACCGGATGCTGCAGAGGGTTGAACAGCAGATGGAAGGAATCTTCAAGGGCACCTCTGACCCTGTGAGGAAGTTGCAGCTAGTAGTGACCACGATCACCGGAGTCCTGTCCCGTATCCAACGACCCGCCATGGAGGATATGAAGAAAAGCACTCCCGCACTTTGGGAGCGCATCGACCGCTTTCGAAGGGAAAGAGAGGGATACCTAAAAAGAATCCTCGTAGATGGGATGGAAAAGGGTGTGTTCAGGGAAGACATTCATCCAGATATCGCTACCGCCGTTTACTTGACCTCCATGAGGACCATTCTGGACCCTGAAACCTGCTGGCACAAAGTTTTTTCTCCCCCAAGAAGGCCATTGACGACATCCTGAAGATCTTTTTGGAAGGCATGCTGCCTCGTCAATAAAAAGCTTATACTTACCAGGAACAAAAACTATCTCGAACAATCTTGAGAATGGCCTGGATCAGTCTTTGGTTGCATGTTAATTGGAATAGTTAAGGTTATCTCTACGATAGCTCAACTTGTTTTGATTGCATTAGCCGCGCTGGGGATTGCAAATACCATTATGATGGCTATATTTGAACGAAGAAGCGAAATTGGCCTACTTAAATCAATGGGGATGCATGAAAGCGAAGTTGTAAGTTTTTTTCCATGTTAACAGGTTGGTATGACAAAGCTTTTTAATGATATGAAGGAGAGAGCGAAAGTTAGCTCGATTGGTACGTAGTGGAATGAATTATTTGTGGCCCGCGAATAGTGTTTGACAAAACTATACCCCCTACGGTATATTTACGATTAACGTACCTACTAGATGAGGGGTTGATGTATATGAGGTTAGAAGATTTTGCATACATCGTTAATACACAAAAGAGCTTTGATGAGGCTGCCGTATCGGTCCTAAGTGCAGTTGAGAAAAAGGGGTGGATGGTATTTAATGTTATCGGTATTAACGAAAGGTTGGCAGCTAAGGGATTTGAGCAGAAGCCACTTAAGATAATTGAGATCTGTAACGGTAAGCATGCCAATCACTTTTTGAATAAGAGTAGATTTGTCTCTCTGTTTATGCCTTGCAGGATTAATATCCTTGAAGAGGATGGCAAGGTAAAAATTGCATCGATGAGACCGGCAACCATGTCGCAGTTCTTCCCAGAAGTAGATAGAGAAGAAGCCGAAGCAGTCGAGAAGGATGTTATCGGCATAATTGACAGTGCTAAATAGAAAAATCCAGGTGAACCCCAGTCTTTTCAGCGCTTCTTTGCCGCTCGTTTCAGAGCAGCAAGGGACTCCTTGGCTAGTTCGCCCACCGTTGCTTCCCTAAGCTCTCCTTTATCGTAGATGCGAATGTGATTCTTATCATTCAGTAATCCTTCAAGCGTTTCATTTATGTCAACAATTAGTCCCTCAAATACCCTTATGTTCGTATCTCCAATAGCTCCTAGCGACCACGCCGCATGGCCCCTGGTCGTATTGCTGGGATTTCGCAGTAGCCCGACAACGTGAAACACCCAATCTTTTAGCAGATCAGGTTGTTGTTCTCCAATGCGTCGCACAGACCAGAGTAGGCCTTTCCGTAATCCAGCATCGCTGATATAGGAGAATAATTTCGGGATGTGATCGCTCAGTTGATTTAGGCGGGCTGCTATGATGGCCCCGATAGCCTCTAATGAGCCCAGGCCATTACCGCCTGATTTATCTTCTAAATTAAGAAATAGACGGCTGATGATAGCGCGGACCTTCTCAGGGCTTAGTATGGCCTGATCTTTTGCTATTATCCCTAAGCCATCTACGGCCCGCCAATGCAATAGTTCGTTCTCGCTATAGAGGAAAGAGATCAGGTGCCTAGCAACAGCTTTTTCCTGAACTGCTAGCCTAATCAACTTATCGAATTCTTTATTTTCTAAAAGGTTCTTTATATCGTCCTTTACAGACAAGCTTATCGCCCTTTCTACCCAGTATGCGACGGTAGTATTTAATCTATGGAAAACAGGTACCTTCTTTTTTACTTTATCTTACCTAAAGCCCGCGATCAATCCAGTGGTTATACAGGATGGTCGTGTTCTTATAACCTAGCCTGCCTATCTCACCCTGCTGGAGATTTGCCGAAGCCTGCCCTGGTGACCTTAAGATTACGGGTTGTTACTTTCTGCGAGGTTTATCTCCATGCTGAGGGTGTACTTATTTGTGGTTTTGGAGATATCTTAAATCTAAGCGATACAATGTCTGATTTATGACACAGAGATTTTGCATCTTAAAACGGCACCTTAACAACAGTGTTTTCACCAGATCGTAGCGCAGCCCTTTAGGGCTGCCATCATGGTGCAGATCCTATTGTAGCGCAGCCCTTTAGGGCTGCTACTGCGTGCACGTATAAGTTTTAGCAGGGCTAAAGCCCTGCGCTACGAGATGCGCTACGATAGGAAGAAGCACGACTCAAGCGAGTTGCAAAATCCCTATGACTTATATTAGCGATAATATAAAACACCAGGGGCGAAAAATGAATGCAGATAGATTGCTTAAAGAATATGAAGAGCTAGAGAAAAGAGCCCATGAACTCAAAGGCAAGCTTCGCTGCCGACACGATTATGGCGGTCTTTGTGCGACACCTGAAGTAACCCAGGCTAAACAAGAGCTGATAGAGGTAACGATGAGGATGGATGAGATCAACGAAGCACTGGGTAGAGAAAAGAAATTAGCATATCATTAAAGCCTGGAGGGATAATTTATGAGCATATCAAGGGGACGCACAGTGATCATCTTGGGGGACAACTTTAATGCTCAGGTCTATCACGAACTTAGAGACTGTTTAACAGGGGCGGATAAGCCCGTAATAGTTGCAGCCGTAAGAAGCGATATAGAGTTAATCGATAGTAATGGCAACGAACTTATAAGGCCGGATTTGGGTATTGAGGATATCCCCGACTTTAACTTTGATGCCCTTATCTTGAGCGATGGCTCCGTCTCGGATGACCTTAGAACCAGTGAAGAATTTCACAACCTCATCCGGTATGCCCACGACACCGGCATCATTATCGGGACAATTGATCAGAGCGTTCGCTACCTTATAGATGCCGGTGTCGCAGCGACGCATTTTCTTACCGGATCGCCTGATATCCGTTACGAGCTTGAAATTAATGGCGCCCAGTACCAGAATGAACCGGTATGGGTTGATGGCAACCTCATCTCAGGACGTCTCCTCGAAGACTTATCGGTATTCTGCAAAGAACTTATCAACCAGATCTCATTAGGACCAGCAGCTTAAAATGATGATATCTATCGGTTAAAATAGGGTTTAATTGCAGAAATATAACTCATTCCACTAAAGAAATAGTATGGTAGAGGATGAGAGCGGTTGTGTTTAATTATCACATCAGATGGTTGAGATTAGTATTGTTATCGGCATAGATGTAGGCGGGACGTTTACCGATTTTGTTCTCTGGCAGGATGGCGGGCATATCATTCACAAGGTTCTTTCAACGCATCCACAGCCGGAGATCGGTGTTGTTAACGGCCTAAAAGAACTCGGCCTATTGCCGGATGAAACGGATTTTGGTATCGGGCCTTCGAAGACCCAGAGCGCTGATATTATCCACGGCTCAACGATTGCGACTAACGCACTCCTTGAGCGAAAAGGGGCAAAGGTTGCGCTGGTAACTACCCGGGGCTTTACGGATTTAATCGACATAGGACGCCAGAATCGACCCGGGCTTTACAGTTTCTGGGCCGATATGCCAGCACCATTGGTCGACAGAGATTACCGGTTCGGTGTGGATGAGCGTATCGGCTCTTGCGGTGAGGTCATCAGGCCGGTTGATGTGTCCGGGCTTAGCTCGTTGATGCGAGCGCTTAGTGATAAGGGTATCAATGCCGTCGCCGTCTGTTTCCTATTCTCATTTCTTAACCCCGAGCACGAACAAGTGGTCGAAAATTATCTGGTAGACAACGGGTTTTTCGTTTCAGCCTCATATAAAATTCTTCCCGAGTATCGCGAATACGAGCGTCTTTCAACGACAGTTGTTAATGCTTTTGTAACCCCGTTGGTTGCAAGTTACCTGGCCAAGCTGACCAGCGGCATGGGCGAGGGGCTGGCGCGGAATTTAAGGATTATGCAGTCTAACGGTGGGCTGGTTTCTGCTATGTCGGCGGCGAGGCAGGCCGTGCAGACTGTTCTCTCAGGTCCGGCGGGCGGCGCTGTTGCTACCCAGCAATTGGGCAAAAACACCGGGATTGAGCGGCTTATCTCATTTGATATGGGCGGTACATCGACCGATGTGAGTTTAGTTGACGGCGATATTCAGTTTACGACCGAATTTAGTATCTATGGTTCGCCCATTAAGGTGCCAGTGATCGACATTCACACGATCGGTGCAGGGGGAGGCTCGATCGCCTGGATCGATGCCGGGGGCGCTCTCCAGGTGGGACCGGAAAGCGCAGGCTCAGACCCCGGTCCTGCATGCTACGGCAGGGGAGAGAAACCGACGATTACCGATGCCAATTTAGTTCTCGGTCGTCTGCATCCGAAGCATTTCTTAGGCGGCAGGCAGGAGCTCGATTTAGAGCACGCAAAGCGGGTGCTTTCTAGAATGGCAGATGAGTGCGGTCTCGATTTATTAGCTACGGCTGATGGGGTTATTAGGATTGCTATATCCAATATGGAAAAGGCCATAAGGAAAATATCAGTTGAGAGAGGATACGACCCACGTGATTTTACCTTGATCGCCTTTGGGGGCGCCGGACCGATGCATGCTTGTGAGCTAGCTGAGGCTGCGCTTATCCCGAGGGTCTTAATCCCAAAGATACCGGGCGTATTTTCGGCTTATGGTATGACCGTATCGGATGTGGCAAAGGATTATTCAAAGTCGGTTTTGATAAGACAGACCGACTTTACAACGGAAACCCTGGAAAATACATTTACGCCCCTGCTTGATGCCGCCAGGGCTGATTTGACGGCAGAGGGTTTTAATGAAGAGTCCATGAGGCTTGAAAAGGCGCTTGATGTAAGGTATATCGGTCAATCGTTTGAGCTGACGATACCGATAGCAGGTTTTGCCGATGATTATCCGGGCGCTTTTCATAAAATGCACAGCGAGAGATACGGGCATGCCAGCCCAGATGAAGAAATCGAAGTGGTCGGAGTAAGAGTTAGGGCGATTGGGCTGCGAGACAAGCCGGAGGTGGCCATGGTTGAGCAGGCAAAAGAGCCCGTAGTGGTTGATTTAAAATCCTGCACCTTCTTTGATGGCTGGTATGATGCAGCTTGCTACCATCGAGAAAACCTGCTTGCTGGTCATACCTTAACCGGGCCGGCGCTTATATTTCAGCTCGATACTACTACCGTTATCCCTCCCGGTTGGCTTGCTGAAGTCGATAGGTACGGCAATCTTATTTTACAGAAGGAGAATGGCTAAATGCTCGATGTAGCTAGCTTTGATCCTGTTGCCATCCGCATATTTGGCAATCTTTTCGCATCAATCGCGGAGGAGATGGGAGTTACGCTTGGTCGTACCGCTTATTCGGCGAACATCAAGGAGAGGCGCGATTACTCCTGTGCCATCTTCGATAAAGATTTGCGCCTCGTTGCGGAGGGGTCACATATCCCGGTTCACCTTGGTGCGATGCCGCTTAGCCTATCTGAGTCGGCAAAGCGCATTGATTTTAATCCTGGGGATACGGTTATTGTAAACGACCCGTTTGCCGGCGGAACACATCTTCCCGATATCACCCTCACCTCTCCCATCTTTCTCGATGAAGCATTGATCGGCTTTGCAGTTAGCCGGGCGCACCACGCCGACGTTGGAAGCCACTTCCCCGGCTCGATGGGGCTTGGGCACACGATCCATGAGGAGGGAGTATGTATTTCTCCATCAAAATTGGTTGCCGGCAGCAGGATTGATGAAAGATTGCTTGAATCCTTCTTGCAGCAGGTTAGGAATCCGAAAGAGCGATTGGGCGATTTAAAGGCCCAACTTGCCGCAAATGAGATCGGCAAAAGCCGTTTTATCGATCTGGTCACGAAGTATGGTTTGGATGATATAGGTAAGCAGATCGATAATACCATAGCCTATACAAGGATATGTACTGAAATATTGCTGCAATCGATGCCCAGTGGCACCTACTCGTTTATTGATTACCTGGATGATGATGGTTTCAGCGATAAGCCCCTAAAAATCGAGGTTGCGATTAAAATCAGCGGCAACCGGGCAAGAATCGATTTCTCGGGCACTGATGCTCAGGTTGAGAGCTGTGTCAACGCGCCGCTTGCGGTAACACACAGCGCCGTCTACTACGTATTCCGGTGTTTGCTCCCGTCGACCGTGCTCGTCAATCATGGTACTTTTTACCCCCTTACCATCAAAGCGCCGGAGGGCTCTCTAGTTAACGCGGCATACCCGGCCGGGGTTGCCGCCGGGAATGTCGAGACATCACAGCGCATCGTCGATGTATTGCTCGGAGCACTCGCCCAGGCTTTGCCAGATCGCATTCCCGCGGCCAGCCAGGGGACGATGAATAATTTATCTTTCGGGTTTAAATATCCGGGCGGTGGCGAGCATACCTATTATGAAACTATCGGTGGCGGGATGGGTGCATATCCCGGCAAAGATGGCTTAAGCGGCGTTCACACACACATGACCAACACTCTAAATACCCCGATCGAAGCGCTCGAGCTGGCTTTCCCAGTTAGGGTAAGGGAGTGCAGCCTGCGCCATGGCTCTGGTGGCAACGGGAAATTTAGCGGCGGTGATGGCATTACCCGGAGCATAGAATTTCTTGAGGATAGCATGGTATCCATCCTGTCTGATAGGCGAAGGACGCGGCCATACGGGCTGAATAAGGGCGAGCCGGGTGCATCCGGTCGCAATATTTTAACCTGTGGCGACGAAGAAATAGAGCTACCCGGCAAAACATCCTTTAATGTAAAAGCCGGTGATATAGTGACTATTGAGACCCCAGGAGGAGGCGGGTGTGGAGGATAATTATGCCAGGCCTTTAGGCCGGGCCGTGGCTGTCCAATAGATGCGATAATAGTTGTTGGGATTCTTAACATTTTCATTTTGCGCCCCAACACTTTTCCGGGATTGATGAACACCCGCCAGCTGATAACCACGTATACCTTTACACCCGTTGTACACCTGCCGGTAATATGGTCGAATGCAAATACAAAGGAAGTGATGCCGTTCGTACAGGGCACTCTTGAACGGAGCCTCGGTATTATGGGTGCAGGCGATATGTTAATTAGCTTTATGTTTACGGCCAGCGGCTACAAGGTTCCAGAGGGGCTGGCATTTACTCGCTTCTACAAAGGTCGGCCGTACTTTAACATGACCGCAACGCAGTGGGGCCTCTATGACAGCATTGGGATGTTACCAGCGGAGTTTAACGAAACCATGGGTGGACACCAACCAGAGATTCCCACCCCAGACCCATACCCACTAAAAGGGAAAGAGGGTCGAAAGCGGCAGGCAAGAAAGATGCGCATTGCTCTTCATGTTATGCGAACGCAGGTGCGAGCCAAAGGCATAATTAGAAAAGTATGGGAAAAAGGTGAGGCCCGGAGTAGGAAGGATTACCCTCAGTTAAGCGATGAGGCACTTCTTGCCGCCCTGCATGAAATCGGCGTTTTGGGCATGGATCTTATACCAGAATTTGCTATTCTACTCATGGGAGCTATGGCGTACCCTGAATTGCTAAAGCGAATACTTAAACGATACTTTCCAGGCCGGGAGGAAGCATTAACCAATGCTCTTATGACAGGTGGGTCTGGTATTACCAGCGCCGAGCATGGCTATGAGTTATTAAAGCTTGCAGATATAGCTCGAGATGATAAAGAGGCACTGAGCTTTTTTACTGCAGGAGACTTTCAGCCACTTACGTGGCGCGAGAGACTGCCGCTTACCTCGACTGGAAATCCTAGCTTTCGCTCTCACTTTGAGGAGTTTCTCAAGAAATACGGCCATCGTGGGGTCTATGAGTTGGATATAAAAAATCCCCGCTGGAGCGAGGATCCAACCTACCTTCTGGAGTTTATACACAGCCAGATAGTAAACCCAGTTGGGGTTGATTTCAAAGAGATGCAGAGGGCAAAGCGTGAGCGGGCACGGCAGGAGATCAAAGAAAAACTAGGCCTACGACCGAGCCGATTCATAATCAGCTACCTTACAAAGAAATCAATCAAGGGTGTAGCCATGCGTGAGACGATTAAATCCGTAGCGGTGAAGGGAATTGAGCCGACCTGTTTACTCTTCAACGCAATAGGCACCCGATTGGTTGCCTGGGGAATTTTGGGTGAAAGAGCCGATGTTTACCACTGTGCCTGGATTGAGCTGACTTCAATACTGGATGGCAGCTGGGACGGACGGGGATTGAAACTCTTAGTTGAAGAGCGAAAGAAAACATATGAGGAGTATAAGCGGCTTGATCCCCCTGATGTAGTTATCGATGAGACTCCACAGCCTAAAGCTGTTGTTCAAGAAGTCTCCGGAGAGGTATTGGAAGGCATTGGGGTTGCCGCTGGACAGGCTACTGGAGCTGTAAGATTGATTAACCATCCTAAGGATGGCCATCTTCTTCAACCAGGGGAGATACTTGTGGCCCCTTCCACCGACCCGGGTTGGACGCCCCTGTTTTTGCGTGCCTCAGGACTCATTATGGAGGTAGGTGGCTCTTTTATGCGGATGATGCGGTCGCATTCTTTGCCGACGTCGGGGTCATGCGTGACGATTACAAATGTTTGACCTGTTCTTTTGTTTAACTCTCGCATCATAGCCATGATTTCTTCGGAGGTTTGGGAGTCGAGGTTTCCGGTAGGTTCATCCGCCAGGATAATCCTGGGGTTGTTGACGAGGGCCCTTGCGATTGCCACTCGCTGCTGCTCTCCGCCGGATAGCTCGCTGGATTTATGTTTAGCTCTATCGCCGAGCCCAACTTTTTCCAAGGCCTCCCTCGACATCTTTACCCTATCTTTTCTGCTTATCTTACTGGCATATTCAACTGCTAAGCTTACGTTCTCAAGCGCTGTTAAGACGGATATGAGGTTATATCCCTGGAAAACAAAGCCAAGCTGGCTGGCACGCAGTTTCGTGAGCTGCGAACCGCTCATGTGCGTAACGTTGCTGCCGTTAATGCTGATGGTGCCCTCGTCGATGTTGTCCAGGCAGCCCAGCACGTGAAGGAGCGTTGACTTGCCCGAGCCGGAAGGCCCCATGAAGGCTACAAACTCGCCCTCATCGATCTCCAGGTTAACGCCTCTAAGCGCGTGGACGAAGTTGTTTCGCCCGAGGCGGTATTTTTTGTGGACGTTCTCAGCCGTTATAATCGCCGTTTTAGTGGTTTTAGCTGCTATAGTTGTTTTAGCTGGCATTTTAACACCTCTTTACTCGTACCTTAGAGCTTCAACTGGTTTCATTCGGGCCGCACGCCAGGCTGGGTAGAGGCCGGCGATAACGCCAAGAAACATTGCAAATATCAAGGCCCCGATCTCAAGCCTTGGCGTGAGCAGGAACAGTACGACACCTTTTTGGGCGGTTCCTGAATTTGCAGCAGCGATGACCAGTGAGCCAATACCGATACCGATGAGCCCGCCTAAGGCACCGATTAAGGCAGCCTCGCTTATAAACTCCCTCATAATGCGCGCAAATGAGGCACCTATCGCTTTTTTGATACCGATTTCGCGCGTGCGCTCAGAGATAGACATGATCATGGTGTTCATTACTGAGAGCCCGCCGACCAGCAGCGATATCGCACCGATGCCAAACATTATGAAATTAAATATCATCGTAGCTTGCTTCGTCATCTTCTTGAATGACTCTGGACCGCTGGCATTAACATCTTTTACTTCTTTATTAATGCGCTTGGCGAGCTTTTCGGGATCTACGCCTTTTTCTGGGTATACGACGATGCTTGTAACCAGGTCTTTCGGCTTTACCGATTGGCGGATTGCCGGCGGGAGAGATTTAGCAAACAATTCCTGCGCATCTTCAAGTGAGAGCATAACGCACGAATCTGGCGCGGTGAGGGTCTTCTCAAGCAAGCCCACGACCTTAAATTTCTTATTGTGAACCTTGATATCTTTGCCGACCTCAGCCTTGAGGTCCTTGACAAGATCAGAGCCGACCACGGCCACCCCGCGGTCCCCCTTTTCGATTAGCCGCCCTTCGATGGTGTTGGCTTTAAACGACTCGTACTTGTCCGCTTCCGGGTCGCCGGCAACGATCATTTTCGGCGTGCCAAGAGCCACCGTCTGGTCCGGGTCGAGCATCATAAAAACATTCGGGAAGGCGGCTTTTACACCGTCCACCTCGTTTATCTCGTCGATCTTCTTTATTGAGAGGGGTTGTATGTTAAGGTTGCCGCTCATTTTATCAGAGACAGATACCTTGTCCCCATAATATTTTAAGCCCCCATCGACCAGGAGGTTTATTTTTTCGGCCATGGCGCCCATGACGATCAGGGCAAAGACGCCTATTGAGATACCGAAGATAGTAAGCGCCGAGCGAAGCTTCCTGCGGAAAATATTGCGGATTGCTCTCATGAAATTCCCCTTCCAGCTATATCCGGTCCTCTAGTTGATACTGCAAAACAATCCAACGATATTAGTCGCCTTTACCAGCTATTCTATGGCCTAATTCCTAACTCCCTTTTTTCTGCATTTGCCCCATGCCATCGAGGAATGGGCGGATCAGCTCTATGGGAAGTGGGAACACGATGGTCGAGTTCTTTTCGGCAGCAACCTCGGAAAGGGTTTGAAGAAATCTTAACTGCAATGCCATCGGTTGTCTTCCTATAACCTCAGCTGCCTGGGCAAGCTTCTCCGATGCCTGGAATTCGCCTTCGGCTGCAATTACCTTTCCACGCCTCTCTCGTTCTGCTTCCGCCTGTCTTGCCATAGCACGCTGCATTCCCTGCGGGATATCAACCGCTTTGACCTCAACAACCGATACCTTGATGCCCCACGGGTCGGTTGCCTCATCAATTATCTCTCTTAACTTCACGTTTATATCTTCGCGTCTTGCTAAAAGGTCATCAAGTTCGGCCTGCCCCAGGACGCTACGTAGCGTAGTCTGCGATATTTGGGAGGTAGCGAATATGTAGTCACTTACCTCGACTACTGATCTGACCGGATCAAGCACTCTGAAATAAACGACCGCATCTACCCTTACCGGAACGTTATCTCTTGTGATTATATCCTGAGGAGGAACATCCATAGTTAATGTGCGAAGATCAACCTTCCACATCTTATCGATGATAGGGATTATAAAGAAAAGGCCAGGACCCTTAGCCCCAATCACCCGTCCCAGACGGAAGATAACGCCTCGTTCATACTCCTGAACTATCCGAATGCTTGCTGCAATGATAATCACAAGAATAATAATGATCGGGGCTAGTAAACTAACAAGCGTAACAATTGTTTCTTCAGGCATATTAATCTTTCCCTCCAATAGTAGTTTTATCCTCAGTCAGGCGTTTTACTTTTAATCTCAATCCATCAACCTCCATTACTCTGACTCTTTCGTCTTCATTTATCGCCCCCTCCAGGCTCTCCGCCGCCCAAAGCTCACCCCTTATAAAAATCTCACCCCTTGGATTTAGTTTCTTTCTTACTTCACCAATCATGCCCACCATCGCTTCCATGCCGGTAATGGGCTTCTGCTTCCGAGCGCGAACGGCCATCCTGGTTGCAAACATGACAAAGGCTGCTGTAGTTAACATCGTAGGAATTATGACGTAAGGTGAGACTCTAAGGCCAGGAACTGGTGATTCGAAAAGGACAAAGGAGCCGATGGTCATAGATATGATGCCACCTGCACCGAGCACGCCAAAACTCGGGCTGAATGCCTCTGCTATCAATAGACCTATACCAAGTATTATCAGCGCAAGGCCAGCGTAATTAACCGGAACAACCTGAAGCGAATACATACCGAGGACTATCAAGATTATCCCACCTATTCCCGAGAAACCGAGACCGGGATTTGCAAACTCGTATATTAGCGCATAGAAGCCGAGCATTAACAGAAGGTAAGCTAGGGTTGGATCAGCAAGAATATGTAATATGCGCTGTCTTAAGGACATGGGATACTCTACAACCTTTGCTTCTTTGGTTTTTAATACGATCGATCCAGCGGTGGTTTTTACGGGCTTACCGTCTATTTTACTAAGAAGTGACTTAAGATCTGGGGCAATATAATCGACGACCTTGATCTCAAGGGCTTTCTCGGCGGTTATCGAAGCGCTCTTTCGGACCGCGTCCTCTGCCCATTTTTCATTCCGGTTAGTTTTTCTAGCAATACCTTTGATGTAGGCTACGGAATCGTTTACCACTTTTTCTTCTATTTCTTTCGGCATTTCCCCGGAGAGGTTTACCGGATGGGCGGCACCGATATTTGTGCCCGGTGTCATCGCCGCAACGTGCGCCGCAAGCGTTATGAAAGTACCAGCAGATGCGGCCCTTGCCCCGGATGGCGAGACATAAACGATAACCGGCACCTCGCTATTGAATATATCCTTTATAATTAAGCGCATGGATGTGTCAAGCCCACCGGGCGTATCCATTCGGATTACCAATGCTTCTGCATTTGCTCGTTCTGCTGTCTTAACAGAGCTGTTGACATATTCCGCAATAGCAGGATCAATTACGCCTTCAATATCAGCGACAAAGACACGTTTTTCTGAGTAAGCAAGCGTTGTAGAGGCGAAGAAGGCTACAATGAGCATAAGTGCAAGAATAAAGGTTAGGAATAAATGCTTAAAAGGGATGTTGACTAAGCCCCTAAAGCTTTGTCTAGGGTAGTAGGAAGAAGCAAGGGACCGAGCATTATGAAGTCGTTCACTAACCATTATTCACCAATCCGGGTCGCGTACTTGTAGTTTCTAGGCTGTCCTGTATTAACTTGATATAACACATGTGTTATTGATAGCATCATAGCACATAAAACAAGTTGTAGTATATTAAAGGTAAGCAGAATTTTTAATTCTAACGTTGATGATTAAGTTAAGCTGTACCTAGTCCTGCAATCATAATAGCTTACAAATGAACTAGCTTAAGAAGGCTAAGTCCCGTAGCCGGATCGAGTTCTCTTATGGCACTGACCCCTTCTATCTCAATAATTATCGCCTCAAGCACGAGAAACACCTCGGCACTTTCTCTTAAACAACCAACTCTAACCATATCTCTCTTACCAAGTGCGCCATGGAAGTGAATTTTTGGGATATCCCCTTCCCAAAAAATGGTTCCCATGCCAAATATTTCGCTGCTTTCGCTAATCTCTCTCCAGACCGGGGTAGGCGGCAATTCATCCTTTTCAGGGCCGACTACAATTCTACCTTTTTGCATGCCGCCAAGAAGGTAGAAGACTGCGGCCTTTATATCCTCTTTCCTTGCGATACTAGTAAGGTTTTTCAGCAGCTCTTCGCCATCTCCGAATCTTGCAACGGCAATTCTACCGATTCTTCCGATCTGATAATCCATATAGACTCCTTAAGCACCCATTTTCTTCTTATGCTAGCATTTTTGTTTCGAAGATGCATGAAACATTATGCGCGTACGGCCAACAGATATATTGAAATTTATGTCACAGATGGCGTACCAGTGTAAGAATGCTTTTTGAATACCATTCTTATAGCACTATCGCACTGTCCCAGCATAGATCTGTTTACTAAATCAAACCAGAAACTGCTTGTCCTGGCTAAGATTACTTATTAGTATGGAGAGTAGATATCAACTCTTATTTCTAGCATATGCACTTTTGTCTAAGGATCGTTAGATTGTGAAAAAAGATAGCTCAATCGTGAAAAACGGGGAGATTTCAGGCTATATACAAGCAAGGATCCGATTATTTCTCATTACCTATAGGTGGGCATCCTTCTTATTTGCCTTATCCCTTTTGCTTATGCAAAAGGGCACTTACTGGTGGATTATCATCATTGCTGTTGCCTATAACATCTCAATCACGGTTTGCCTAGAGCTTGTAAAGGACGGTTATGAAAGCAATTCTCTCTTGCTATTTGATCTTATAGCCTGCATTTTCTTCACCATTTCAGGCGGGCACATAATAACCGATCCGGCTTTAAACCCATTTTTCTTATACTCCTTTACGCCTCTGCTTGGTATAGCCTTTAGCAACCAGCTGAGGGATAGTTTTTTGGCTGCGCTCTTGCTGAGCCTTAAGCTATTTTTTTGCTCCGGTTAACAACTTAAGCGAGTCTTTGATAAGAACCGAATCTGCCGATACCCATATCGCAAATTCTCTCTCCTTCTATTTTGTTGCTATAATCGTTGCACAAGTTACCAACGCCTTAAGAGGTAGTAATAATAATGACTAGCAGACGACCTGATTTCAACCCATATACTATCCCTGTAATCTATAAATGGTTTGCAACTGTAACCGTAATTTTTTTAGTTGCAGCTGGTATAAAGCAGACTCCTTATCTGCTTATTATCGCGCTTGCTATCTATAATGGCATATTCGGCTTTTTAATACTTAAGCGCTCTCTTAATCAAGAGCATAAGCTTCTTCTGCTCGGGATCGATTTTGCTATATGCGTATCATTGTTAATTTTTAGTGGCGGCTGGGCTAGCCCTTATTTCCAGTATGGCTTGAGCTTCTTAATTCTGTCAGCCTTGCTTTTCGGTTTCACGGGCGCAGGTTTATCTATTACTCTTTACGGGATCTTCTACTTCATCGGCCTTCGCTTAAATAGCTTTGGTATTGATAAGATTATTGCAGAAGGCTACCTCGAATCATTTATCATCGATTACGCAATCTTCATTGCAGTCGGTCTCTCTTCTGCATTTATCTCTAAGGTTATTAATAGCCTGGGTTTACAGGTTAACGCTTCAGAGGACAAATAAACAAATAAATAAGGATGATATTACCAAGTGAAATTACAGCTTGGTCGATCGTGCTTGCCTTTGTTTTTTCGGCTGCAACTGGTGTATTCTTCGGTGCCTATCCGGCCTTTAAGGCCTCACGTCTAAACCCAATTGATGCGCTTAGCTATGAGTAACATCTTAAATCTTAATAAGGGTGGAGATAACTTGCGAATAACGGCAAAAATTTATATCCTCACCCTGGTTAAAAGCAAGGCGTTCAGGACGACTATGATGCTTGAGCCGGACATGAGCAGCGCGCCTATCTCCGGTCTCAATATAATACCGATGCCGATAAATACCCCAGCTGCGGCCGGGATTGCGAGTACATTGTATCCGGTTGCCCAGAACAGGTTTTGGCGCATCTTCCTGCCGGTCTCCCGGCTTAAGTTTAGTAAGTGAACAACGTCCCTCGGATCGTTTTTTATCAGCACTATATCGGCGGATTCGATGGCGACATCGGTGCCGGCGCCGATCGCTATACCGACATCGGCTTGGACAAGCGCAGGCGCATCGTTTATGCCATCACCTACCATGGCAACCCTCTTGCGTTGTTCTTGAAGCTCGCGCATCGCCCTAGATTTTGCTTCCGGGGGGACCTCTGCGAAGAATGAGTCAAGGCCTAACTCTTTAGCTACAAAAGAGGCGACTTCTTTGGTATCGCCGGTAAGCATCCACACCTCTTTGCCGAACGCCTTGAGGTCGGCGACTGCCTCTTTTGACTCTTCGCGGATGATATCGGCGAGCGCAAAGATCGCCTTCAGTTTGCCGTCGGCTGCCAGGCATATCGCGGTTTTACCCTCGGAGCCAAATCTTGTCAATTCCTCTTTATAGAGTTCAAGATCGATATTTAGGTCTGCCATCAACCTCTTGCTGCCAACGTATATATCCCTATCATCCAGGATTGCTTTAGCGCCCCTTCCTGGGATTGCCTCAAAGCGCTGGATTGACTGAAGCTCGATTCCCTCATCCCTTGCCTTGTTGACAATTCCCCTGGCGATAACGTGCTCCGAGTTAACTTCGACAGATGCGGCTGCTCTAAGGGCTTGGGCGTTGTCCCAATCACCGGCTATAATTATATCGGTGACCCCAAATTCACCTTTAGTAAGCGTCCCGGTTTTATCGTAGACGACAACATCCATCAGCTGGGCTGCTTCCAAGGCCCCAGCTTTTCTTATCAGAAGGCCGCGCTTTGCAGCCATCGTTGTCGAAATAGAAGTAACGGTCGGAATAGCAAGGCCGAGAGCGTGCGGACATGCAATTACCAGCACGGTAATCGCAAAGGTAAGCCCAACTATGAACTCTCCAACCAGATTCCAATAGGCAAATGTAGCGGCTCCAACGATGATGGCTATAAGGGTCAGGTAATGGGCCGCCCTATCTGCGAGCCTTTGAACCGGTGGCTTGGATGCCTGTGCTTCTTCTACCAGCTTAATGATCTGAGCAAGCGCGGTCTGCTCGCCAGTCTTTGCGACCCTGGCTCTGATGGCCCCCTCGCCGTTTATTGTACCGCCGATCACCTCCTCACCAGACCGTTTACCCACCGGTTTCGATTCACCCGTTATCATGGCTTCATTGACGCTGGTTTCGCCCTCGACAACCTCAGCGTCTATTGGCACTTTCTCCCCGGGGCGGATTAATATGGTGTCTCCCATCTTTAACTCATCCGTTGATACTGTAACGATCTCGCCGTCCCGCACGAGGTTTGCGGTCGGTGGTATGAGCTTAACCAGCTCTCTTAAGGCGCCGGCGGCGCTCCGGACACTCCGCATCTCCATTATGTGACCAAAGAGCAGGACCGTTACCAGCGTGGCTATCTCCCAGTAGAACTCCTCTGCCTCTGGAAGCAGGAATGTTGAGGCTACGCTGTAAAGATAACCGGATAGGACGGCCAGGCTTACCAGCACATTCATATCGAGTGTACGTATCTGAAGGGCGCCGACCGCCCCGCGGTAGAAGAATATACCGCCATAGAATACGACGATTGTTGCTAGCAATAGTAGGACTAGATCCTCCCCGGGAAACCCCGGTAGATCAAATCCCAAGAGGCCTTGTATAGTCGGGGAGAGTATGAGAATTGGGATGGTAACTAATAACGCAACTATAAAGCGCCTTCTTAACTCGGCTTCCATCATGGCATGGTGGTTTACGTGCGGATGTTCAGGATGCCTCACCTCCTCGATCTCCCGTTCTGGCTCCAGGTACTCGTGTCTTGGCATCTCCTGCATGTGCCCGGGCGCCTCGTGCTCATGGCTGGGGATATGTTCATGTGACCCCGGCCCCAGTGGATGGGTATGCGTTGGCGCCTGGGGCTTCTTAGCTTCCCTTGCACGCTCTTCAGGAGCTTCAGCCCCGGGTTCCCGCATTTCATGCATGTGCTCGCCCGATATCCCGGGTTCAGACATGCTCTCCCTCGGCCTTATAGTATACACGTCTTGCTCAGGCATGCCGTATCGGGATACCTGCTCGCGGATAATCAATCTGATCTTATCCTCGCTGAGCCTGCCTTTTCTGGTTCTTACGGTCAGGACGCGGCCGACCGGGTCATATGCGGTGACGAGGACATCCGGGTCTTCCTTTAAGGTGTCTTCAATGTCGCGGACCAGCTCAGGGGGAACCGTCTCTTCAATTCCGACCTTATATAAATCGGCCTCTTCAGCCATTTTTATCAACTCCTTCACAGGTTCATTTACCCAAAATTTGGGTCGAATAAATTATTAGTGTCCGGCAACTGAGCCGCATATCGCCTCTTAGAAGCTGGAGCAAATGTTGTTGTTATATCGGATATACTCTCCAATTAAGCCCAACTTTCTGGATGGGCAGTAAATGGAGATTATTTATGGTAAAATTAGGAACTGCCGTGCACTAGAAAGGATTTTGGATGATTAAAAAGGGTAGAAAGGCTGGTGGGCAAAGGATGTCCGCGTTAGACGTTATTAAGGGAGATATCGATCCCCTAACGAAGCGAATCGTCTTTACGGGTATACTAACGGCGGAACTCGAGCAAGAAGGGTTCTCCCCAGTTGCAGCTGGTAACTATGCGGTTGAGCTTTATACATCAGGTGGGTATAAAGGCGATAGCGTGGATATAATAGCGCCAATTGAACTTACCGATAAGGTGTTGACGCGGCTGGATTTCAAGGAAGAGAATGGCAGTTGGCACAATGAGGATGTTGGCATAGCGGTCAATGTGTTGGCGGAAGACTTAGAGGAGCACCAACTGGAGAGAGTAAATCAGATCGATATTAACGGGCTTACGGGATATTTACTGGGGGTTGATGATGTCATCCTCGGTAAGCTTGGAGATTTCTCTCGGCGCAGCGAATCAAATGCTATCATATGGGCTCAAGAGCTCATGGAGATCCACGTCAACGAGATTGACTTGGACTATCTAAAGAGTTACGCAGTTCAGGAGGACGTCATGGACGCTCTTCAGGAATTAATTGATGAGCTTAGGCTTGAAGAGGAAGAAGAGCTGGGGGAGATGTCTTAATTTTTTGTTTTTATTAACTGAAACACGAAGAAATGGGAAGATACTTCGAGCAAAGCACAATTCACTTATGGGGTGTGGGATCATGGAACAGCGATTACCAGAAGCTGACGTTCAGATGAAAAACTTCTCATTTCAGCCGTCTGAGATCAGGGTAAGCCCGGGCAGAGAGGTGACCTGGATTAATAACGACCCTACTACGCATACGGTAACTGCTGAGGACGGCTCGTTTGATTCGGGCAATCTTGAACAGGGTGAGGGCTTCAGCTTTATATTTAAAGAGAAGGGGACTTTCAAATATTATTGCGCAATTCATCCTGGCATGCGCGGTCAGGTTGTTGTCGCGTAGTTTAACAGTTGGATTGGTAAGGGTAAATCTCCGGGTATGAGACTAATTTCTAGTGCATTTGATAATAATGGAACCATCCCGGTAAAGTATGCCTATCCGAGGGTAGCAGGGGGCCAAAATATTTCAATTCCTCTCGAATGGACGGATGCTCCTGCAGGTACCCGCTCATTTGCGCTGGCAATGGTCGATATCAGCTCAAGAAACTGGGTTCATTGGATGGTAATCAACATTCCGGCCAATGTCGCTTCCCTTAGCGAGGGAGCATCGGTTATAAAGATGCCAAGCGGCGTAAAGGAGCTTGCCAATACATTTGGCTCCATCGGTTACGGTGGGCCCGAGCCGCCGCCCGGCGCAGGTCCGCATGATTACGTGACCACTGTATATGCTTTAAATGTTGATGAGATATCCCTGCCATTGCAATCATCCTACAATAACTTCTTACGGGCGATTGAAGGAAAAGTCTTAGCTAAGGCGAGCCTCACCGGAAGGTTCTCCTGGTAGAATCTATATCCCGTTCTTCTATCACCGCAAAGTTAAAAGATTCCTGGCAAGATTTACTAAATCTATTAATTTTACTATCCTGCTAGTATGTTGGTTAGCACAAAGCCCATCCTTTATTTAGCCACTAACCAATTGGAAATTTTCACAATAAGCTCTTGACTGTTAACAAGATGGCTATATACTAGGTATATAGACAGATCAACAGTAGGGAGTTTTATGAGCGTTAAGTACGGCATTTTAGCTATCTTATCCAGACGCCCGTTTTATGGCTATGAGTTAAAGCAAGAAATTGAAATGGAGCTAGGGGTAAACTGGTCAGTAAATTACGGCCAGATTTACACGACCCTTGATCGTTTGGAGCGCGGTGGTTTTGTGATCCTATCCGGTACTGTGGTGGTATCCGATGCCCCAGACCGTAAGCTCTATACCATTACGCCCGCCGGGCGGGATGAGCTTAACAAGTGGTTTTTAAGCCCGCTGACTAAGATCGAGAACCTTCGCGATGAGTTTTATGCAAAGGTGATCTTGAGCCTAACTAGCAGCATTCCCACGGAAGATGTTTTACAGATCCAGCGGAAGGCCGAGCTGCAAAAATTGCACGAGCTCACCAATCTAAAAGAAAGGGCAGATCAGGCGATCGAGCTACCCTGGATACTCCAGCTCGACCTTGCAATCCTGCATACTGAAGCCACCCTGCGCTGGCTTAACATGTGCGAGGCAAGGCTGAGAAAGCTTAAAGATATCTATAAAGAGGGCTTGGCGGTAAAGATTAGGGATACTAATAAGGATATAGGAGCGCCTGGTAACAGGTCAGATAAAGCATCTGAGTCCATCAAAGAGGAAGGCGTCGGCAATACCGAAAGGAGCAGGCAATGATCGTGGAGGCAATCGAACTTACGAAAATCTACGGGGAGGGGGCCAGTACGGTAAAAGCTCTGGACCAAGCTTCGATTCAAATAGAGCCAGGGGAGTTTGTGGCGATTATGGGTCCCTCTGGATCGGGGGAAAGCACGCTTCTTCACCTGATGGGTGGCCTTGATAGCGCGACCTCTGGGCGGATAACAGTAGAGGGGAATGATGTTACCACCCTAAAAGAGGATGAACTGGCCCGTATCAGGCGCCAAAAGATCGGCTTTATCTTCCAATCCTATAATCTGGTTGCGGTACTTACAGCTGAAGAAAACGTTGCCCTTCCACTTCTTATGGATGGCTGCAAAGATGCCGAGATTAAACGACGCGTTGATAAAGCGATACAGATGGTGGGACTGGAGAAGAGGGGAGGCCACAGGCCATCGCAGCTATCTGGCGGTGAGCAGCAGAGAGTGGCTATAGCCCGAGCGCTGGTTAACAACCCCGGTATAGTCCTGGCTGATGAACCTACGGGAAACCTCGATTCGGTAACCGCAGAGGACGTTATGGGTCTTTTAAGGCGCCTACGAGATGAGAATGGGCAGGCTATCGTTATGGTAACCCATGATCCAAAGATGGCCGCATATGCCGACCGCATCGTCTTCCTTAAAGATGGAAAGGTTATCGACGAGGAGCGGTTGGGCGGCAAGATTGATCAGAATCACCTGGCATCAAAGCTTAAGGGTACGGTTAGTTAGCTGACGACTGATAGCTATGTTTAGGGTAGTTCCCATATCATGAGTAGTATCACCAGGAGATAAAAACAATAATGTGGGTAAGATCTCGGATCGTATCAATTTGGAGGTAAGTTAACAAGTGAACCGACGTTCCCTATCAAGGAGGAACCCGTGTTATCTATAAACCGCCTATCGGCGAGGCAGCTTTTTGTGAGAAAAGGAAGGACCCTTCTTACGGGGTTAGCAATAATGCTTGGTGTGGCGAGCCTGTTCAGTCTTCTTATTGTGGGTACGAGCGGCTCCATATTAATAGAGAGGCAGATGAGGTCGCATTTCGGTCTCGCAGATTTAAGGGTTTATACCGAAGCAACGGCCAATCAAAAGCAAGTTGCCAGAAAGGTAGCGGGTCTATCCGGGGTTGAGGGCACTGCCGTAGGAAAGCTATGGGTTTTTATTGGTGATCTAAACGGCAAGAGATATGAATTTCACATGCACGCCGTCGATACTCAAAGTTCTATAGCGCCAAAGTTATACCCGATATCAAGCGGTCATTTGCCTAGAGGGAACAAAGAGATTGCTCTATCAGCAGAGTTTGCCCGTGATAGAGGCTACCGGATCGGTCAAACTTTCACCATGCCCCTTAAAACTGGAAACAGGAAACTGCAAATAACGGGGTTTGTAAACGATGGCCTAAGGATTGCCTCTATGGCTGCAAGGACATACGTTGACATGCCCTTTATGGATAAATTTGGCTCCTCAGGTGATGTTGGGTCGATTGCCGTTATTGTCAGAGACAGCAGCAAGGATGACAGGTTTATTGACAAGCTAATCCTAAAAATCGAAAAGCTGGATGAGGTTGCCTTTGCGGTTTCCGCAAACGATATTCTTGCAGATGCGCTTAAACAGGCCAACATGCTTAAAGCCCTATTTGTGATCGTAGGTGCGATATCGCTGATTGTCGCCGTCACCTTGATTTATTCGACTTTCGCCATTACGGCTATGGAGCGCGAGAGGGAATTTGGTCTTTTGAAAGCCATGGGGGCCGATCGTCGTTGGGTGAGGTGCCTGGTTTACCGTGAGGCGGCGGTTATGGGCTCCATTTTCTCACTAATTGGCATACCTCTCGGTCTGGGTCTTAGCTATGTTTTTTTGTGGGTCTCCATAAAGACGGGGACATCAACCGGCGTGAGTTTATCTGATCTGGTAATATTGCCCAGGGATTTAATCATCAGCTTTTTTGCGGGCACCGGGGCCACGCTTTTCTCTGCATTTCTTCCCGCCAGGAAGGTCGGCAAAACTCATCCGCTATCGTCGATTCGACCCCAGCCGACATCTGAGCAGAATGTGAGTCGGGTTCGCTGGGTCGGCCTGGCCCTGACTATTACTGGCGCAGTGGCGCTTACTGTATTCTCTTTTTCTGAAGACCCCGAAGCTATAGCACTGGTAGGTTTCGGCTCGGCGCTGGGAATTTATCTGGGTTTGGCGATCTTCATGCCCGTTGTAATCGGCCCGCTCTTCAACGTCTTGGAAAAGTTATCGCTTCGCAGAATCGGCATTCCTGGAAGGTTGGCAGCCAAGAATTTGAGCCGGCAGAGCCTTCGGAGTGCCCGGACGGTCACATCAATTCTTATAGGTATCTCGCTCGTCTTCCTGGTCGCCATATTCAGCGAGAGTGCGATCTCAAGCGGCCACCGGATTTTAAAAGAGCAGGTCAAATACGACCTAGCTATTACGACTTCCGAAGAATCCCTATCGGCCACCCCGAAGGAGCTTACGGATAAAGTCAAGAGACTCGAGGAGGTTTGGGCTGGTTACCACGGTTGGACAAGGCTTCGTTAAGATCACTAGGGTAAACGAGGAAGGTCAAGAGCTAGGCTTAGGCAAAGATAAGGAGATGCACAAAAACGGGATGATGCCGTTCGTTGTAGCGCTCGATCCAAAGCTTTACCCAAAGTTATCGGGCCTTTTCTTCTCAAAGGATAAAAGCGGTAAAGAGACCTGGGGAAAGCTCTCTGGTGATTATGTTCTAGTAAATAAGAATTACTGGGCTACGGCTCTAGGCGTAAAGCCGGGCGATAGGATTAAGTTAAGTGGTAAAGATGGGAGATCGGCCACCTTTGAAGTGCTCGGATACTTTGATGCATTCCTTATCGGCTCGAGAAGGAGTACGGGTGCTATCGTTATGTCTCAAGAAAATGCCGAGCGTTATCTGGGCATTACAGAGGATTACGATGTCCTGGTTAAGTTAAAAGGCGATGCGGATAAAGCTACAGCGTTTACCGGTATCAGAAATCTCGTGAGGGGTACGCAGTTTAAGGTAGTATCTAATAAGCAAATCTCCAAGCAGGTTGATAAGCTTATGGCGGGTCCACAAGCTTTTCTATATCTTCTCTTTGGCATAACGGTTTTCGTGGGTTTGATTGGGGTGGTCAATACAATCGCCATAGGGGTGCTCGAGCGCAGACGTGAGATTGGGCTTATCAAAGCTGTTGGCGGTACACGTAAACACGTTAAATCAATGATAATGCTGGAATCGATTCTCATCTCTTTAGTGGGAGCGATTCTAGGAATTGCGCTAAGCACGGGTATTGCAATCCTTTTTATCAGGGCTATCTATGCAAATGATTTCATGCCCTCACTGTTTGTATTTCCCGTCTCGACAACCCTGATTCTATTGATGGCAGTAGTCTTGGTTTCAATAATAGGGGTACTTGTACCGATTAGATTTGCCAACAGGATTACTCCAATTGAGGCGTTGCGGTTTGAGTGATTTTTGAGGTTTCAAGGGATGTGCAGTGGGTGACCATACTCTCTTACATGGGCAAGTGATGGGCCTTAACTACCATCCAGAGAGCACCTAGCGGGCTGATATCTAACACTTTCAGCGCGTTTAAATCGATCACTGCTGGGATACAAGAATATCTATTATGGCCGCGATTTTTGATATAAGCCGTCAGTTCAAAACTGAGCGGATAAACAGGCTAAAAGAAATAGCCGAGCACTTAGCTCCGCACGCCGAAGAGATAGTAAACAGCTGGGTGGATAAGCAGAGATCTTTTGAGGTCACACCGGCAATCCCACGAGAGAAGACGCTATCCCTGTTTACGACGCTCTTCTACGGCACTCTTGATGCGCTGCGAACGGGCAATATAGACCAGTATCTCTCCGTTCAGCTTCCCATTATAGGAAGATCCCTCGTTGAGTTGGGATTCCCCTACGAGCACCTGATCATTTCGGTACACTTCCTTGAAGAAAGCTATCTTCCATTCCTGGCCGAAGTTCAACCTGGACTCAAGCCGGAAAGGCCGGATATTGACGTATACATCATTATCGATGAGTTCTGGCATTTCTGGATGGCCGAGCTCACAACCTCGTACTTTTACGAGGTTAAGCGCTCTCTAACTGAGGAGATTGAGATAGGAAGATCGATCCAGGAAGCGATAAGGCCGAGTATCCTGCCCAGGATTGGGTGCCTCGATATCGGAACCTTCTACGCGTCCGCGACCGTGGGCGCAAAAATAGGCGGCGATATCTATGACGTAGTGAGCATCGGCAATATGGTCCAGCACACGCTGATAAGCGATTTTTCAGGTAAAGGCCTTCGGGCAGCGTCAAATGCGGCCAATATCCGGGCTATGTTCAGGGGATTTGCAATTGAGGATGACTCACCGCTGGTAATAGCCAGTCGCCTCAACCGTGTGCTCTTTAACGAGCTTGCCAGCGATGAGTTCGATACTGCGTTTTTAGCCCGCTTCGACCAAAGGGAGAGAACAGTCCGCTATGTAAACGCCGGTCACCTCGGCCCGGTTCTGGTGAGTGCCAAGGGAATATCAGTTCTTCCCGAAGGTAAAAACTTTGCTCTTGGAATATTTAAGGAAGCATCATTTGGTGAGGAATCGCTTATATTAGAGCCAGGTTCTATTCTGGTTATCTATACCGATGGCATCACCGAAGCGAGGAGGGACAATAAGTTTTTCGGGGTTGAGGGGATCATCGCCAGCGTGCAGCGCAATCAGGGTAGAACCGTATCTGAAATTGCCGAAGCGATATGGGCCGACTGCTTGGATTTTGCAAATGGAAAAGTAGAGGACGATGTGGCCATCCTCGTTCTTAAGTGCGAGTAGGGAATCCCTGAGGGTCGTAGTGTTGTGCAATCATCTGATATGCTCGCATTCATTATGCCAGATAATCACAAGGTGCCTCACTTTTCTTACTAAAAAATGTCCTACAAATGAGGCAACCATGCCTTTTTATACTTACCTTAATCATCGGATGTAAAAAGCTTCACTATATCTATTGTGTTATAATCACTACTGTGCTATATATAGTATATGACGAATGCTGGCAATTGGGATGCCCAACTAAAGAAAGGCCTCGTTGAACTCTGCATATTAGCTATGGCTGTGGAAAAAGAGCGCTATGGCTATGAGCTAACGTCGGCGCTCTCATCTGCGGATGGCTTCTCAGTACCCGAGGGTACCGTCTATCCAGTTCTTCGCAGGCTCGCGGCAGACGGGCTACTCGAATCGAGGTGGGAAGAGTCGAGTTCCGGGCCACCTCGCAAGTATTACCGGGCAACTCCGAGGGGCGTAGCCCGTCTCGATCAACTTATCTCTCAGTGGAGGGTTACAACTGCGGCAGTTGATCGCTTTATCAATGATATTCAAGAGGGGCGAGGCTCTGGACGTTCTGGAGAACTATAGATATAGTGGCAATCCTAACAATAGTGGTGGCTTTTTTAATCGGGATGTTTACCTAATGTAAAGGGCCATATACTTTATGTTCCAAAAGGCTCTGGAAGGCGGCTAGGCACCAATATCTCGTATCAAACAGGATAGCTTACCAGCTTGTCTTCCCATGTTTTTAAAAGTATCTCACCATCGGCGCTCTCCCAGGCATTAAGGTCTGAAACCGGGACCTTGCCCAACCCATCCGGTGCGCTAACTATGTACGTCGGTATGGCAAGCCCCGAGGTGTAACCGCGCAGCTTACGCATTATTTCCAGACCATCCTTTATCGAGGTGATAAAGTGAGAGGTGCCCCGGACTGGTTTTGCCTGGAACAGGTAGTAAGGGCGTACGCGTATCTTCAGTAACTCATGATTCAAGACCTTCATAACATGTGGATCGTTGTTGACTCCCTTTAGAAGAACGGCCTGATTGCTGATAACTGCACCCGCCTTTATCAACTTATCGCAAGCTTCTGCCGCATCTGGGGTGACCTCACGGGGATGATTGAATTGGGTGTTTACATATATTGGGGGGTACTTCTCGATGATATTGCAGAGTTCCTCTGTGATGCGCTGCGGCATCGTTGCGAGCGTGCGGGTGCCTATGCGCTTTATTTCTACGTGCTCTATGCTATTTAATTCGCTTAGGAGCCATTCGATGGTGTTATCCGCAAACATTAATGGGTCACCACCGGTTATAATTACGTCCCTTATCTCCTCATTCTCCTTGACATAGGTTAACGCCTCCCATAATTTGCTTTTGGGAGCATGCTGGTCAGATCGACCGATGTTTCGCCTACGCTGGCAATAACGACAAAAGGTCGCACATTGATTTGTAGCATTTATAATAAGCCTATCGGGATACCGCCTTACCACCGCATCAATAGGTGATGTATGCTCCTCGCCAGAGGGATCATCAGTCCCTAAGTCATCCTGTAACTCAAAGATCGATGGGATTGATTGGCGCCTTATGGGATCCCAACTTTCGGTTGGCGACATCAGGCTAGTATAATAAGGTGATGCCGCCCAGCGAAAGCTCTCACCCACTCGGAAAATCTGATCTACTTCTTCGTCGGTAAGTTTAATTATTCTTGCTAGCATTTTCGCATCGGTAATGCGGTTTTTAAGTTGCCAGTGCCAGCTCTTCCAGTCATCTTCTGTGGCATTGAAAAGGTCGAGAATACGGGCTTTGGTCTCCTGGGCCTCATTTTGTATAGAAAAGCCCGTATCGATATTACGCTTAGCTGCTAGAAACTCAGCAGCATATTTCTTTAGCTCATCGGCGCGCCACCTTGCCATAGATTGTTTAACTGAGCGGATTTGTCCTAATTCGTACTCAGAGAGAGCCATTTTACACTCCTTTACGGTGTTAGGCGATAGCCTATCCTTACTACCCATGTGGTTTCCTTCAAATAAATACTCTCTTTTTGTAGGGGTGCTAGAATAGACGAAAGGATAGTTCTGATGCATCCGAAGCCGAATACACCCCTTCAACGCTTACGGGGTTAGCTGACGGGTTCGGGTTGAAGGTACCCTACGGCTTCATCTAAGCGCCGACTCACCCCTAAAATGGTTCCCCCGCTTCTCATGAGAACTCAGCGTTACTTTTAGTATATAGTTAGCAGCACCTGTATGCAAGTTCTAGCAGGTATATTATTGATTATTTTGGGCAGACACGGTCTGCCCCATATTTCATCCTTCTACTGATGCCGCATCTTGTGGCATGGGCGTATATCCTTGTGCTCTTGTAATTTGCAGGAACATCCAACTGGTTCGTATAAATTTTAACCCGATGTTAGAGCGAAGGGATGCTCTTTTATGATGGAAATGCGGCACAATCACCGCCTGGTTTGAAAATCGACCCATTTTGGGCACCTAGACTTAATCGGTGTTGTAGTGGTGATTAAGATGCCTGAACTACCAGAAGTTGAGACGATAAAGAGGGAATTTGCGCAGGTATTAACCGGACGCAGGATCGAATCCGTTGAGGTCAGGTCTCCCATTATACTTGATATCCCATCCTCGCAATTTGTTGGTCGGGTAGAGGGCGCTGAGTTTAGAAATGTAACTCGACGGGCCAAATATCTTGTCGTGGATCTCTCGAACGGATTTTCTTTAATTATCCATCTTAAGATAAGCGGACAGCTTCTTTATGTATTACCTGATAGACCTATCGATGATTACACCCATATCATATTCAACCTTGATGATGGTAAACAGCTACGGCTAAGAGATGTAAACTCATTCGCCTCCATCTGGTTGTTTAAAACGACGGATATTCCGTCATTTTTTGCATATCGGAAGATGGGTCCAGAGCCATTAAGTCCGAACTTTACTTACGAATCCTTCAGGGCACTTATTAAAAGGCACCCCAGGGCAATGATTAAGCCACTTCTTATCAATCAGCATTTCGTGGCCGGCATTGGCAGTATCTATGCCGATGAAATCCTCTTTTATGCAAGGGTGCATCCGGCCAGGAAAGTATCCGATCTCTCCGAAGAGGAAATCCGTAGGATTTATGATGGCACGAGGCAGATTCTGCCTGAGGCGATCTCGCATCGTGGGACGACCACACAGTTCTACCTCGATCTCAGAGGGCAAAAGGGTGAACACCAGAATTATCTAAAGGTTCATGCCAAAGCTGGTAAACCATGCGAGGGGTGCCCAGGCGTTGTTGAGAAGATAGAGCTATCGGGAAGAGGAACATATCTCTGCCCGAGCTGCCAGCATTAACCAGCCAGCATTAACCAGCCAGCGCGGCTTAGAACTTCCCAGAGCTTCTATCTTTAAGTTTACGCTATCGTGTAGTGGTTTCCTTCTCTGAGACTCTTTTCTCGCGGATAGCGGCGGCGCCCTTTTTAAGCGATCCTGCCTTTAAAAATCCCAGAAGCAATAGGGTGGCCCCAATCATCTCGGCCGGATAAAGCCCATCGGCCCTTCCGGACCTTGCCATGCTACCAACACCTGCTATCACAATCGTTCCAGCGGCAATTAGAACGTTCGCCCACACCCTATATCTATATTCCGCCCTACGGGCAAACCGGAAAATTGAAAGAAGAGAGCCCCCAAGGAGTAGAAAGCTCCCTGGAATGGTGACAAACATGGAGTAAAGGCGGGGGAATGTACCGGATTCTCCTAACGGCTTTCCACTTACCGTAACTCCAGCCACAAGCTCTTTCACTATAAGCTCGGTTGTAAATACTCCATAGAAAAAGAGGGTCATGATTAAGAGGGTGTAGGCAAGAAAAAGGTGTCCCCAGAGCTTCTTGCGGGCAATTAAGTACACCGTCCCAAGACCAAGAAATCCCACAAGCGAGGCGGCTATAACGATGTATACCCGGTACACGGTGTGGTCCCAGGCCCCGGTATATTCCGAATATGCCTCCATCGCAGCAGCGATTGCATAAAGAAGAAAGCCGACAAACCAAGCAAGTTGATGTTCTTTCCGCCTCTTCACATACTGAAAAAGGAGTAAGCCTGCAAAAACAAACCCGATTATAGCTGTGGCCGTGGGCCACGCCCAGTGTGCCCAAAAGGATGAACCCATAATCTCCTCCATTTTGAAAAGCCAGCTTTTCCTCAATTATAGTATTATATAAAAAGAGTAGAAAGTAAGACCAATGCTTATATCTTTATTTAAGTATTAGCTGCTCAGCCTTATTAAAGCATAGGCTCCTTGCTATATATGCGATGATGATGCTGCCGATCGCAGTTGAGCCAACGAGCATAAGCATAACCATAATAGTATAAGCATTATGGTTCCTATCGTGCGCAATGTTAGGCTAAGGCGTGTAGTTGGTGCAGCTGCACTTGTCGCAGCAGCCGCAGTCCTTATTGTACTAATGGTAAATCTGAAAATTATCAGGGGTGGGCAGGTCGGTATCGTTCAATCAATTGATGAAGCGCCGTCTTCTCAGACTGCCGTCGTTCTGGGGGCAAAGGTATTCGACGGCGGGGGGCTCTCGTACGTCCTTGCGGACCGGGTCGATACCGGGGTCGATCTTTACCGGACGGGGAAGGTTAAGAAACTGCTTCTTACAGGCGATCACGGGCGTACGGCTTACGATGAGGTAAACAACATGCGAAGATACGCTTTATCGAAGGGCGTTCCACCAGAGGATATCTTCATGGACCATGCCGGTTTTAATACATATGACAGCATGTACCGGGCCCGCGATGTATTTGAGGTAAAGAGCGCGATTATCGTGACCCAGAAGTTTCACCTGGCCCGTTCTGTTTATACCGCAAGGACTCTGGGCATAGATGCGGTTGGTGTTCCCGCTGATAAGCACATCTATATAAAGGCGGCACTATTCGATGCCCGCGAGATACTCGCCCGCACCAAGGCGTTCATACAATTGCATATAACCCATCCAAAACCCCGGTTTTTAAGGCCAAAGATTCCTATTACCGGGGATGGAAGGCTTACTAATGATAATAAGGATGTTTAACACGACGCTTCGAGTAATTATGCCGCGGCCTCTGACAGCCTCTCAAGCTCATCGATAATGGCATTACAGAATGCTCTTATATCAGCTGGTCTTCGCCCCGTAATGAGATTCCCATCTATAACAACCGGTTCATCAAAGTAAGTTGCACCTGCATTTTCCAGATCGACCGCTATTGAGGGCCAACTGGTGACATTCTTGCCCTTAAGGATCCCCAGAGATATGAATACCTGGG
This sequence comes from Actinomycetota bacterium, assembly GCA_014859275.1. Taxonomy (GTDB): domain Bacteria; phylum Actinomycetota; class Aquicultoria; order Aquicultorales; family Aquicultoraceae; genus Kmv33. The sequence goes on along the minus strand of JACUUO010000016.1, from coordinate 814 downwards.
CACCATGATGGATGGCTCCTACGACCTTGTTAGCATCATACATATCCTTTACAAAGCTGAGCGCCGCATCATTCATGCGAATTTCATCCGGGGAATACCCATCCGAGATTATGATTGCATCAAAGCCGTATGAGTGAGCCTCCTCAAAGGAGATACCCACGGTGACCTCAGCCTTTCGGCTCCAATCTTGAAATTTCTGGCCGGCATCCGCGCCGACGATGGCGGTAAAGGCCCCCGCCTCTGTAAGGCAATTATGAAGTTCGTTGAATTCCTCCGCATCGAAATGATCTGATAAAATGAGCGCTATCTTTCTTCCAGAAATCGACATACGTATTCCTCCCTATAACTGAGTTTTTCCACAAGAGGGGCGAAAAATCACCATCTTCATTGGTTTTAATTAAGGCGAATACTTTTAACTGGAGGCGCTGTCGTGGCAGCGTGATCGTTTTGAGGCTATCTCACCGAGTTTGGAGTGGATGGACCTTTAAAACCTACGGTGCGATATCCCGGCGGTTGAAAATGATAACAGAAGCGGTATAGGTAAGGATGATTACGCCTCCGAATACCGCCAGGCTATCCAGGGGGACATTCCCGGTCGATAGGAGTTTGGCTGAATCGTAGTAATGGAAAAAGGAGAGAGCACTGAGTCTCTCCGCCCAGTCAGCAAACTGGGATAGCACTGTTAATAGGTACATCGCGATCAAGAGGCCTGCCGAGGCAAAAGCAGCCCGACCCCGCTCACCGAAGATAACCGAGAACAAGAGTGAGTAGGAGCCAATCGCGAGGAAGAATAGGCCACCTATTACTCCAAGTG
>JACUUO010000129.1 GCA_014859275.1 Actinomycetota bacterium | reverse complement strand
GTGTCCGCCCGTAGTTGCCCGATTTATCGGGCGTAGTTACCCGGGCATCAGGCCACCGGGAAACCGGGGTACCTGGTGATCAGGTCACCGGTAGTAGATTCAAAGGAGAGGTTTACTTGTCCTCAGACATTATTGGTAATGAAACAATTGGCGTTATATTAATGGCTTTCGGCGGGCCAGACTCGCTCGACTCGGTTGAGCCGTTCATGGAGAGGCTTATGAAGGGCAGAAAGCCCACGCCAGAGGTAATCCAGCGGGCCAAGGAAAAGTACAGGCTCATAGGTGGGAAGTCGCCGCTTCCCAGCATAACCCAGAAACAGGCCGATGCCCTTGAGGCTAAGCTTAATGAAATCTGCGGTGGATCTGTGACCTTTAAGACCTACGTCGGGATGCGCTACTGGCATCCCTTCATTGAAGATGCGATCGGGAAGATGGCTTCAGATGGCATAAAGAGGGCGTTTGCAATTAGCATGTCCCCGCATCACTCTAAGGTAAGCACTGGCGCTTACGTGGATGAGATACGGCACGTGGTCTCCGAGAAGAATCTCGACATAACGGTTGAGATGGTTGAGGGTATGTATAAATACCCGCTCTTCATAGATGCGGTGGTTGAGAAGGTAGAAGCTGCGCTCAATAGATTCCCGCAGGCTGCGCGCGGCGATATCCAGGTAATATTTAGCGCGCATAGCCTTCCCGTAGCATATATAGAGGGAGGAGACCCCTACGTTGAGGAGATCAACGTTACGATAGAAGAGGTATTAAAGAAACTCGGACCGCTCTCCTGGCATCTGGCATATCAGAGCAAGGGAATGGTACCGGGAGAGTGGCTGGGGCCGATGGTAGAGGATGTATACCGGGATATCGCCCGAGATGGCCATAGGAATGTGCTTCTAGTGCCGATCGGCTTTGCTGCGGACCACGTGGAAACCCTATGGGATTTAGATATCCTGCATAAAAAACAGGCGCAGGATCTTGGTTTCCGCTATGAGCGCTCGGATGCGCTAAATGACTCACCCATGTTCATAGGGGCCCTCGCCTCTATGGTGTGTGAATTAGCAATCAGCGATTAGCTTTTAAATTAGCAACAATTCTCTCAGCTGACGGCTGAAAGCTGACAGCTGATGGCTAATAGAGAGGGTGTTTGTATGAAAAAAGTGGCTATAATTGGAGGGGGTATAACCGGTCTCTCCGCAGCTTACGCCGTTAAAAGGGCCCAGCAGGAGATTGATATTGATTACATGGTTTTCGAGAAGAGCTCCCGGCTAGGCGGCAAAATTTATACCGAGCGGACTGAAGACGGGTTCGCTGTCGAAGGCGGCCCCGATTCTTTTATTTCTACCAAGCCATGGATATTCGAGCTTGCAAGGAAGCTTAATTGCGAGAACAAGATCATAGGCAGCAACGATGAACTAAAAAAGACCTACATACTTGTAGGCAATAAGCTTCGTGAGCTGCCGGATGGCGTCATGATGATAGTGCCTACCAAGATAATGCCTTTTTTAACCACTAATCTTTTCTCCTGGCCCGGCAAGATACGCATGGCCATGGATTTCTTCGTGCCTAAGAAGAAAGATGCCAATGACGAGACGCTATCTAGTTACGTGAAGAGACGTCTAGGCAAAGAATGCCTGGATAGGCTCGCGGACCCACTTGTTGCAGGCATTTACTCAAGCGATCCGGAGCAGATGAGCCTGAAAGCCACCTTCCCGATCCTCCTGGAGATGGAGCAGAAATATGGAAGTTTAACTAGAGGAATGATAGTTGCTATGAGAAATAGGCGCAAGGCGCCTACGCAAGGGTCAGCCTCAGGTGCAAGTGGGGCGAGCGGTGCTTCATATGAAGCTGAAAGAACGCTTCATATGTCCTTTAAAGGGGGCATGCAGGATATTGTCGATGAGGTTTACGAGGCGCTCGACAAAGACAAGGTCTTTATTGATGCCGAAGTTCTTAAAGTCGAAAGAGTAAACGGTTCAGATGGCTCAATTACCTATAAATTGCGGATGGCCGATGGGAAGATTATCGAGGCCGATGCGGTTATTTTTGCCTCTCCTTCTAACGATACCGCTACCCTTATCGAGGAGATTGATAGGCCGCTAGCAGATGTTTTAAACGAGATACCCCAGGTCTCTTCGGCTACAGTCTCGCTTGCATACCGCAAGAAAGATGTAAAGCATGATTTCAAGGGGTTTGGGTTTTTAGTTCCCCTCGGAGAGGGACGTAAAATAAAAGCCTGTACGTGGAGTTCAAGTAAGTGGAGCGGGCGCGTACCCGATAATGATCATGTTATTATTCGCGTATTTCTTGGTGGTGCAAGAACCCAGCAGATGGCATTCTTGCCCGACGATAAGATGGAAGCGGTAGCTAAATCCGAGCTTAAAAACATAATGGGTATTGATGTAGAGCCAATCCACATATGGATATTCCGCTGGTCGAACGGTATGCCTCAGTACACCATCGGACATCTCGATAGGCTTAATAAAATAGACGAGCGTGTGGCAAATCACCCAGGGATATTCCTTGCTGGTGGGTCATACCGGGGCGTAGGCATACCCGATTGTATTAACTCCGGCACCAAGGCCGTAGAGGGTGTATTGAGATACCTAGATAATACTATATAGGTAACTTAGCTGCTACACCGATTCAACCTATCCTGATAGCGTACGGTTTGGTACTAGTATACATAAGATGCACTATACTCTAAGTATATCTTACTAATTGCAGATTATTGTTATACCAGGATAACATAATAGTAGTTTACAACAGTATCACTCTTATATATAACATAATCATAACTAGAATAGCTATAATTTAGCTACCACTGTTATAGTATAAAAAGGATGATGGGTTGTTTATCGGTCCTCTATCTGCGGTAGGATTTAATATAGATCGCTTAAACCGTGCATCGAGGGAACGACCTTAGTGTGGGCAGGGCGAGATTTCATGTACACAGCAATATAGGATTATAATAGTATGGGCTGAGACAAGGATTGAGCAGCGTGGGAGAAGAAAAGGGCAAGCAGTCTTCGATTCAAGGTAGGTATGTATCCATTCTAATCAGCATACTTGTCTTGGTAGGGTTATACCTGACAAGCTTGCACAATTACCCCCTTTTTCATAGCATTGCTGAATTATTTAGCATTATTGTAGCCTGCGGCATCTTTATGATTGCCTGGAATTCGCGTGGATTCCTGGAAAATAACTACCTTTTATTTATAGGTATCGCTTATCTTTTCGTTGGTAGTTTGGATTTAATCCATACGCTTGCCTATGAAGGTATGGGCGTATTTCGGGGATATGGTACCAACCTGCCGACTCAACTCTGGATTGCCGGACGGTACATCGAGAGTATCTCTCTTCTTATCGCCCCTTTACTTATTGGTAGAAATCTAAGAGGAAAGCCAGTGCTTGTTGGCTATACCGCCACTATTAGCCTCTTGCTGATATCTATTTTCTACTGGCGCATTTTCCCTGATTCTTTTATCGCCGGGGTGGGTTTGACCCCGTTCAAAATAATCAGCGAATACATCATTTCTCTGATCCTTTTAACCTCCTTAGCCCTACTAATTAAAAAACGCAGGGTCTTTAACGCGGGTGTATTGCGGTTGCTATCCGCATCCATCATCATAACCATCGCTTCCGAGTTATCGTTTACGTTATATATAGATTCCTACGGTCTCGCCAACCTAATTGGGCACTTCTTGAAAATTGCCTCTTTCTATCTTATCTACAAGGCCATTATTGAGACGGGTCTAGTTAATCCCTACAGCCTCTTATTTAGGGAGCTGAAGAAAAGCGAGGAAGCATTACGAGAGAGTGAAGAGCGCTTACGCTCAGTAGTGCAAACCGCAACCGACGCCATCGTTTCTGCCGACAGCCATGGAAAAATAATCTTCTGGAACCGCTCCGCGGAAGTCATTTTCGGCTATTCGGCTGGTGAGGTAGTTAACAAACCGCTCGCCCTCATAATGCCCGAGCGATTTAGGGAAGCCCACCAGAGTGGAATAGATCGGGTAGTCTCAACGGGAAAATCAAATGTTATCGGAAAAACATTTGAGGTTACTGGGCTTAGAAAAGATGGCAGCGAATTCCCTTTAGAGCTTTCTCTCGCCAGTTGGAAGACAAGAGAGGGGATCTTTTTCACAGGTATCGTGCGTGATATTACCGAGCGTAGACGAACTGAGGAAGAGCGTGAGCAGCTTGCTAACAGGATACGTTTGCTACTGGAATCGACCGATGAGGGAATCTACGGAATAGATCCGGATGGATACTGCACGTTCATTAACAGAGCTGCAGCTGATATGGTCAGGTATAAGCCTGAAGAGGTGATGGGAAGTAATATGCACGAATTAATTCACCATCGTCATAGCGATGGTTCACCCTATCCAGCTGATGAGTGCCCTATCCTTCATGCCTTCCGGGTTGGGCAAGGTGTACGCCTTGCCAGTGAAGTTTTTTGGCGCAAGGATGGGACTTCTTTTCCTATCGAGTATTCATCACATCCAATTATTGAAGAGGGGGTAATCAAGGGCGCTGTTGTTACCTTTACTGACATTACCGAACGGAAGCGGGCAGAGCAGCTAGGCGATGCCCTAAATGAGATCAAATCGACTATAAGCTCGACGCTTGATTTTGATAGGATAATGCAAGGGGTTACCATAGAGTCAGCCAAGGCGATAGGGTGCGATACGGCCGCGGTAACCTTGCGTGAGGGCGATAGCTGGGTAGCGAGATATGCCTACGGATTCCCGCAAGAATTTATCGGGATGCAATTTACGAATAGAGAAGCCCCGCTCATGGACCTTGCTGCCAGAATCAAGAGACCGGTTGCTGTAAACGATGCTTACAACGACGAAAGGACCGATCGCGAGGTGATGGAGAGATACGGTATCCTCTCAACTCTAGCCATCCCCCTGATGATAAGAGGAGACGTCATCGGTGTGCTCTTCTTCAACTACCGATCGGCTCCAATTACCTTTACCGAAGCTCAAGTTGATTTTGCAGGCAATCTTGGGATGTCGATTTCGTTTGCATTGGAAAACGCAAGGCTTTATGAGGCCAAGCGAAATATTGCAGATACCCTTCAATCGGCCATCCTTAAGGTGCCGAAAGAGATACCGGGTTTAGATTTTGGATACCTCTATCGCTCGGCAACTGAGGTGGCAAGAATTGGAGGGGACCTCTACGATTTCTTTGAGCTTGAAAACGGTAAAGTTGGCTTTGTTATCGGCGATGTCTCTGGAAAAGGCCTTGAAGCAGCTGCGATAACATCGATAGTAAAAAGCACCATCAGAGCCTTCGCATACCGAGATTGCAATCCATCCTATGTATTAGCTGAAGCAAATAGTGCCATCGCAAAACAGGTGGAAGGGGGTCAATTCATAACTGCGATCTATGGAACGATTGATACTGCCTCGGGTTCTGTAGTGATGGCAAGTGCGGGTCATCCCGACCCATTTATCTGCGACCCAGAAGGATGCATCCAAAAGATAGCCAGGCGAAATCCGCCGCTTGGTATATTCCCCGGAACCGATTTTGCTTCTTTTGAAGCCAGGTTGAATCCCGGTGATACCATAGTGCTTTATACTGATGGATTAATAGAGGCTAAGTACAATGGCGAGCTATTTGGCGATGAGCGGGTGCAAGAGGTCCTTGACCTAATCAACCTAGAACCGACCAAGGAGATTGTTGATACACTCCTTTCATCCGCGCAGGAATATTCAAAAAATAAATTATCGGATGATATCGCTATCGTAGCGCTTAGATATGTTGGGGCTCCTGAAAGGTGCCTGGAGGCATATGATAACATGCCAGATTAATCAAGCTGGAAAAAAATACACGGGCGACCGTACATATCACTCAAATCACCACCGAAAGATCATTGACAGGGCATCCTCATGCTTGTAACTTGGCCTATGCGCCTCAAATACGAATGTCTCAGCAAATCCCCGAGCAGGGTCAACATCAATGCAGGACTGCTCCGTAAGGACCGATGGTTTTAGCTGGTGCCAGATAAACCGCAAAACTAAAAGCTATTAGCTCTAAGGAGGTGTGGACGATTGGGAGTTCCAAGGGTTGTTGCCGATACCAACCTCTGGGTTGCCGCAAGGTTCAATCCTAAAAGCTATTCGGCAAGTATACTCAATATGGCGGGAGAGGGCAGGCTTTTGCTCTTATGGAGCTCTGAGACGAGGAGGGAACTTGAGAGGATATTAAGAAACATTAAGGCTACGCTTGATTTCTTAATTGCAGTTGAAAGGCTTCTTTCGTCCGGAGTCGACGTCGGAGAGACCGAGCGCCTTAGCATTATAGTAGATGATCCAGATGATAATAAAATTTTGGCCTGCGCCAGGTCAGGTAATGCCGATTATATAATAACTAGCGACTACCACCTCCTTACATTAAAGACATTCGGCGAGGTGAAGATCGTTACGCCAAAAGTGTTTCTGGAAAGTATACATAAAAAAGAGGTTCGGTGAGGGAAAACAAGCTCGATAATCCCAGAGCTCGATAATCCCAG
>JACUUO010000128.1 GCA_014859275.1 Actinomycetota bacterium | reverse complement strand
GTAAAATAGTGACTGTATCCTCGCGAGGATACAGTCACTATTTTATAAGCTTTAGGAGATCAGCCTAGTGAAAAAGCCTTATCAGATTATCTCCAGCGCGATAGCAATATTATTAGTTACCCTGGTGGCAAGGGTTATTTTGAAGCAGCCCGAGCTTTTAGGGTGGCTTTCCAGCATTGAGCCAGCGGGGTGGATTTTCAATATTGACCCGGCACACCTGCTTATTATCTTTGTCTTAATCGGCGCTGGGTGCTTAGCAGCTTTCATCAGTTACTTTGAGTACCATGGTATTGGTTGCCAAGATGGTGTTGTAAGGCGGGGCCCGCACGAGAGCGTTGTTGCCATCACATTCGACGATGGCCCAAACCCGATCTATACACCGCAAATACTCGACATTCTCAAAGAGAAGGGCGTGAAAGCAACCTTCTTTGTGGTGGGGCTACATGTTAGAAAATACCCTGATATCGCAAGGAGGATTGTTGCCGAGGGGCACGATATCGGAAATCATACCTATACGCATAAGGATCTTGTGCCCGCTACTAGAAGAATGGTCCTCGCGCAGGCGCACAAGACCGATCAGGTTATCAAGCGCATAACGGGCGCATCGTCCAGTCTTTTTAGGCCGCCGAGAGGCATTTTTAGCAGTGCCGTAAGGCGCCTCCTTGTCGACAAGGAGGGGTATCGCCTTATACTGTGGACGGTAAGCAGTGTTGATTGGCGCAGGGTAAGTCCACGGGCGATCTTAAGAAGAATTTCCAGGCACACCAGACCAGGAGCAATACTACTCTTTCACGATAGCGGAGCCTTGATCCGGCGTGAGGGTGCAAGCAGAGACAACACCGTTGAGGCGCTCCCGATGGTGATCGATCACTTGAGGGCAAAGGGGTATGAGATGGTGACAATATCCGAAATGTTAAGACGTCTCGAAGAAGAAGAAATGGAAGCTGCCGGCATCTGGGAGCAGGCGTAGTTATAAAAAACTGGGCTCAGGCGCAACCCCTGGACCTCGTTTCTATTTTGCCTGACTTGGTTATTAATTCATATATGGGCACTAAGGTAGTTGTCGCTCCGGATAAGTTTAAAGGAACGCTGGGCGCAGAATCTGTAGCCAGGGCTATTGGGGATGGCGTAAAAAGAGCGATCCCGGACGCACAGGTAATTCTGGTTCCAATGGCCGACGGTGGCGAGGGAACGCTCGATGCGCTGGTGGCCGCATCTGGTGGGAAGCGGCATGGCGTTGTCGTTACGGGCCCGCTTGGTGAATCAATCAAGGCAGAGATAGGCATTTTAACCGATGGCACCGCCGTCATTGAGATGGCAAAGGCCTCCGGGTTCTCACTGGTTTCCCCAGAAAAACGAGACCCGATGGTAACCACGACCTTCGGCACGGGTGAGATGATTGAGGCAGGGCTTGATCTTAGATGTGCACGCTTTATTATCGGTATCGGCGGGAGCGCAACTTGTGATGCCGGAATAGGTGCTGCGCAGGCGCTCGGGGTTAGAATACTGAAGGAGGATGGCTCACCCGTTGGATTAGGCGGGTCCGAGCTAATAAAGATCGCGCACATTGATTTATCAACTATCGATCCACGCTTGAAGGGTAAACAATTCCTAATCGCCTCCGACGTTAAAAATCCGCTTTATGGCCCGCATGGCGCGGCACACGTCTTTGCGCCGCAAAAAGGGGCTGGTCCCGAGGAGGTCATTCAGCTTGACCAGGGCCTGATACACTTCTCCCGGATAGTCAAGCGGGACCTTGGCGTTGATGTGTCCGAGATGCCAGGAGGAGGAGCGGCAGGCGGTCTCGGGGCTGGACTAGTCGCTTTCTTGGGTGCGGCGATACGACCTGGTGTCGATTTGGTTATCGACACCGTCGATCTGCGTGGTAAATTACAGGACGCGGATCTTGTTATAACCGGTGAAGGCCAGATTGATCGCCAGAGTGTATATGGAAAGGTCCCGGTTGGCGTTGCTCGGCTAGCGAAGCAACTCGCTATAAAGGTGACCGCGATTGCTGGCCGCCTAGGTGATGGTTACCAGGAGGTCCAAGCGGTCGGGGTAGATACCATCTACTCGCTCGAGCTGATCGCTGGCTCAGTCGAGGAGGCCATGCAAAATCCAGCCCCCTATATCGAGTCGGCGGCATTCACGGCAACAAAAACGCTTCTTGTCAAAAATCATCGCTAGGGACAACTTATACGGCATCCTCCTTACGACTTGTTTGAGAGCGAACCCGCGGACTCCTCCTGTACAGATGGTAAATTACAGTGTACTATTGTTAACAAATAGTTTACGATTGTAAATTAATACACCGTTCGCGCATATGAGTTGGTGGTGTTATGAATGCTAAGAGCGCTTTTTAGGTCTCGGGTAACAATTAGGCTGCTCGGATACTTCATGAAGTATCCGGAGAGGGAGACTTACTTGCGGGAGGTTAGTCGCGAAATATCTGAGCCGGCAAGTGCAGTGCGCCGCGAGCTAGAGCGCCTAGAAACCTTTGGTCTTATCCGTTCAAGGTCGATCGGAAACCATAAGTACTTCAGCGTAAGGGAGGATTTCCCGGTTCTCCCGGAGCTAAAGGACCTCTTTTTAAAAACTGAGGGTGCGGTCGATTATCTAAAAGAAAGCTTCAGCAGGCTTGAGGAAGTGCAGCTCGCTTTTTTACACGGCGATTTTGCTGAGAGGCCAAGCGCTGCCTCCCTTGAGATCGACATCGTAGTTGTAGGAACGATAGGCGGGGATCAGCTGAGATCGCTTATCGAAAAACTGCAATCGATCCTCGCGAGAAAAATAAATTATACCCTCTATGAATCAAAGGAGTTCGGGCGCTTGCTTGAGGAGGAGGATCCATCGCTTAGAAAGAAACTTGACGGAGAAAAGATCGTACTTGCAGCAAACCTTACCAACAAGGGCTAGGCAACGCCTAAACATATCTCCTTCCGATCAGGTAGTTTATCACCTCTGCCCAACCCAGACCCATAGATTCGTGTGTTATAAACACATTTGGATAGTTCCTCATCTTATCCAAGATACCCGGGCTTTCGGTAATTGCATTCCTAACTAAAAACAGAGCCCCGACCTCTGGGGCGAGTTCTAAATCGGAGACTGAATCCCCAATAGCAATGGTCGCCTCTCTTGGAATTCCGCGTAGCTCGCGATCCTTTCTCACCGCCGAAGCCTTACCGCTAGCCCTCGGAAGGAGGTGGTAGGCATGAACCTCCGGTAGATCTGGATTTAGATTTGCGCTCCTGCGCCTGACACATCCGTTATCGACAATTTTTAATCGCCCATAGCCCTCGCTCCTAAGGGCATCATTGACGACATCGACATCAATCCATCCCCTGAAGATATGGGTGCACTCTCTGTTCTCCGACCACGGAAGGTGTTGTTCCAACTCTCCCTTATACCTATCGAGCAGAAAATGGGGGGCACCACCCGAGTTTATTGCCTGCCAGATCGTCCCTTCCTCGATTGCAAAGTCGCCAACATTTAGCACTACGGTCTCACCCATATTGTAGATGAGCTGGCATCCAAGTTCGGCTATCCAGTTTTTAAAGCCAAGGATTCTCGCATCGCCGCATAGCTGGTGGCGGTTGCGCCCAGAGACGAGCACGACATCGATTTTGTGCATGTGACATGCAAGTATCGCCTGGGCCGGTATGCCCGTGTAGCCACTCTTTACATCCATAAATAAGCAACCGCCAGGGCCGAGAAGCGTGCCATCAACATCACTGTAGATCACCTTAATGTCGGGCACCATTGCTTCAGTTAGCTCTTTCGGCCACGAGCCAGCCAGCTCGGTTAACGATGGGGTTTCTAATAACTCTAAGAACATCGGCCTATCTAAACCACCCAATCTCCTAGCTAGTCCTTTATGAGCATACTATAATACAATTTTAATACCAATTAACATATTTTGATAGGGCAGAACCTGGTGTTTCCATACTCATTTACTTCCATATTGTAGCTCTAATTGCTTAGGCGTATAATCCGGTTTTATAAAAGGAAGATAGTAGGTGATCACGTGACCGATAAAACTGTGCTTCACCCTCAAGTTCTCAGCAGGGTCGAGCGCTTAGGTGAAGCTGACATAATTGTCGGCATCCCTAGCTTTAGAAATGCGAACACGATAGCTCACGTAGTCAGGATCGCCGCACTCGGCACGGTGCAGTACTTCCCCGAGTTAAAGCCGGTTCTGGTAAACTCCGACGGTGGCTCTAGAGATCGCACGAGAGAAACCGTGCTCGAAACACCGGTTCCACCGCAAGTTGAAAAGATAGTAACTCCCTATCGTGGCCCAGCCGGGAAGGGAAGCGCCTTTCAGACTATATTTGAAATTGCCGATCGATTGCACGCAAAGGTCTGTATAGTCATCGATTCCGACCTTCGAAGCATTACCCCGGAATGGATAAGATTTCTTGGAGATCCTATATATCGGTACAATTACGGCTTCGTCGCACCGCACTACCTTAGATACAAGTATGACGGCACAATTACCAACTCCATCGCTTATCCGATAACCAGGGCGCTTTACGGTCAGAGGGTCCGCCAGCCGATAGGTGGTGATTTTGGGGTCTGCTGGGCGCTGGCAAAAGTTTTTAGCCAGCAAAACATATGGGAGGACGAGAATGTCCACAAGTTCGGCATTGACATATGGATGACAACGATGGCGATAAATGAGGGATTTAGGGTATGCCAGTCGGCAATGGGGGTAAAGCTCCATGATCCAAAGGACCCAGGAGCTGATCTCGGACCGATGTTTCGCGAGGTCGTTAGCACAATTTTTGAGCTCATGCGCAGGTATGAGGCTAAATGGAAGGTTGTGTATGGCAGCCGATCGACCGACACATACGGCATGACGTGGGAGGTTGAGCCAGAGCAGTTTGCCGTCGACCTTCACAGGCTTATCGATAACTTTAAAACAGGCTTTGCGGCGAGGCGGGAGCTACTAAGACAGATCCTGGCGGACGATACATTCGGCGAAATCGAGGCGCTCATGCTTCCCCCAAAGGACGTATTCAGTTTTCCTCGCGATCTATGGGTGAGGGCGGTCTATGATTTTGCCGTTGCCTATAACTGGAGCGGTCTTAATCGCCGGGAGGTGGTCGATGCCCTGATGCCCCTTTACTTCGGCCGGGTCGGCTCCTTTGTTATCGAGACTGAAGTTATGAATAATCTCCAGGCGGAGGAAGAAGTCGAGGAGACGGCCGAAGAGTACGAGCGCCTGAAGTCTTATCTTATTGAGCGCTGGGAGATGAAAAAATCCGTGCCAGCACTGCTAGGCAACAAGTAATATGGAGTTCTTATTAAATAGGGATCGCAAAGAAGCTGAGAATTATCTTGGCGAGAGGGGACTTGATATCGCATAAGCGCAATCTCTCATGCCGTTATGCCAATAGCCTTTTTCTTATGGCGCAGGAGCACCAGGTCGTCGTCTATAAACGGATTATCGCCCTTAATTCCTATCCGGGCGTATGTCTCAGGCGGTATTCCTATATCGGCCAACCACAGTTCACCGACATAACCGGTCGCCTGATCCTCTAAAAGTCCAGTCTTGGGTAGAGCCAGCATTACGGTAGCGCTCGCCCTAATGCACGGATCGTATGGCCTGCCGGTGGTTGCATCCAGCCCCGATGGTACATCGAGCGATACGATGGGTTTTTTTAATTGATTTGCTATCGAAATGATATGCGCAAATTCCCCGACCGGGTCTCCCTGAATGCCATACCCGATAAGAGCATCGACAATGAGGTCGAATTTGTTTAAGCGAGCCTGGCTAAAAGCGCTTGAGTCTTCTATGCGTAGCCCCATCGATTCAAGCACGTTGAGCTGGATCAACGCCGATCTCTTGAGTGAGTCTTCCCTTGCCGTGAGCGCTATTTCAACATCGGCCTCCCAGTTATGAAGGTTTCGTGCAGCTACCAAACCACCGCCCGCATTTCTGCCCCTGCCGGCTAATACGATGATTTTTCGCCCACTAACTCTTCCACCCAGCATTAAACGGCATACCCTAGCAAGCAACCGCCCGGCATTTTCCATTACCTGGAGGATTTGTAGCCCGTATTCGTGGATAACGATATGGTCTACCTCTTTCATCTGCTCTGTCGTGACGGATAGTAGTCTTTTCATCAGGAACCCCCATGACCGATCTCTAATTTATATCCCCTTTTTGTCATATAAGAGTATATTCAATTGCAGCTACTTTAGCTATAATCAAAACATCTCAAGGGGTAATGGGAAAAAGTTATTATGGCTAAAATGTTTTGCAGGGTGGTAAGGGTTATGCCACTGATTTGTCCGGATTGGTGCATACAAACTTGCCTATTGCTGCAGCCAAACCGACACCTGTTTGCGAAACGGATTGGCGAAGGGATCTTTACCTGCTCGCTATTTAATCTCGCTATTTAATATTTTTAAACTAGAGGGTGGAGATGGTCAGCTTTTCTGTGGTGGCCACTCGACGATGGTTATTAAGAAGGATATTGATCAGCTTAATATGTTCTACTATTTTGTCGGCAGCCT
>JACUUO010000127.1 GCA_014859275.1 Actinomycetota bacterium | reverse complement strand
TCTGAGGGAGCGGTAGCGACCGAAGAATCTCAGACCCACACCTTATGCTTACACTTAACTGCAACACTTTGGAACATTGACACTGGATGACTGCAGTACTGCTAAAGCTCGCCCCATAAATGGGGCAACTACATTGGCACATCAAGACATGTGACTGCAGCACTGTCCTCCCCCTTGAGGGGGAGGTTAGGTGGGGGTGAATACCCTCATCGCATACCCACATGCTGACAGCTGATGGCTGATAGGAGATTTACATGCAAGCAGTGATGGAAAAGGCGCAGATACTCACTGAAGCTCTACCCTATATAAAAGAGTATCATGGAAAAACGGTTGTGATAAAATACGGCGGCGCTGCAATGCAGCGTAAGGATCTTAAAGAGGTCATCGCCACTGATATAGTGCTGATGAAGTATGTTGGAATCAACCCGGTTATTGTCCACGGGGGCGGGCCAGAGGTCTCAAGGTATATGAAGATACTGGGGAAAGAGGTTAAGTTTATAAACGGCCTGCGGGTAACTGATAGCGAGGCGATCGATATAGTAAAGATGGTTCTCATCGGTAAGATAAATAAGGAGATCGTTTCTCTTATAAACCATCATGGGAAGCTCTCGGTTGGTATAAGCGGGGATGACGGCAACCTTATTGTGGCTAAGAAAAAGCAGATAGGCGATGTCGACCTTGGTTATGTTGGTGAGGTGACTAAAATAAATCGTAAGGTTCTGGATAACCTCATAAACGATGATTTTATCCCGGTGGTGGCGACTATCGGTGCGGGCGAGGATGGTATGAGCTATAATATTAACGCCGATAAAGTAGCCGGCGAGATAGCTGCGGCGCTAAATGCTGATAAAATAATCTTTCTAACTGATGTTGACGGTCTATATGAGGATTTTGAAGATAAGGGATCGCTAATTTCAGAACTTAAATTGGCCAATTGCGAGTATAAATTGGCGGAAAAGAAAGTAAATCAGGGCATGACCCCCAAGGTTGAGGGATGCATAACCGCACTTAAGGCTGGTGTTAAGAGGGCTCATATATTAAATGGAACCATCCCGCACGCCCTGCTGTTGGAGGTATTTACGGATAAGGGCATTGGAACGATGATTAGCGAGACATAAGAAATGGGTACTGTGACCATGAACCTAAACGAGCTTATACAGCTTGATAACACTTACCATATGACTACCTACAGCCGGTTGCCTGTAACTTTCGTTAAAGGGAAGGGCACGAGGCTATGGGATGATACTGGTAAAGAATACCTCGATTTACTAAGCGGTATCGGGGTTGTCGGTGTTGGGCACTGCCATCCAGTGGTTGTAGATGCGATAAAGAACCAGCTAGAATCGCTGATGCATGTATCAAACCTCTTCTACACAGAGCCTCAGTTGGAGCTTGCAAGTAAGATAGCGGACATTTCTTTTGGTGACCGGTGTTTTTTCGGAAATAGCGGCGCAGAGGCTAATGAAGGGGCGATAAAGCTTGCAAGGCGCTATGCAAAGATACGGGGCAAGGATGCATATGAGATCATTACCGCTTTCCGGTCGTTTCATGGTCGCACGATGAAGACACTTGCGGCAACCGGACAGCCTGATAAACAGAGACCGTTCGAGCCGCTCCCGCCTGGCTTTAAACATGTCCCTCTAAATGATATAGAGGCGCTAAAAAAAGAGATAAACGGGAAGACATGTGCGGTTATGCTTGAGGTAATCCAGGGGGAAGGCGGGGTGTATCCCTGTGATGAGAGTTATCTTAAGGAAATTAGGGCTCTCTGCGATGAGCGCGATATCCTTCTAATCTTCGATGAAGTACAAACCGGCATAGGCAGAACCGGGAATATGTTCGCTTATCAAGGTATTGGTGTAGAGCCGGATATTATGACGCTTGCAAAGGGTATTGCAAGTGGCCTGCCGATCGGTGTCCTTGTGGCATCTGAGAAGGTTAGCTTATCCTTTAAGCCAGGTGAGCACGGTTCGACGTTCGGCGGTGGGCCTGCTGTCTGCGCGGCGGCTCTTGCCACAATCAAGGTTATAGAAGAAGAAGGCCTTGTTGATAATAGCCGCAAGATCGGGGCTCATATAGTGCAAAAACTAGAGGCTATAAAGGAGAGCGGAAGCCTTGTTAAAGAAATCCGGGGTGCCGGTTTGATGCTTGCTATAGAATTAAAGGAAGGCAAGGCAGGGGGCATAGTATTGGATCTACTTAAAGAGGGTATAGTTGCAAACAATATAGGCAATACTATAATTAGGCTCCTACCCCCTCTTTGCATAACCAAGGCTGAGGTTGATGAGGCTCTCAGTGTTCTCGAGAGGTTAATCGTTTAGGAGTTAACCATGGCGAGTTTGAAGGGAAGAGATATATTATCTCTCAAAGATTACAGTCAGGATGAGTTGTATCAGCTTCTAGCTAAGGCGATGGAGTTGAAAAGGCAGCTAAGAAACGGTCTTCCTCATCGCTATCTTGAGGGGAAAACGGTGGCCATGATATTTCATAAGCCATCGAGCAGGACGAGAGTATCCTTTGAGGTGGCCGCCTCTCACCTAGGGTTACGATCGATATTCTTAAAAAGCGATGAGATACAACTCGGGGTGAGGGAGCCCATTAAGGATATAGGTCGGGTGCTAGCGGGCTACGTTGATGCGATAGTCATTAGAACTTTTGCACAAGGCGACGTTGAGGAGCTGGCAAAATATGCAGATGTCCCGGTAATAAACGCTTTGACGGATGAGTACCATCCAATGCAATCGCTTGCCGATCTCATAACGATTCTTGAGAAGAAGGACCGCCTTGCTGGTCTAAAGTTAGCATATATCGGGGATGGTAATAACGTGGTCCATTCGCTTATGGTCGTAGCCGGGAAACTTGGCATAAACATGGCGGTGGCCTCCCCGGAAGGCTACGAGCCGAATCCTGAAGTGGTGGAATTTGCTAAATCGTTGATAAGAAACATAAATCATAAGATAACGGTAACGAACGATCCGTTTGAAGCGGCGAAAGGCGCCGATGTCATCTATACTGATGTCTGGGCCAGTATGGGCCAAGAAGAAGAGCACGAAGAGCGTCTAAAAGTTTTTAGGCCATACCAAGTAAACAGAAAACTCATGAACGCCGCTAAGCCGGCAGCGGTATTTATGCACTGCCTGCCCGCTCATCGTGGTGAGGAGGTAACCGATGAGGTTATGGAGAGCAAGCATTCGTTAGTTTTCCAGCAATCAGAAAACCGGCTGCATACGGCGAAGGCCGCACTTGTTTCACTTATTAGGTGATGGTTTATGAATTCAAGGCAAGAGAGATTAAGCGCAATTAAGCGGATAATCGAGACCAAAGATATCTCAACACAGGAGGAGCTGATGGCCGAGCTGGAGAAGCTCGGTTATGATGTTACACAGGCCACGGTCTCAAGGGACATAAGTGATTTGGGATTGCTTAAGGCAAGGATATCGATGGTAAATACCGTATCCACTAGTAGGCAGATTTATTCTTTGCCGGAGGTAGAACGCTTGCGCTCCTTATTGAACGAGTTTATGACCTCGGTTGATAGGGCAGATAATCTGATTGTAATCAGGACAAATCCCGGAACCGCACAGGCGGTTGCCGCTGCGATCGATTCGATAAAGTGGATAGGTGTTCTGGGGACGGTCGGCGGGGATGATACCATATTGGTTATAACCCGCAGTGAAGATGCGGGAAGTCGTATCGCCGAAAGGCTTACAAAACTAAGAGAAGAGAGAGCTGTTTAATTATGTATTTTAGGAGGATTTTGAGTGGGACAAGTGGGAAGCTCGAGAGAGCCTAAAGATAGGGTAGTCCTGGCCTATTCCGGAGGGCTTGATACTTCGGTTGCCATAAAATGGCTGCAAGATAATTACGATTTAGAGGTGATCGCGGTCGCGGTCGATATTGGCCAGGGCGGTGATCTCGAGGAAATAAAAAATAAGGCGCTAAGAATTGGTGCGGTCCATTCTGAAGTGGTAAATGCTAAGAAGACCTTTGCTGAAAAATTTATCGCACCAGCACTGAAGGCAAATGCTCTTTATGAACGGAATTACCCGCTTGCAACTGCTCTATCTAGGCCATTAATAGCAAAGGTTTTGGTTGAGATTGCCCAAGGCACAGGTGCGGTCTATGCCGCCCATGGTTGTACTGGCAAAGGTAACGATCAGGTTCGCTTTGAGGTTACGCTTAGGGCGTTAAATCCCGATTTAACAATTATCGCACCGGCAAGGGAATGGGATTTTACTCGAGAGTCTGCTATCGAGTATGCCCAGAAACACAATATCCCAATTCCGATCACAAAACAGAGCCCGTACAGTATCGATGAGAACATCTGGGGGAGATCGGTAGAGTGTGGAATTCTTGAAGATCCATGGATTGAGCCACCAGAGGATGTATTCGCCATGACTGTCGATCCTAGCAAGGCTCCAGATAAACCGACCTACTTAGAGGTAACATTTAAAGAGGGTATGCCAGTAGCTATTAACGATGAAAAAATGGATCTTCTAACCCTCATTGGAAAGACGAATGAGGTTGCTGGATCAAATGGTTTCGGCCGTATAGACAAGATAGAGAACAGGCTTGTCGGCATTAAATCTCGCGAGATTTATGAAGCGCCCGCCGCGCTTTCCCTAATAATGGCGCATAGAGAGCTTGAAGATATCACTCTCGAGCGCGATCTGGCACACCTCAAGTATGGTATCGAGCAGAAATACGCCGAGTTGGTATACTACGGCCTCTGGTTTTCTCCGTTAAGGGAATCGCTGGATGCCTTCATAAATGAGGCCCAGAAGGTCGTAAACGGAACGGTGCGTCTGAAGTTTTATAAGGGCTCTTGCCAGGTCGTCGGCCGCAAATCGCCGAACTCCCTCTACGAGAGAACACTGGCGACTTATGAGGCGGGCGACACATTCGCCCGCCAGGCAGCAGCCGGATTTAACAAAATCTGGGGTCTGGGTCTTGAGACTTGGGGAAGAAAATATAGGAAATAACCGGAGGAGTCTTACATGAAACTGTGGTCCGGGAGGTTTACTAAAAGCACAGATAGCTTCGTAGACGAATTCAATGCATCCATATCTGTTGACAAATATCTCTATAGACAAGATATATCGGGAAGCATTGCTCACACGAAGATGCTTGCGAAGTGTGGCATCATAACGGATAAAGAAGCCGCCCGGATAGTAGATGGTCTCGAAGCGATTTTGAGGGAGATCGAGGATGGCGTCTTCGAGTTTGACGTCTCGGATGAAGATATACATATGAGCATCGAAATGGCTCTAATCGAAAAGGTTGGGTCAGTTGGCGGTAAGCTACATACCGCTCGAAGCCGCAATGATCAGGTTGCCCTCGATACCCGGATGTTTCTGAAGGATGCGATAATAGATGTAGGTACGGAAATCGTTGCGCTTCAATCCGAGCTTATTAACTTAGCTCAAAGGGAGATGGGAGTCATTATGCCTGGCTATACCCACCTTCAGAGGGCCCAACCCATTCTGTTCTCACATCATATGATGGCCTATTTCTGGATGCTAAGGCGAGACTTTACCAGGTTAAAGGGGTGTTTCAAGCGCACCGATGTAATGCCGCTTGGTTCCGCCGCCCTTGCTGGAACAACCTATCCGATTGACATGGAATATGTGGCAAGAGAGCTTGGTTTTAAAAAAATAAGCAACAATAGTCTCGATGCCGTCTCCGATCGGGACTTTGTAATAGAGTTTCAGGCGGCTGCCTCGATTCTGATGATGCACTTGAGCAGGCTTACTGAAGAGCTGATCATCTGGTCATCTGCCGAATTTAGCTTCATCGAGCTCGACGATGCGTACACGACTGGAAGTAGCATAATGCCGCAGAAGAAAAACGCCGATGTTGCCGAGCTTATTCGCGGCAAGACCGGAAGGGTTTATGGTAACTTGATACAGCTTCTTACCATCATGAAGGGCCTCCCGCTTGCATATAACAAGGATATGCAGGAAGATAAAGAAAGCTTACTGGATAGCATTGAGACGGTTAAGAACTGTCTCATTGGCATAAAAGGTACGATCTCAACCATGAAGGTAAATTCTGAGATCATGGGACAAGCTGCAGAAGGTGGGTTTACCAACTCAACTGAACTGGCAGACTACCTCGTAGGGAAAGGCACCCCCTTCAGAGATGCTCACCGTATAGCCGGCAATATGGTTCGCAAGGCGATCGAAGAGGGCTGCTGGCTATCCGACTTTTCACTTGAGGAATTTAAAGCAGAGAGCCCCGTTATCGAAGATGATGTATACGACGCTCTAAATATAGAAAACGCAGTTAAGCGCCGCAGCATCCGCGGCGGCACAGCCCCCGAGCGCGTCAAGGAGCAGACCGAGAAAGCGGTTAAGTTACTTGAGAAAGAGCAGAGGTGGTTGGAGGAGAGTTCATAGGGTCCTGTCTTCCACACCACTTGTTCTAGGATCATAAAAGTGCTGATCAAGCAGTATGTAACCTGGTAATTTAGATGCCGCAAGATATGATTATGGCATTAGCAATGCTATTGTAGCGCTGCATGTCATCCT
>JACUUO010000015.1 GCA_014859275.1 Actinomycetota bacterium | reverse complement strand
ACGTCATAGCAATTTTCCTTCAATTGAGCGTATCCTCCCCTGGTTTCACGTGAAATGCGCCAATTTTTCCCGTGCCATTAATATTTGGCGCGCGGCAATTTCTCTCTGGCGCCGATCTACTTTCCTATGCAAAACTGGCTAAATATTCTGCCGAGCACATCTTCACCGACCGATTCTCCAGTAACTTCACCTAAATCTCTTATTACATCCCGCAGCACTATCGATATGGTCTCTTCCGGCTGTCCGGTGCAAAGCAGCGATAATGCCTCTCTTGTCCTCATTGCCGCATTGCTCACCAGCTGTTCATGGCGCACGCTTGTAATTACTGCTGTATCTGAAGCATCAAGCTCACCACCGAAAAATATCTCTTCTATCGCTTTTTCAAGCGCTCCTATGCCGGCACCAGTGAGCGCTGATATTTCAACCTGGCCCTTAAAGCTTTCGGGTAGGCGTATCTCTCTTACCGATGGTGCCTGCGGAAGGTCTGACTTGTTTATAACGAGAATCGCGGCACCGGTGTCTATTTCCCCTATAAGGGCAAGATCTTCTTCGCCGACGTCCTTGCTGCCATCAATTAAACATAGCACGAGCTCAGATATCTTTAATGCTCGCCTTGAAAGCTCTACTCCGATCCTTTCAACTTCTCCATCTGCCTCCCTAATGCCAGCTGTGTCCATTAGGCATAGCGGGACACCATTAACGTTTACGATCTCCTCAATGATGTCGCGCGTTGTTCCAGGAACTGGCGTCACTATCGCCCTATCCGCTCTTAGGAGGGCGTTTAACAGGCTCGATTTACCAACGTTTGGCCGCCCAACAATCGCTGTCCTTATACCTTCCTTCAAAATTCTTCCCTTGATCGAGGTTGTAAGCAGCCTTTCGAGCTCACCAAGCGAATCTTTCAGCATGCTCACTAAGCCCTCAACCGGGAGTACATCTATATCTTCATCTGAAAAATCAACCGCAGCCTCTATTTGCACTAATGCCTCGGTGACTGTTTCTGCAACCGCACTTATTTTATTCGATAAACCGCCACCAAGCTGGCCCATGGCGGTCTTTAATGCCACATCGGTTTTCGACCTTATAATATCGATTACTGCCTCAGCCTGTGCGAGGTTGATTCGTCCGTTTAGAAACGCCCGCTTTGTAAATTCTCCTGGCTCAGCTGCCCGCGCACCCGCTGCTATAACCAACCCAAGGGTCCTTCGAAGCGCCATGCTGCCCCCGTGGCAGTTTACCTCCACCACATCTTCCCTTGTGTAGGTGTTCGGAGCGCGCATAACGGACACTAAGACCTCATCTACCTCAGATCCATCATTAGGGTCTACAATCGTTCCCATAACGATACTGTGGCTTCTTCTTTTGGATATCGGCAGTCCCTTTCTGTTTTTAAAAACCTTCTCGACGGCGGTTACGGCTTCCTTCCCGCTTACGCGCACTATGCCGATTCCGCCCTCTCCTATGGCCGTTGATATGGCAGCGATCGTGTCATCATCATTCAGTATCATATTTAACACTCTCTAAAACATTGTTAACAATTGTTAACTAAAAGTTAACAAACTTTCTGACTCGCTTCTGTTGTTTCACATGAAACAACAGAGCACCCGGCATTTATGGGCCGGGTGCTTTAAATTTTCCTTGTATTGTCCCTACTGCTTTGGCGTGATCCTCACCTGCCGACCTGGCTCTTCCCCTTCGCTCATTGTAAATACCTGGTTGTTGTCCTGCAGTGCAACATGAACCACTCTTCTCTCATAAGCGTTCATCGGTCCCAGCAGCACCGGCCTCCTCAGGCGCAATGCTCTCTCCGCTGCCTGTTTTGCCATCTCTTTAAGGCGCTCGGCTCTTCTTTCCCGATAATTCTCAATATCAATCTCTAATTTCTTATTGGTACCACTCTTTCGCATAACGATATTCGCTATTGCTTGTATCGCCGCGAGCGTTTCTCCTCGCCTCCCTATTAACAACCCGACATCTGGCCCATCTACATTAATTTTTTTAATTTTTGCACTGCTTTCATCATCTAATACTCTAATATTCCCCTGAACACCTAAGCTATCAATTATGTTTTTAACAAGCCCTACAACTCTTTTTATGCCTTCCTCGATGAGCGAGACGCGCACCATTGCCCTCGATTGATCCAACCCTCCAGCAAAACTCACGCCTCCTTCTTTAATAACCTCTACCTCGACACTTTTTCGATCTACCCCCAGTTTACTTAATGCGGCTTCCACCGCCTCGTCGACGGTATTTCCTTCCGTCTCTATTGCCTTTGCCATTAATTAACCTCCGCCGTTTTTGCAAGCCTTATGGTTATGTATTGTTGACCTATCGTCCATATATTGGTTGTTATCCAGTATAGCAAAACACCTGTGGGTAGGCTCCATGCGAAGAACACCATTAGCGGTATCATCATGAGGCCTATCTTTTTCTGCTGCGGATCCGCGGTCATCATCTTCATCGGAAGATATGTTGTCAACCCCATTAACACTATTAGAACTAAGTATGGTATAAACGCTATCGGTCCAAATGCAAGTGCAGCACCTGGGGCTGTACCGAGTTTAAACAACCCGAGAGATAATCCCAATGACGCCTTATACTTCAACAACATCTGGAACAACGCGATGAATATAGGCATCTGCAGAAGCAACGGTAGGCAACCTCCAAGCGGGTTTACCTTGTGTTCGGTATAAAACTTCATCATTTCCTTCTGAAGTTTTTCTTTATTGTTTTTGTATTTCTCTTGCAGTTCTTTTAGTTTCGGCTGGACCTTCTGCATCTCGTACATCGATTTTGTCTGCTTTACGGTTAGCGGTAGAATGGCTATTCTTACGGCAACCGTCAACAGTATGATGGCGAGACCGTAGTCGCTTACCACGTTATTATAAAAGAAATTTAGAACTCCATATAATAGCTCAATTAAGCCTTGCCACAATTCGCCCAAATTATAGCCCCCTTACTTATTTTACTGGATCATATCCTCCGGGAGAAAAAGGGTGACAGCGCAACAGCCGATCGGTGGCCATTATGCCCCCTTTTACTGTGCCATATTTTTCTATGGCTTGAAGTGCGTAGTTTGAACACGACGGGTAAAACCTACAGGAGGGAGGCAGTACCGGCGATAGCACTCTTTGATATAGTTTAATGAACCCTATTGTTATCTTCTTCATCCTTCCCCTTAAGCAACCTCGCCTTCGTTAAAACATCAATAAAAGCCTTTTCAACTTCATGAAAAGACTTTCCTCTCAATTGCGACCTCGCGATAAAAACCAGATCATATCCCTGTTTTATTGCACTTTCATTGTGCCTAAAAGCTTCTCGTATAAGTCTCTTTATTCTGTTTCTGACGACCGCCGCCCCTATCTTTCTCGAGACCGATATCCCGATACGTTTTCCAGAATCTTCCTTTTCTAGAAAATAGAGGACAAGCTCCTCGTTGGCTACTGACCCACCATACCTATAAACACTCTCGTAATCCTTGCTGTCGGTCAGAAATGCAGCCCTCATCGTTTTTCCTTTTTAGGCCGACAACTTGCCCCGGTTTTTTCTTCGACGGTTTGCGATAATTCTCCTGCCCGCCTTTGTTCTCATCCTTACTCTGAAGCCATGGTTCTTTTTTCTTTTTCTCCTATTCGGCTGATAGGTTCTCTTCAATTTTTCTCCTTTTTATAGAAAGAACAGGCTATATTATATTGCTGTCTACCTGCACATGTCAAGAAACGGCGGTGTTCCCTATAAACCTTCATCCACGCGTCGCGAATTCCCAATCTCGCCCAACCACCTTGGATGATAGTCGTGTGTGTTTAAAACTCTTCCCTGTTTACCACCTTTAGAGCGGTCGAAGTATGTATAATAGCAAAGCGACATATTGTTGCGCAAATTTAAGAATAAGCTGCTTTCGGGAGCGCCCACCAATTCGTGCTCACCCCGTTAAGGGCCTTACTCCTATCCTGTGGATAATGTTAATAACTCTTTATTATCTCGGCCCTTCTATTTTTTTTATTCCTTGTTTGCTCGTTGGATATACCTTTGTTATAATTTAGCAAGCTTTTATGTGTTTTGAAACGCCTGGTAATAGACGGTATTTAAAATTCCGTCACAATTGATTATTTAACAGCCGCCTTTCTGTGTATTTTACAAGGAAGTGTTTCTAGATCACTCTATAAAATTGTTTTCCACAGGCGCCCGGTTTTTCTTATTGGGCATTGCTTTTTGAAAAGTTCATATCCGGCTTTCTCTTTAACTACTTGCCCTTCGAGAGAATTTTGTTTTTCGCTTTCGACTTCTTTCCACAGGTGTGGAAAGAATTGTGGATACTGGTCGCATTTTCGCTGGATTTCTGCTGTCAGAAAGGCCGTTTCTGTTTTTCATTTTTTAATAACCCTTATTGGGTTACTCAAAAATCACTGCAAACATGGGCCTTTGTAAGTAATATTAGAATGGATTGTTGTTAATAACTCGGGGGATAATTTAAGCCCTGAAAGCAATTGAGGGTGATGATGGAAAACTATTTCCGCCGTTTCGTTGAAAATTTAGGGGCAGCCCACCCTGACTCCTGCGATTACACTAAAAATAATGGGGCATACGATTTTTTTCTAAGGACAATACCTGCATCCAGTGATATTGCTGCAAGGCTTGCTATCTACGATTCTTTAATGGCTGCTCCGCGTGTTGTTGAGTTAAGTGCAAAGGACTACGAAGAATTTATTAATCTCCTTGCTACAAAAACGTATCAATCGTCAAAAGAAGTTGGCGGCAACATGCCATACACGGTCATAAAAGAGATAATTGAAAACCTCATTCACTCATATTTTAAAGAGGTTGTAATCAGTATATTGGATAATGGCAACACTGTTCGTATATCTGACCAGGGACCAGGTATAAAAAATAAGGAGAAGGCTTTTGAGCCTGGCTTTTCTACGGCTACGGACGATATGAAAATCTTTATAAAGGGTGTTGGTTCCGGTCTTCCAATTGCGAGGGAGGCGCTCTCTTTTTTAGGCGGTGCATTAACCGTTGAGGATAATCTCGACAGAGGAACAGTTATCACTCTCCGTGTACCCTGCGACAATAATAAGAAAGGTAACAGTAGCACCGAATTTTCCCCGGTCAACCTTGACCTTAATAAGAGACAAAAAAAGGTTCTTCTTCTCGCCATGGAACTTGGCTCAGTTGGTCCTTCTAAGATAGCAGGTGAACTAGGCGTTAGCCTTAGCACCGCATACCGAGATTTGACATACTTAGAGGAGAAATCTCTAATCTCCTCCGATGAACAAGGAAAAAGGGTGCTTACGTCTTTAGGTATAGAATACCTGGACGAAATTCTTAAGTGAGGTATTTTTCTTGCAAAACCAATTAGATATTATTTGGGGACAAGTCCTTAGTATAATAAAAAAGCAACTAAACACACCAACTTTCAAAACATGGTTTGAAAACACGAGCCCGACGCAAATTAATGGCGACTCGATTGTTATATCTGCGCCTAATGCTTTTGCGAAGGAGTGGCTTGAATCCAGATACAGCAGCCTAATTATGGATGCTCTTTTTCAGGTTCTTGGTGAGGAACTTCATATTAAAGTGGTGGTCGACGATTCCGAGCAGCTCTCAGTCGCTCAAGATAGCAGGAGTAAAAGAGAGGAATTAAAGGGTCCTCAATCTACACTAAATTCTAAGTATACATTTGATTCATTTGTAATAGGTGGAAGTAATAGGTTTGCTCATGCCGCGGCCATTGCCGTCGCTGAGACGCCCTCAAAGGCATATAATCCACTTTTTATATATGGGGGTGTAGGCCTTGGTAAAACTCACCTTCTACAGGCCATTGCACATTATGCAGTGACGCATCACCCACCCCTTAAAATTAAGTATGTCTCCTGCGAAAAGTTTACAAGCGATTTTATCAACTCTATTAGGGATAAGGGAAAGATAGGTGGCTTCCAAAAGAGATATCGCGATAATGATATCCTTCTAGTCGATGACATACAATTCCTTGAGAACAAGGAGGCTACACAGGAAGAATTTTTTCACACATTTAATACTCTACATGAAGCGAACAAACAAATTGTTCTTTCAAGCGACCGCCCCCCAAAAGACATCGCAACGCTTGAAGATAGGTTACGATCAAGATTTGAGTGGGGCTTAATAACAGATATTCAGCCGCCAGATCTCGAAACAAGGATAGCGATCCTCCACAAGAAGGCGCAGATGGAAAAGCTATCCGTACAGAATGACATATTAGAATTCGTTGCCTCAAGAATTCAATCAAATATTCGAGAACTCGAAGGTGCTTTAATAAGAATTATTGCATTCTCATCACTAACAAAAGCACCGCTAACTCTTTCCTTAGCAGATGAAGTATTAAAAGACATATTTCCAAATCGGGCAAGCCGACCAATTACAATACAGGTCATACAATCGGAGGTCTGTAGATACTTTAATATATCTAAATCGCAACTGATCGGAAATAAAAGATCTCAGGGAGTCGTATATCCCAGGCAGATTGCGATGTATTTAGCAAGGGAACTAACTGATCTCAGTCTTCCTAAAATAGGAGATGAGTTTGGCGGGAGGGATCACACAACGGTGATGTATGCGAATACTAAAATAAGCAAGATGATCAGTACTCAAAGAGAGGTATACAATCAGATTCAAGAATTAACAAACCGCCTTAAACAAAAGACGTAAAACCTGTTTATAATTCTGTTACTTTCCGACGCCTTTCTGATCTTTATATATTTTACACAAGGTTTCTATTATTTGATTAACAGCGTCACTAAGTCAACTACTAGCGTTCATGGTGTTTATTAACATATTAACAACACTTACAACAACTACTATAAGTCTTTATTTATTTTAGTAAGGAGGGTTCTGTGAGAGTAAGTTTAAATCAGGCTGATTTAAATAGCGCACTTCAAATCGTACAAAAGGCGGTATCATCTAGAAGTATACTACCTATTCTTTCCGGAGTGCTTTTTGATGTAGGAGAGGATTTTATTGATCTCTATACGACAGACCTTGAGATGTCAATAAAGTACAGACTACCGGTTAAAGCCGATAGCGGTGGCTCCGTTATAGTACCAGCAAGACTGCTGGGAGATATTGTAAAAAATTTACCCGATGCACGAATTGATTTAAGAGGTGATGAAAATCACGGCAGTATCGATTTCACTTGCGGTTCTTCGTCTTTTAATATTAAAGTTTTCTCGCCGGAAGGCTTTCCGCAGTTTCCAGATATGCAAAAAGAGGTGAGCATATCGGTAAGTGGAAAAGATCTAGTAGAATCGATAAGGCAGGTAGTAAGAGCGGTTTCAAAGGATGAAACAAGGCCGGTTTTAACCGGTGTTCTAATGATTATAGAGGAAGGTAGATTAAAGATGGTTGCCACTGATAGTTATCGCCTATCGATACGCGAGATGGAAGTCGAGCGCGCTTCAGCCGATAAAATAAAATTCATAGTACCGGCAAGGTGCCTGGATGAGATAGCAAGAATTTGCGTTGATGATAGTGTAGAAGTGGGACTGGCAAAAAATCAAATTTATTTTAACGTCGGAGAAATAGTTCTCGTCTCTAGATTAATAGAAGGACAATTCCCAAATTATCAGCAGCTACTGCCGAATGATTGCATGCTAAGAGTAAGATTTAATAAGGATAATTTACTATCTAGTTTAAAGAGGGTTTCCTTATTGGCACAGAATAGTGCGCTAATTAAAATGAAAGTGGCAGGGAATACAGCACAGATAGAGGCGATGACGCAGGATGTTGGCTCGGCGAATGAGGAGGTTGCAGTGGAAATAATTGGAGAGGGTATGGAGATTGCCTTTAACGCTCAGTTTTTAATAGATGGTTTAAGTTCAATCGGTGAAGAGGAGGTTTTTTTGGAGTTGAATAGTCCATTAAAGCCGGGCCTTCTACGACCAACCGTTGACCAAGACCTTATTTATTTAGTTATGCCGGTGAGAGTAGGATAATTTTATGAGGGTAGTGTCGATAGAACCCAGTACGAGGCTGGATCAACTGCTAAAGTATGTAGATATTGTATCTACAGGTGGAGAAGCAAAGAATATAATACAAGATGGGAAGGTTTTAGTAAATGATAGAGTTGAAAAGAGAAGGGGTTATAAATTAAAAAGTGGGGATGTAGTAAGAGTAGGGAAGGACTTCATAAAAATTTCTTTTAAAGAGTAGTCATGTATATAAAGGCATTGCATTTAAAGAATTATAGGAACTATAGCGATTACTGCGTTGATTTAAAAGAGGGTTTAAACCTTGTTATAGGTGAGAACGCGATTGGAAAAACGAACTTATTGGAATCGATTTACTTTCTTGAAAATGGAAGATCGCATAGGACAAGTAATTATCAAGAGCTTATAAAGTGGAAAGATGGTTTTTCAACGATAAAAGCGTCTATTAGGCGAATGGAACGCGATTTGCTGGTTGAGGCGAAGATTTTAAAAGCGGGCGGAAAGCAAATAATGGTAAACGGAGTTGTACAGAAAAATCTTCGTGGAAAAATAAGACCAGTATGTACAGTTATATTCACACCTGATCACCTAAAGATAGTAAAAGACGTGCCTGAGTGTAGACGCTCATATATCGATGAGATACTCGAAAAAATCAAGGCGAATTACAGCTACTGGCGGCAGCAGTACGTAAAAATACTTCGCCAGCGGAACGTGTTGTTAAAAAATGTCCATATTGGTCGAATGAAGGGTGATATCATAGATTACTGGGATAAGCAAATCATAGGTGTGGGGGCAAGAATTATATTTGCAAGAAAGAGCATTATCGAAAAACTGGAAGAGACTGCAAAAGAAGCATATAAAAAGATAACCGATACCGACTCAACACTTTTATTAAGGTATGAAAATCAACTCTTATTAGAAGGTGATTCGGTAGAATCACTTGAGAGGCGCTATGCAAAGGAATTAGAAAAAAAAAGGGGTGTTGAGATAGAGAGAGGGCAAACAGTTATTGGTCCCCACCGAGATGATCTGGGTTTATATGTTAAGGGGGTAGATATACGCACATTTGGATCACAGGGTGAGCAGAGATCCACAGCGCTAGCACTAAAATTAGCAGAATTCTCAGCAATGACAGACAGCATCAAGGAGCAACCCATACTGTTGTTAGATGATGTTATGTCTGAGCTTGATGAAACGAGAAGAAGAGCACTAATGAGCAGTATTAACAATGGGACACAAACCATCATAACAAGCACAAACATAGAGTATTTTGGAGAGAGCGATGTGTCTATGGCAAATATTATTAGGATAGGCCAATGATGCAAAGGCTAGGCGATATAATTCGCGAGCGTGACAGAAAAGATACGTTTAGCACTAAGATGCGCGAAGGCGAGGTATTGTCCATCTGGGAAGATGTGGTTGGGCCAGAAATAGCCGAGAATACCTCCCCTAATAGAATAAATAACGGGACGCTTTTTGTTAGAACAAAAAGCCCATCCTGGGCGCAGGAACTAAAAGCGATCGATGCAACAATAAAAAGGATGATCAATTCGGCAGCACGCAGCGAGGTAATTAAAGAGATAAGGTTTTCTCACGATGGTTTCTACAAGAAGAGAAACCTCAGTAGCAGTAAATATAAACCGGATATCGGATCAATCGAAATAGAAGAAGACGAGCAGGAATTGATTAATAATATAGCAAGCCAGGTAAAAGATGATAAATTGAAGAGGAGCATTGTTGAAGCCATTATAAAAAGCAAGAAACTCAATAAATGGAGGCGCAAAAACGGCTGGAATGTCTGCGAGAGGTGTAATGGTATATTTTCCGGCAGCAGCAAAGGGTGCGCCTTCTGCAGGTAAAAATTTCACGGCAAATATGATATAATGTATTAGTTATGAAGACGGCTTAAAAGGCCGTTTCTTATTGTAAATCCCCGCAGAGTCAAAGGAGAGAGTGAGTACTTAGTGAGTGCAACATATACCGCTAAAGACATAACAGTACTAGAGGGTTTAGAGGCGGTTCGAAAGCGTCCAAGTATGTACATCGGAAGCACCGGTCCAAGGGGACTACACCATCTCATATATGAGGCGGTTGATAACAGCGTAGACGAGGCCCTTGCAGGATACTGTAAAAACATAAGCGTTAAAATTAAAGAAGGAAATCTGGTAGTTGTAAGCGACGATGGCCGCGGCATACCGGTAGACATTATACCAAAGTATAAAAAACCAGCGGTTGAAATTGTACTCACAATGCTTCACGCCGGCGGGAAGTTTGGCGGCGAGGGCTATAAGGTGTCTGGTGGACTTCACGGTGTCGGAATATCCGTTGTCAACGCTTTATCTGAAAGCTTAACCGTTGAGGTTAAAAGAGATGGGAAGACCTACAAGCAATCATTTAGGCACGGAAAGCCAGTTACCGGGCTTGAAACAGTTGGAGGAACGAAGAGGTCGGGCACAACCATAACGTTCATGCCCGACAAGAGTGTATTTGAGGAAATCAATTTCAACTTCGAAACCGTAGGCCAGCGGATGAGAGAAATTGCCTTCCTAAACAAAAATCTTAAAATAGAGCTCGTTGACGAAAGAACAGAGCATTCAAGAGAAGCCTTGTACAAATACTCGGGTGGTATAGTAGACTTTGTTAAACACCTAAACAGTACCAAGGAACCGCTTCATAAGAAGGTAATATATTTTGAGAGCATTGAGGGCGGAAACCAGGTAGAGGTTGCGATGCAGTATAACACCGGCTATACGGAGAGCGTCTTCACCTTCGCAAACAACATCAACACCCAAGAAGGAGGAACCCATCTCTCGGGTTTTAAATCGGCCCTTACAAGGACCATAAATGATTACGCAAGAAAGAAAGGTCTCTTGAAAGAAAAAGAGGATAATTTATCAGGCGAAGACATACGAGAGGGGCTTGCGGCCATACTAAGCGTAAAGCTCCGCGAGCCACAGTTTGAGGGACAGACAAAGACAAAGCTTGGAAATATGGAGATAAGGGGTCTTGTTGAGAGCACTGTTGGAAGCAAGTTGGACGAATTTTTAGAGGAAAATCCGCAAACGGCGAGGCTCGTTGTAAATAAAGTAATACAGGCAGCAAGAGCAAGGGCGGCAGCACGAAAGGCAAGGGAGTTAACCAGAAGAAAGGGCCTCCTCGAGAGCACATCGCTTCCAGGCAAGCTGGCGGATTGCTCTATGCAAGACCCGGCTCTATCAGAAATATATCTGGTCGAAGGCGATTCCGCCGGTGGCTCTGCAAAACTAGCACGGGACAGGAGCTTTCAAGCGATACTTCCCTTAAAGGGTAAAATATTAAATGTAGAGAAGGCTAGATTAAATAAGGTTTTAAGCAGCGAAGAGATACAGGCGATAATTACTGCGCTCGGTACTGGTGTCAGCGAGGATTTCGATATAGGCAACCTGAGGTATTATAAGATCATTATAATGACGGATGCCGACGTCGATGGTGCTCATATAAGGACCTTAATATTAACCTTCTTTTACCGGCACATGTTACCGTTAATTGAGGCTGGTCATGTTTATATAGCCCAGCCACCTCTCTATAGGGTGAAACACGGTGGCCTAACGAAATATTTTTATAAGGACAGAGAGCTGGAGACCTATCTGAGTGGTCTAAACAAAGAGGTAGATTTACAGAGATATAAAGGCCTTGGTGAGATGAACTCAGATCAGCTATGGGACACGACGATGAATCCTGAGACAAGAACCTTGCTAAGGGTAAATCTCGAGGACGTTATAACAGCAGACGAGATTTTTTCCATACTGATGGGTGATAAAGTCGAGCCACGGCGCGAATTTATCCAGAAGCACGCAAAAGACGTGCGCTTCTTAGATATATAGCCGGAAGATAGTTGCCGGCAACGAAGGAGATTAATTATGGTAGATGCCCTTGCAGGCAGAATAGAGACAATTGAAATAGAAGACGAGATGAGAAGCTCGTATATAGATTACGCCATGAGCGTTATCGTCGGAAGAGCCCTTCCAGATGTGCGCGATGGATTGAAGCCGGTTCACAGGCGCATCCTGTATGGTATGCATGGTATGGGGGTATTACCGGGTAAGCCATATAAGAAGTGCGCTCGTATAGTCGGCGACGTAATGGGTAAATATCACCCACACGGGGACAGTGCGATCTATGATACCCTCGTGCGCATGGCACAGGACTTTTCAATGCGATATGAGCTTATCGATGGGCATGGCAATTTCGGTTCGGTTGATGGGGACTCGCCGGCCGCCATGAGATACACCGAGGCGCGTCTCTCAAAGCTCGCAGTAGAATTGCTGCGCGACATAGACAAGAAGACGGTCGATTTCGTTCCCAACTATGACGAGTCCGAAGAAGAGCCAGTAGTGCTACCAGCACGCTTCCCCAACTTACTGGTAAATGGATCGTCCGGTATCGCTGTCGGTATGGCGACAAATATCCCGCCACATAATATTAATGAGGTTATCGACGCGGCTATTATGCTTATTGATAACCCGGGGGCTACCGTTAAAGAACTCATGCAGCATATAAAGGGACCTGATTTTCCGACCGGTGGCATTATTATGGGTAGGTCCAATATTAGGCAGGCATATGAAACCGGTCGCGGTAGCATTAAGGTGCGCGGTAAGGCGCACGTGGAACAGACAAAGTCGAATAAGACCCGGATCATCGTGAGCGAACTCCCCTATCAAGTGAACAAGGCGCGGTTAACCGAGAAAATAGCCGAGCTAGTGCGAGAAAAAAAGATTGGGGAGATTTCGGACCTACGGGACGAATCTGATAGAAGCGGCATGAGACTCGTAATTGAGCTTAAAAGAGAGGCGATACCCCAGGTCGTCTTAAACAAGCTCTATAAACACACCCAGCTTGAGGTGAGCTTTGGCATAATAATGCTCGCACTCGTTAACGGCATCCCGCAACTATCACTCACCCTGCCCCAACTGCTACATCACTACATTGAGCACCAGAAAGAGGTTGTTATCCGGAGAACGAAGTTCGAGCTTGCAAAAGCAGAGGCTCGGGCACATATTATCGAGGGCCTCCTTGTTGCCCTAAGCAATCTCGACGCTGTTATTAAAATGATTAGAGAATCGAAGACAGTCGATGAAGCGCGCCGGCGCTTGATGAGAAACTTTAAGCTAACGGAAATCCAAGCGCAGGCCATCCTCGACATGCGCTTGCAGCGCTTAACCGCTCTTGAACGGCAGAAGATCGAGCAGGAATATAAAGAGCTGCTCGAAAGGATCGCTTATCTGAAAAGTATCCTCACAAGCGAGCAGATGGTCCTTGACATTATCAAAGATGAGCTTACCGAAACCAAAACAAAGTTCGGCGACGCACGCCGTACTCAAATAACGTCAGCAGCTGCCGAGCTAGAAATAGAGGATTTAATTGCCGAAGAAGACATGGTTATAACCATAACGCGCTCGGGCTATATCAAGCGCCTACCAGTAACAACATACAGGCAGCAAGCGCGCGGTGGTAAAGGCGTCTCCGGTATGAACCTAAAAGAGGGAGACTTCGTCGAACACCTATTTATATCGTCGACGCATAACTACATATTGTTCTTCTCTAACAAAGGAAAGGTGTATAAGCTAAAGGTTCATGAGCTTCCAATCGGCAGTAGAACTGCTAGAGGGCAAGCAATAGTTAATGTGCTACCATTCACACAGGACGAAAAGATCGCGGCGGTCATATCGACCAAGACCTTTGAAGAAGACCAATACCTGATGATGTCCACAAAAAATGGCCTGGTTAAAAAGACACCATTTAGAGAGTATGATACCTCCCGCCGTGATGGGATACTGGCGATCACGATGCGGGAAGACGACGAACTCATCGGTGTTAAAATCACCCGGGGCGCGGATGACATAATCTTGGTTTCAAAAAAGGGCATGTCTATCCGTTTCCATGAGACGGATGCAAGGCCGATGGGGCGAACGGCAACTGGTGTTAGGGGAATGGCCCTGGAAGACGATGAGGTTTTAGCCATTGAGGTAGCAAGGGATGAGGCAGACCTTCTCATTATAACCGTAAATGGCTATGGAAAGAGAACGCCAATGAATAACTACCCAGTTCAAGGACGTGGCGGCAAAGGAGTAAAGACGCTAAAGGACACTTCCACGCGCGGAAGTGTCGCCGCAGCAAAAATGGTCCAAGAGCGCCATGGATTAATGGTGGTCTCAAGCGAAGGCATCGTAATACGAACGCCGGTTAAGCAGATTTCTCAGATGGGTAGAAATACGCAGGGCGTTAAGATAATGAATCTTAACGATAGCGACGAGGTGAGCGCGGTGGCGCTTATAACCCACGAAAAGAACGATCAGGTGAATTCAGTTTAAGTATAGGGTGATTACTTCTGGAGAGCCCAATGCAGCCGTTTGAGGTTATAGAACATACCGCCGATATCGGGTTAAAGGCTTATGGTCAAACCCTAAAAGAAACATTTGAAAATGCCGCTATCGGCATGTTTAGCCTGATAACCGACCTAGAGAACGTGAAATCCACCTTATCCGAAGAGATATACATAGAGGCTGAGGATCGGGAGAGCATGCTTGTTGAGTGGTTAAACGAGCTCCTGTATCGATTCGAGGTTGAATATAAAGTTTATAAGCGTTGCGAGATAATCGATTGGGACGAAGAATACCGGCTGCGCGCTATAACATATGGCGAACCCCTTGATCTTGGCCGGCATCAGATAAAAACGCAGATAAAGGCCTGTACCTACCATATGCTGAAAATCGAGCACAGTGATTTTTGGTCAGCACAGGTAATATTCGATGTTTAAGCCGGATGATAGTTGTGCCGGTTGTTTAACTAGCATGTTGAATTCTAGGGGTCTCTGCTTATAGCTGTAAGCATAATAAGCTATTCAATAAGGCTATCGCAATAGCTGAGATTAGTTATCCTGCGGAGGAAGAGATTCAATGTTTGATGTTCTTGAGCGGATATCCAAATATACCTGGCGGGTCCCGACTAGCTACAGGGCGGGCATGAGGGTCCCCGGCATAATATATGCCAGCGAAGGGTTATTGTTGAAGGCACGAGAAGATAGGGCGGTAGAGCAAGTAGCAAACGTTTCATTCCTACCCGGTGTGGTTTCAGCATCTTATGCCATGCCCGATATACATTGGGGGTATGGATTTCCCATCGGCGGGGTGGTGGCGACCGATATTGAAAAGGGCGTTATATCCCCGGGAGGAGTGGGATTCGATATAAATTGCGGGGTGCGCCTGCTGAAAACGGACCTTCTTGCAAAAGAAGTAGAATCTAAACTGGAAAAAATCGTGTATGAGCTCGCCAGGAATATACCTAAAGGGGTAGGCAGCCGCGGCAGGATAAAGATAAATCGCAAAGAAATGGAAAGGCTTATGGTTGATGGCGCTGCCTGGGCCGTTAAAAACGGTTATGGTTGGCCCGAGGATATTGAGCACATAGAAGAAAAAGGCCGCCTCGAAGGGGCTGATCCCAGCAAGGTTAGCGAGAGGGTATATGAGAGGGGCCAGGATCAGCCAGGAACCCTGGGTGGGGGAAACCACTTTGTCGAGATTCAAGAAGTCGTAGAGGTATTTGACGAAAAGGTAGCTGGTGTTTTCGGGCTGTTCAGTGGACAGCTAGTAATCATGATCCATTCCGGGTCAAGGGGCGTTGGACATCAGACCTGCAGCGATTATATCAAGGTTATGGACAGAGCAGTAAGGTCTCTTGGAATAAGCATTCCGGATAGACAGCTCGGATGCGCACCCATCAAATCGAAAGAAGGAAGAGATTACTATTCGGCTATGGCCTGTGCCGTTAATTACGCCTTTGTAAACAGGGAGATTCTGGCGCATTGGGTACGGGAATCCTTTGAGCGCGTTTTTAACAAGAGCGCGAAGTCTATGGGGATGAATCTGCTTTACGATGTTTGCCATAATATTGCGAAAATTGAAGAACATATCGTTGACGGCAAGGCCCGGAACGTATGCGTTCACAGAAAAGGTGCGACCAGGGCGTTTGGTCCCGGGAACACACTAATTCCGCCGCCATATCGGACCACAGGACAACCTGTCTTGGTTCCTGGCGATATGGGAAGCGCATCCTATGTACTGGTTGGAACTGCGCGGGCAATGTCGGAGACGTTTGGCTCGACCTGCCATGGCGCAGGAAGGGTTATGAGCAGGAGCCAGGCGAAGAAGAGGATCAGGAGCCATGAGCTTAAGAGCGATCTGGAATCAAGAGGTATAAAAGTAATAGCGGGAAACATGGCCCTTCTTGCCGAGGAGGCGCCGGCAGCATATAAGGATGTGAGCCAGGTTGTTGAGGTCTGCCACGAGACGGGCATATCAACCAAGGTTGCAAAGACGCGGCCCCTAGGCGTACTAAAGGGATAGGTGCTTTTTACGGTTTATAATCACAGTTATCCGCTAATGTGCCGATAGTTGCCCCCATAAACCAATGCCGATAGGATCAGCAAAATTCAGTGATGTCTCGATCTAGAGGGTTTCCAACAGTCAATCCCGAGAGAGCCCTTCCTGGACCTAACCCCTCGCCCTCTTTATGTCTTCAAGGGCGTCGTTTACTGTGGAATGGAAAGGGAAGATGCGAGTAAGACCAGTCAAGGTTAAGACTCGATCAACCAGGGGGTTACCGACAACCACCAGATTACCCCCTTTTTTCTTTACTTTCTCCAATCCCCCAAGCAGGACTCCGAGACACGAGCTATCAATATAGCTAATTTTGGTCAGGTTTATAACAAGATAGTGGTTGCCCTCTTCTACTTCATCGTTTATCGCTTCATGTAGCTTGTAGCAATTGCCAAGATCAATCTGCCCATGAATCTCGATCACAGGTACCTGTTCGACAGCTTTTTTGATTATTTCCATCGATCAGACCGCCTTCCCGGCCGCCTCGCCGTTTTGCTTCGTGGCGAGGCATCAAGCCCCTTTTTTATTCCCAATTCTTACCTGTATAAAACGCATGATGCTAACATAAGTAAACCAATCGTCTCAAAAAATAGCAAGCAAACAGCTAACCAAGCATCCTGTTGCTGGGCAACCATTCCAACGACCTGCGGTTTTACGTTATAAATTGTTTGACAGCGGTGCAGCCAAAGTTTAGAATTTTGCCAGGGATTTTAACACGCGGACTTTGCTCAAGGGAGAATCGCGCATTGAAAGATCGACCATCAAACATTAGCGGTAAGGCTATATCGGAAGCACCTTGTACGGCAGGCATCAATTTTCTTGATGAGGATCAAGACCTAGAAGAAATGCAAACGAAAAGCATTGCGGCTGTCTGGTGGGAAGACATCACTGCGTATTCGAGGGTTGAAATACCAGATGATTTCGAGATATTCAGGCTGTCAAAAATCACGGTCGGCCTGGTGTGGAAAGAGACCGACGATTATATCGTTCTTGTCCAGGATTACGATCTAACGAACCGAGGTCGAGGCTACCGACATAATGATTTTCATATCATCCCGAAGGGTACGATTAAAAACATGGAGGTACTCGGGGAGATCAGCTTTTAGGTTTCCTCTTTAAAATCGTCCGGCCTCACGCTCTCGAGAAATTCGCGGAACCGCTCTACCTCTTCCTCCTCACCAGGCTCACTGAAGATGGCGGCCTGCTCAAGAACGCTCTCGTGGGCAAAGATCGGTACGTTAGACCGCACAGCAAGCGCAATTGCGTCGCTCGGCCTAGCATCAATTTGTAGCTGACTCGAATTCATCGACAGGTGTATCTGCGCATAAAATGTTCCTTCTTTTAAGTCGTTTATTACTATGCGGGTTATCTGGGCATTTAGTGTGTCGACGATTGTTTTTAACAAGTCATGTGTAAGCGGCCGAGACGGGTGTATTCCTTGAACCTCCATTAGAATTGCGGTTGCTTCAAATTGGCCTATCCAGATAGGCAGATATCGATTAGCCCCAAGGTCTTTTAATATAATAACTGGTTGGTTTGTTAAAACATCTAGATTGATGCCATGAACTTCCATCTCGAACAAGATCTTCACCCCAACGCTGAGCCCAATATATCTATGCTCACAATAGCAAAGTTTTAACCAATTAATCAACCTGAATGGCGACGCAGCGGTATGCAGACCCTCTACGTCGAGCAAAAATCGCCAAGCATAAAATTAAGCGCATACATGTTTAAGAACAGGGTAATAATTATTACCCCCTATATGCAATTGCCTATCTTGGATTGTTCTGCAATACTATTAACTATGCCTTTGTTAAGAATTGCTTCAGTGGGGGTTGCGGTTGGTGGAAAAGTGGAGGAAAGGCTCTATCTATCTATTAGTAGTGTGCGTGTTAGTCACACCTTTTGTTTCCCTGGGCTGTCTAAAAAAGGAGCAAAAAACCACCGTAGCGGCTGATCAATTTCTTTTTGCCATAGTAAATGATTCCGGGCCCAAAAAGGAACAATACCAGGTGCTCACCTACGTCACAATGGATGATAAAGGAGGCCTCTTTGCGATTATTATCCCAGAAGACACAATGCTTGAGATGCCCGGGGTTGGCTATAATCGCATAAAGCAAGCTTACTATTTCAAGGATCTATCGCTTACCTCGAGGAGTATAGCAAAGTTTGTGGGCGTGAGAAATGGAAAGGGGCGCTATATCGCAACAGAAGCAAGGCGTATTGCTGACCTGGTAGACAACATGGGCGGTATTTGCGTACGACAGGGTGGTAAGGCCATAGACGGAAACGCTGTAGCTGAAGAGCTTTACTGGAGCATAAAAAAGAGGAAGCCAGAAGCATATCACGCTATAATCTATGGCATATTTGAAAAACTCATGTATTCTAACGATGTGCTAGATTGTTTTATCGCTTTTGTAGATGGCGATGAATACAAAAATCACGGCACAAACCTCCAGAGGGAAGAGTTCAAAAAAACAATGGCCTCCATCGGACTGTTAAAAGAACTCACGGTCGTGGTTTTGCCGGGTTCAGTGGGTGAGGAAGATGGTATTTCTTACTGGATCCCAAAAGAAGATATCCTTGGAGACTTAAGGAGGATGGTCACAAAGAACGGTCTGATTTCAGGCATAAGATATGTTGCCGAGCAAAGGTCTGAATTGAACAATTTAAGGAGGACGGTCACAAGGGACACCATGGTTGCTGGCGAAAGATGCGTTCCCGAGCAAAGAGCCGAGGCAGGTGGATCAACGACCGAGACGGTAGAGACGACTGTGACAGCAACCATACAGGTAGGGGAGGACACAAAGACTAAGGAGCTTACCATTGATGTTTTTAATGGCGGCCGTGTTGCCGGATCGGCTGTAAGCGTGAGCCAACGCCTTCAAAACAAGGGCTTTAATGCAAGGGTGGCTGGAAACCTATCCGGTTATATATATAGGGGATCGGTTGTCCTCTACCTGGCTGGCTGGGAGCAGGAAGCAAAAAGAGTAGCTGAAGCACTCGGGGTCTCAGCACTTAAGCCTCTCAGTGGCATTAACGGCATTAGCTCAGATGCACAGGTTGTATTGATAGTCGGAAGAGATATTGTTGATCGCAAATAAGCAGAAGCGGCGTAGGGAAAGGGCCGATACCCGGCTATTAAAAACTAGTTGCCTAATCGCTCGATAAAGAATAAAATCCAAAGAGGCAGGAGAATCGCGTCGTTGGTGTTTATGGTTATCATGACATAAGGCCAATGATGGTGGCACCATACAATATCCACATAGAATAGTAAGTGGGAGCGATAAAAATTATCCAAACAATAATTATCAAACAATAATTATAAGATAGGAAGCCATTAATGACAGAAGAAACCATCGAACTGCAAGATTTTCTTAAGGTAATAAACAAATATAAATGGCTAATAATATTTGGTGCCCTTGTATGCTTGATATCAGCCCTTATCGTTACGGCGTATGTGGAGCCTATATATGAAGCATCGCTTCAGCTGCTGGTAAGACATAAGCAGATTGTGATCGGCGGGGGCAGTTCGACCGCGGGGGATGCGTACCAGGCCGTACTAATGAGCGAGCGTTTAGCCAAGACGTTTAGCCAGATGATTCAGAATCGCTCAACAGCAGAGAAGGTTGTGGAAAAGCTTGGTATCCCTATCCCGCCAATTGAATTGATAAAAAAAGTGAAGGCGGAGCCAATTCGTGATACGCAGCTTATAAAGGTTACCGTCCAGGATGAGGACCCAGCACAGGCTCAGCTTATCGCCAATACCATAGGCGCTGTTTTTGAGAGGATTGTCAACGAAATTGAAAGAGATAATAGGAATCCCGACAGCACCCAGCCACTTGTCAGCATATCGGTTGTTGATCCAGCCTTAGAGCCTGTTAGTCCGGTGAAACCGAAACCGTTGTTAAATGCGGCACTGGCGCTGTTCGTTGGCTTGATAGCAAGCACGGGCCTCGCCTTTTTACTTAGTTATTTGGATATGACGATCAAGGAAGCCAGCGAAGCGGAGCAGCTTAGCGGGCTCGTTTCGCTTGGTTACATACCCACCATAAAAAAGATCAAAGATCAGCTTATCGTACAGGCTGAACCACAATCCTTTGCCGCAGAAGCATTTCGAACGCTGAGAACTAATATTCAATACATTAATTTTGAATCATCGGTTAAGGCTATGATTGTAGCAAGTCCCGGCACAGGCGAAGGAAAGACCTTATTCAGCGCCAATATTGCCGCTGTTATGGCGGGCGCAGGCCACAAGGTTTTGCTTGTAGATTGTGATCTAAGAAGACCGAGACTTCATCAAATTTTTGGCATAAGCAACGAGGCAGGCATTGCAAACATCTTAATAGGAACCTCGAGCACCGATAAGGCAATACAGGAGACCGGCATCAAGGATCTTGATATAGTTACAAGTGGCCCAACTCCTCCAAACCCGGTCGACCTTCTAGAATCGGTGAGAATGGAGCAATTCCTTGAAGACGTAAAACAGAGGTATGATTTTATAATAATTGATAGCCCACCGATCTCTACAGTTACGGACGTGCTGGTCCTTGTTGCCCACACTGACGGCGTAATAATGCTCGCACGTCATGGTGAAACAAACAGGAAGGCTTTTATTAATGCAAAGGCTGCGCTTGATAAGGTGAATGCCCGCATACTTGGCTTCGCATTAAATGCGACTAAAAGCACCCACACCTATGGGTATTATGAATACTCCCATAAGACGTATGGTGAGGGCGCCTCCGCCGGGAGATCAAAGAAGGTGTGGGCAAAGGCATTATTTACAGTATTGCTAATCGCCGGCACAGTACTTGCGTTGGATGCTATAGTAGACATTGGTGTCGCGAAAAAGATTTTCAGCGTCTTTTTCGCCGAGTCTCTTACTTCCCTGAGATTCAGATATTAACAAAGCCCAGGACGACGCTGCCGCCTTGATATTTCCACCCCGGCCGTGTACAATATTTAGCTGGCCGTTAAGAATAAGGCCGGCATTATTTACATACAATATAATTGAGCACCTTGGGCCTATAGCTCAGTAGGTTAGAGCGCACCCCTGATAAGGGTGAGGTGGCTGGTTCGACTCCAGCTAGGCCCACGTAATAAACAAGGGCCGTTAAGACGGCCCTTGTTTATTGCAGAGCAAGATAGGGTAGCTGGGCAGATATGGAATAAGACTAGATATTAAATTCTATTTGCCTGCTGTGAAGGAGGCTTGCCAATGGAAGGATATATAGATATTCACAATCATATATTGCCAGGCCTTGATGATGGGCCCGCCACCCTCCAGGAAGCGGTAGAGATGGCGCGTGTCGCGCGCAAGAATGCCATTACAGAAATCATCGCATCCCCGCACCATAACGAATGTAATCATCCTTCAAGAAATGAGATATTAGCGATGCTAGAGCTTCTCCGTTCCGCTCTTAAGAAGACCGATATGCCTATTATCAAAATCTACCCTGGCAACGAATTAAGGATCTCCCTTGACCTGCCGGAAAAATTAAAAGCGGGGGAGGTTCTGCCTCTTGCTGAAAGTAGCTATGTACTGCTTGAGTTCCCATTTGAAGGCACCCCTTTTTATGCTGAAGAAATCATATTTCGCCTAAGGGTCGATGGATGGATACCCATCCTTGCCCATCCGGAGCGCATCTATGATATTCAACGAAATCCCGAGCGACTGGGGAGGTTTATCGATATGGGTTGTATGGCGCAGGTAAACTCAAACAGCGTAACAGGAGAGCTAGGCAGGGCCAGCTTAGAGACAGCCATTAAGCTACTAAAACGGGGCTGGGTCGACATAATGGCAACAGATGCCCATGCACCGCATAACCGCGCACCCGATTTCACAGGCGCTCTTAAGGTGGCAGCTAAAATCGTGGGACGCCAGGCAGCGCAACGCCTTGTATATGATAACCCAGGCAATATTTTTACTATCGAAAAACGCTCTAGCATCTAAGCAATCTCCAGGCAACAGGCATACAATAAACAGGACTTTTGAGCACATATCCCGCCATCACTTTAAGCTTGACCTGGGTATCCAGCACTACCGCAGCGAAGTAAGTGGCGGCAAGTACCAGGGGTGAATGATAAACGTTAGAAAACTAAGCCCTATGGACCCACCGGTTGGAGGCTGGATGGGGCGTTACCTTCTCCGTCGCAAAAAAACGCAGAGCGGTCCACTTGTCCTCGTAAAAATATCGCAATCTTTCTCGACTATTACGATGCTGGGTGTTGATTCAAAATCGCGGGTAGTTGATGTTCGGTCAAATATGCTATAGAATATTCAAGGACATCCAGTGGTGTCCTTATATTTTGCCCGCCCTCATCAGGAATAAGAACTGAATACGGGGAATTAGCTCAGCTGGGAGAGCGCCTGCCTTGCACGCAGGAGGTCAGGGGTTCGAATCCCCTATTCTCCACCCCTGAAGCCCTGGTAATATTACCAGGGCTTTTATATATCGCTTCCTTTATATACAGGTTTCATTATTTTTAGGGAAATCGACAGAAAGAGGGGTCCCTAACGGTACTTAATAGAATGCTCGGTAACTCTGCGCTTGTTGGAATCACTAGCGCGTGATAATATCACCATAGTGTTTATAAACACAATTATGTAATTGGCCATTTGCACCTCAAGGTCTGGTGATTATGAGCCCCTTATCAAGGACATCGCCTGAGCAAGCCATCACCCTGTTTCTTTTATGGTTCCGTTTGCTAACGCTTATTCACATAGCCATTCTTATTCTAATCGGGGCAAAAACCACCCCAATCTTGCCGTTTGCTTTAGCGGTTATTTATAACGTGTCTATATTGATATTTAAATCTTCAATCATGAGAGGGCTTCGCGCATACCCTTCCCTCTTGCTTATCGATATGCTGGTGAGTTTTATTCTTGTTCTGGGATCAGGCGGATTTAAAAGCCTATATTATCTCCACAGTTTCAGCCCACTTATTCTTGGGGCGTTCCTTTTTAGCTACACCGGTGCATTTTCTATAGCTGGCATCCAGAGCGTGCTCTTTGTTATTGCCATATATGCAAATGGTTATAGATTGCCCGATATCGTAAATGCCGGTGAGCATATTTTAACCTATTCCTTATTTTTCTTTCTCGCCGGTATCGCTATTGCCTACCTTGCAGAGCTACTAAATGAGCTTGACTCAGCAGAGAGAAGAAGGGCAATTATCGATTTTGAGCTTGAGGAAGTAAAAAGATGCCTTGAGCCGCATTTAAAGGCAAATAAACTATCTGAACGCGAAATACAGGTGCTCATCCTTTCGTTAGAAGGGAGAACGGTTGAACAGACTGCACAAGAACTCGGGATCTCTAAAAATACGGTTAAGACATATCTCAGCCGAGCGCATAGAAAGCTCAATACATCATCAAGGGAAGAGGTCGTTTCGCAAGCTACAAGACTGGAGGGCGGTCTTGAGTAGTGCAGGAGCAGATCTTCTTCATTTACTAGCGATACGCTGGGTTACATTAATTCACGTAGCGCTTCTTTATATGCTTGGAATGAGCGCTGGATCAGCCCTTCTATTTATTATCCTTAATTTTTACTGCCTGCTACTTACCCTATTCTGGCATGGCGTTACGAGGATAATTAAGAGATGCCCCCTGATATTACAGATAGATCTTATAATATCAGGGATCTCAATCTGGCTTACCGGCGGTACCTGGCAGAGCCCCTACTTTTTATATGCATTCACCTCTCTTCTTATCACAGCATTCTTTTTTCATGTGTCGGGCGGGGTATTGGCTGCCGGGCACTTTAGTGTTCTCTATACAATCGGCCTTGTCGTAAACGGGCACACCGTATCGGGGATCGTCGCGGATAAAAATTTAGACACGCTCATCTCAAACTACTTTGCCTTCTTTCTAACTGCAATTTTCTTCGGATACCCAGCGTATATCATCAGTAAGGTTGAGGAAGTGCAAAGGGACTTGGCTCAAGCAGAAGAGCTTCTTCATGAGACCAAAGGGCTATTAGCAGCTACCGTAAACCCCACTCCTCTCTCTTGTCGTGAGCTCGAGATACTCGCCTGCTTAAGCAAGGGAAAAACCAGCCCGCAAATTGCCGAAGAGCTCCATATTTCTGGAAAGACCGTTAAAAA
The DNA here is from genome assembly GCA_014859275.1 of Actinomycetota bacterium. GTDB lineage: Bacteria > Actinomycetota > Aquicultoria > Aquicultorales > Aquicultoraceae > Kmv33. Next base: position 9,694 of record JACUUO010000015.1, on the reverse strand, counting down.
TCACCTCTATCGTATATACAAGAAACTAGGCGTTTCATCTAGAAAAGAGGCCATCCTTTACTTCAGCAGTAAACTCAACTCGATAAACAGAAGGAACGGCTAAACCGAGTTTTTCTGTGACAAAAACTCTCAAATTCAAGCTGCCAAGTAGCTTGACAATCCTTGCTCTTGTACCTCAGGCAAACCATTTTTAGTAGATTAGGTCTTTTGGGTGACAAAGAATTTTCAAAATTGAGTCTTTCGGGCGGCAGACAGCCAGCATCTTTTTGTATAGGCTTCTTGCTAAGAGATCGGAGGGCAGGCATTTAGAAAGAAAGAGGGGGTGTTAATCCAGCGAATCGGACCTGCCTCCAAAGACTTCTTAAAGGAGGGATAAGGCAGATGAAACGAAAGCTAATTCTATTTTCAATCGCTTTAGCATTGGTTTTATTATTTGCTGTAACATCAATTATGGCATCAAGAAGCCAATGGACACTTTTAGGCTCTGAAGACTACAAGTTGATAGCTCGTGTAGGTGACTTACCGGTTGTTTTTAATGCATTACAGGATAAAGATAAGAGAAGAATTGTAGAGGCAAGAGCAAAAAACCCGGGTATTGAAAAGAGATGGAAAAACTCAAGACCCGATGTAGTGCCTCCCTTAAAAATCAAGACAATTCTGCCACAAAACAGCCTTGCCGATGTTAAAACTAGCTCATTTGATGTTGCCTTTGAAGATGAAGAAGGGCAAAGGGTGGGCAAGGTTAATAAGTTTATAGCAGGTGGCAAGGCGCTTCTAGCAATAGAGCCCGAATTCTCATGCTTTGAACTCACCCCATCAAGTGATTATAGCAAGTACATAATCCCCACCGGCAAGGGACTCTGGTTAGTCGATCCAGAGAAAGAGAGAACTACAAAGATAACCGCAGACAGTTATGGTGGCAAAACTATTGATGAACTGAGGGGATATGGTATAGCCACAGGCAAGGAAGAGAGCTGGTCGCTCTTCTGGAACGATAACCCTTTATTTAGTCCAGATGGCTCCAAAATAGTCTACGTAACAAACAGGGACTGCCTAGAAAAAGGGACCTCAATATGGCTTCTTGATCTATCTACAGGCGATGAGCATCCCCTAAAAAACAATGAAAATGGGGAGCACTACAGGGTTAGAGGATGGATTGATAATGATCACATCCTCTACAGCAAGTTCACTGGGAACTTAGACTATGCCTTTATTGCAGATATCAGCGGCAACTATTCCGAAATGGATATGCCATCACTTTCTGGAGTGCTAGCTCAACATCCCAATGGCATGATAGCCCATACGCCTGATTATGAAGCAGGCAAAGATATCTTTGTTGCTAAGATTGGTGCAGATAAAAGTCTGATCAAGCTGCACAAGATAGATTGCTCACATTTGACCTATGACTCAGTAGGTTTTAGCCCAGATGGCTCAAAGGTGGTTTTTGCGTACATGGTAGACGACAGAGGCACCGAAAACATATCGGTGGTTGACTTAAACAGCAAAAAGGAACTTGTTCTAACAGATCCCCCTTCAAGAGGGCATGTTTTAGGTGACGTCAAGTGGCTCGATAATGAAAGGCTGCTCATTCATACAGAAGAGGTAATAAACGGTGTGGGAGAAGTATCTACCTGGATCTATAGCCTGAAGGGGGATGATACAAAGTGATTGCCCCCAAGAAGACCCTTTCATTACTCATGGCGTTCGCAATACTTTTTGCATTGCCTGCCAAATCATTTGCTTACACCTATAACGCTATATTCGGCAATGTCCCGCCCACCATAATGCAATGGGGCTGCCCATTGGATACCTTTGCTCTGGTAACAAGCAAATGGAACCAGCCTAGGTCTATCGGCACAAACCCTCACCGCGGCGTAGACGTGAGGGCTGCTAAGGGCTCTAATGTTAGAGCGGTATGGCGCGGTTGGTTAACCTCTATTGGCACGTATAGCGTGAGTTTGCAGGTGGATGCAAATTGCGATGGCATTAAGAATGATGCAGCCTATTACTGTCATTACTACCATCTATCTTCTAAAGGGGCTAGCGGTTACTATGGCAAAGGATCTATAATTGGCAAATCGGGTGATGAAGGTGGTGCCCTCGCGCCACATCTTCATTTTGGTGGGGTAAACGCTAATTTAAGCTCAAAGTGGTATAGGAATGAAGTTAATTACCGGTGGACAAGCTCGTGGAACGGTGGAAAAGACGTCGATAGCTTTGCCATGGCCACATGGATCAGCAATAAGGCTGGGTTAACCGCTTACTTTAAAGATTCATGTGGAAATTATGCGCCTGCAGAAGTAGTCATATTCCACAGAAAGGATGGGACTTCTGCATGGACGAGCGGCGGCGCAATGAAAAGAGAGGGCTCAAGCACCTACACGTACGATTTCACGGGCAAATACCGGGTAGGTACAAAGATAAACTGGCTTGCACGGATAAAGAGAGGCGGTCTGTCATCAACTATCTACCCGTATTGTTGGGCGCCCGCAAAGTATGACAGACCTGATCCTAATCCGAATGCCGTTGCCAATCCATATGCCTTCTATACGAACATTGTTAGGTAGCGCGTGTCGTTATCGCTTGAATTTAGAGATGGCATACATTGAAGGGAAGCAGAGAGATGAGGGAGATAGCGCCAGTTTTAATTATCATGACAGCAGCAGGCATATTGATGAGCGGTTGTTATGACAATGATGAGGCCTTACCAATACAAAAAGGGCTTCAGGCAATGAAAGAGGATGCAAAATCTAATACCCCCGATAAGAGTCAAGCAGCAGGCAGATCTACCTCAGAAGAGCAGGGCCACGCAGGATTTAAACACATAACAAATGACCGTATTTTTCAGCAAATAAGTGCCGATGGTAGAGAAATCTGGTTTGATAAATGGCACCTGACTGGGGAAGATTTCACAATCGGGGGAAAGAAACACAGCACGGGATTAGGTATCGGCGAGTTTACTGTAGATGGCAACATTGATACAAGGGATTATGCCTTTGTGAAGTACAAAATATTAGAAGGTAAGTACTCAAGCATTAGTGGCATATTCGGATTTGACGATAGCGCTAAAGTTAAAGCCGATAGCAGATTGATAGCTTATGCTAATGGTACAAAAATATTTGAGAGTCCAATAATCAGTCCGGCTGTTGCTAGTATGAAGATCAAATTTTCGCTACCTCAAGGCGTAAGCGACATTGCATTTAGATTTGAAACGAATATCATAGATGGCTACATTCCCAGGGTAGTCTTTGCCGATGCTAAAGCTATAAGAGCTGAACTGCACCCCGTTTACCCGGCAACAAGGTAACTTCAGGATGTAGGGCTACTACGTCTAGAAGCAAGCGTGGGCTTAAAAAGAATGGATTATCCACTGTTCTAGCCGGATTAGACGGCCATGATGCGGGGAGAGCTGTCGCTAATCTAGACATCAGGTTTTTATTGTGATTACCTGAGGGTAGGCGACAGATGTGGAACTGAGCTGGGGGCGACAGTGAGGATTTCCCGATTGGTGTATCTTGCCCAGTATTACGCCAGGGCGAGATTTTTAGGCGAAAAGCGGCCGATTTTGGCCGGTATGAAGCTAACCCATAGGTGCACATTGAAATGCCACCAATGCCCTTATTGGCGGCGGCCGATGCCAGATATTAGGTGGCCTCAGATTCAGCGGATGCTTCCGGAACTATATGAGCGGGGCATCAGAATCCTAATCCTTGAAGGTGGCGAGCCCCTTTTATGGAAGGATGGAACCCGTGGAATAAACGATGTTATCGTAAAAGCAAAAAAATATTTCTTTTGCATTGGGGTAACCACTAACGGCACGCTTCCCCTGGATATAGAATCGGATATAATCTGGGTAAGCATTGACGGGCTGCAAGAGATGCATGATCGGTTACGTGGCAAATCCTTCGAGCGAATAATAAGTAATATAGAAGGTTCAAAGCACCCCAAAATCTTTGCCAATATCACGATTAACCGCCTGAATTATAACGAGATTGGGGATCTCGTTAAGCACCTAGAGCCCTTAGTGAAGGGCATCACCATCCAGTTTTTCTACCCATATTCCGAGAGCGATGAGCTCCTGCTTTCCTGGAAAGACCGAGCCGCGGTCCTCGAGAAGCTCAAGGGGCTTAAAAAAGAGGGCTATCCGGTAAGCGATTCGATATTGGTCCTGGACGCTCTAAAATCCAATAACTGGTCTTGCGAGCCGTGGTTGATAGCGAACATCGAACCCGATGGAACCTATAACCATGGCTGCTATCTTAAAAACCGTGCATCGGATAATAGCTCCTGCAAGCTCTGCGGTTTTGCCGCACATGCCGAGATATCATTAGCTTACCAGCTGCGCTGGGGCGCCATAGCAGCTGGGCGGGAGATACTAGGGATATTCTAGCCTACCTAGCCTAAGCCTTTTTTCTCACCTAGCTTCGTTGCTGCCTGATATGTTCGAGCAGACTGCTGCCCTTAAACCCTAGGCCGGTAAATACAAGAATTAGATGAATTGGAAGTATTTGCGATGCCTTATAGCCAAATGGCAGGCCGAGCCATGTCAAGCCTCCCAGAATCACCAGTAAGATACCGATATATTTCCTAGTAACTATCAACATTACCTCCTAATTTTGCTTTTAACCAGATTATACAAGATAAGCCATCAACGGAATACCTCTTTTTCCTTTACTATGTACTAGAGATTCTCGATACCAGCCCTAGCACTCCCTTTACTATAATCGCTAAAAATAGCATGCTGCCTAAGGACATTACGATCATCGCCCCGCTCGGAGCATCAAGCACATAGGAGAGCATTAACCCTAAGAGTGTTGCGAGCAGCGCCGTGCCTGCGGAGAGAAGCACCATTTCCTTAAAGCTTCGCGCCACGGTTTTTGCGATATTTGCCGGGATGACCAGGAAGGCCGCCATAAGGATAACCCCGACGATTTTTATCCCAATCGCTATAGTGACCGCAACGAGTACGGTAAAGAGGGCGTTATAGAAGAAGATATTGGTTCCCGCACTTATCGATAGCTCTTCATTGAAGGTTACCTGGAGGACCTTCTTTCTGGTTACAAAAAGCGTGAGCAGGATAAACGGCATCAATGCGGTTGCCACAATTACATCATATCGCGATATGCCGAGGATGTCGCCGAACAGGTACTGCAAGAGATCGACACGGTATCCTTCGAGACGGCTGATAATAACTATTGCGATGGCTAGCGAAATCTCGGCAGTAAATGCGAGAACCGAGTCATGCGAGAACCTCCCGGTATTTTGCAGGGCGACTATTATAATGGCGGCCGCCACGGCAATCGTTATGGTTGTCGCATTCATATTAAGTCCCAGCGCCAGCCCAATTGCAATTCCCAGGAAAGACACGTCGGATATGGTATGCCCTATCAGCGACTCTTTTCTTAGCACAACATAAATACCGAGTACTGCTCCCGCAAGCGATATCAAGCCACCTATAGAGAGTGCCCTTACAAAGAAAGGGTATGAAAATGCCTCAACGATCACGTCAATTATGCTCGTGTTCATATGGGATCAGATAATCTCCAAAGAGTTCCAGAAAGCCGCTATCATCAATGATGGCGTTCGGCGGTCCCTGGCACAGCATCGTCTTATTTATGCAAAGAACCCGGTCCGCATACCGGTAGACCAGGTGTATATCGTGCGAGACAAGGATAATCGCAACATCCTGTTCATCCTGGAGTCTTTTTATAACTTCAAGAAAGCTCCGCTCGCCGATGACGTCGACGCCGGTCATCGGCTCGTCCAAAAGAAGCAGCTCTGGATTGGAGAGCAATGCATTTGCAAGCAGAACCCTCTGTAGCTCACCGCTACTTAGGTCCCCGACCCTCTTGCGAACTAAGTGGGATCCCCCTGTTAAGGTGAGCTTGCTCTTGATCGTAGCCGCTTCCCCACCATAGGCCTGAAGCAGTTCTCCGACTGTGATAGGGATGGAGCGATCAAAGTTTAGCCTCTGCGGAACATAACCGATTCGCCTTGCATTTACCTTAACCGATCCGGTAGATGGCTTATATATGCCGAGAATCGCTTTGAGAAGTGTTGTTTTGCCTGCCCCGTTAAGCCCAATAAGCGCCACAACCTCGCGCTCGTGGATCTCTAAATCTATGCCCTCAAGCACCGCGGTTTTTCCAAAGCTCACTCCCACATTATCTAGCTTAACCAGAACTTTTCGATTCATTGGCCACTGTCCTTGGCGAACGCTTCCAAAAACGCCTTGAGGTTATTTCTCATATTTTTCTCGTAACCGTCCTTCGAAAGCTCGCTCCCGATGGGGTCGAGCTCGGCTGTGCAGATATCAAGTTCTTGCCTTAGGGCATTGATGAGCTTTGGTGAAAACTGAGGTTCGGTAAAGATTATGTGAATACCCATGTTTCTTATAAGATCGATTAATTCCTTCAGGTACCTTGGACTCGGCTCTTTGCCTGGGAATTCCTCGATTACAGCGGCGCTTTTTAGGCCGTATTCCAGCTCGAAATACCGGTAGGCATTATGAAAGACGATATAATCTTTTTTCTCGACTTCATGAAGGCTCTCCGCTATCTCCACATCAAGTCGCCTGAGGCGTTCCAGGTATATCGAGGCATTTTTCTTATAGATTTTTGCATTGGCCGAGTCGGCCTCCATGAAGGCGTCGCGTATCGCCTCTACCTGTCTAATCGCATTCTTAGGCGAGAGCCAGATATGCGGATCGCCACCCCCACGCTCTTCGTGACCCACGCCGCCGTCTTTCTTATGCTCCTGGGCATCTAGGACACTTACGGATCTGCTGGTATCGACGATGAGAAGGTCAGGGTTGGATGCAGAATCGATTATATCGCTTAAAAACGCCTCGAGCCCGACCCCGTTCATTATTAGAACATCAGCTAGCGCGAGCTTCTTGATATCGCTCGGTCTTGACTGAAAGGTGTGGATGCTCGCTCCAACCGGAACGAGGTTTTCAACTGAGGCGACATCCCCGGCAACATTTACGGCGAAGGAATATAGTGGGGCAAACGTCGTCACTACTCTTAGCCTCTCCCCGGATTTTTTGCTCGGGCTAACGGGCCCATCCAATCCGGGTTCATTTTTAGCGCAGCCGGCAAGGGTCGCCACCAGTAAGATTACCATCAAAAAAACGATGCTGTCACCTAGGGTTCGCTTCATCGACGCCCCCATTTTCACTATCATAGCAACTTGAGCAGAGACCTAAAAACTCGGTTATGTGATGCTCCGCATAAAAACCTAGCTGTCTTACGACTGCATCTTCCTTTTCGCAGAGCGACTCATCGGCAAATTCGGTGACCGACCCGCATGAACGGCAGATCATGTGCCGGTGGCAGCCCTTTTTGTTGACCAGGGTGCACCTCATAAAGCCCCCGGCTGTTATCACCCTGTGCACCAGGTCCAGTGAGCATAGGAGGTCGAGAATCCTGTAGATGGTCACATGATTAAGGCTATTATCGTTTGCCCGCAGGCACTTCTGTATGTCATAAGGCGAGAGCGGGCCCTCGGCCTCACCGAGCACGCCGATCACAGTTTTTCTCGGCGCCGTGATCCTATAACCATGCCTTTTTAGGATACCAGCAGCTTCTTTCACATAGACCATAATGCAATAGTATTGCATTATCTCAAACCGGGCAAGCACCGGATTAAAAATGATACCGATTATAACTATATCTGGCAAAAAACATCAGATTGCTTAACGATGGACTCCTGGGCGAGGATAAAAAAGCTAGGGCCGCAGGATTTGCGGCCCTAGAAAAGAGGGGCGCTACTACACGATCTTATCTATAGTATTGACAATATCGGAACTATTGCAGATGCTGTTACAAAAGGTATAGAATTTAGATATCTTAGGATGGAGGGATAAAATGAGCAATATGAGAACCTGGCTTCTGATGGGAGTGCTAACGGTTCTACTGGTGACGACCGGAAATCTCATAGGCGGACCTGACGGCATGATGTTCATGCTCGTATTCGCGATACTGATGAACTTTTCTGGCTACTGGTGGAGCGATAAGATCGCTACAAGGATGACAAGGTCGAAGCCGGTAAGCGAGCACGAGGCGCCCGAGCTTTACTCGATGGTCAGAAATCTGTCGTTAAGGGCCGGCTTGCCGATGCCGCGTATATACAAGACACCATCACCCCAGCCAAATGCCTTTGCAACGGGACGAAATCCCAACCACGCGGTTGTGGCGGTAACCGATGGCTTGATGAGTCTGTTATCAAAAGATGAGATTGAGGGCGTGCTGGCGCACGAACTTGCACATGTAAAGAACAAAGACATCCTTGTTGGCTCGATGGCTGCGATGATCGCAGGTGCGATAAGTATGCTTGCGAATATAACCAAGTGGGGTCTTATATTCGGCGGCGGTAGGGATAGCAGGGATAATCCATTTGGCATGATCGGGCTGCTTGCAACGATAATCATTATGCCTATTGCGGCCTTACTGGTTCAAATGGCGATATCGCGCTCGAGAGAGTACGGTGCCGATGCAGAAGGCGTCAAGATCGCTGGTCGACCGGATGGATTAGTAAATGCACTGCTTAAGCTCGAGCGGGGTGCACAGGCGATTCCGATGCAAGTCAATCCGGCTGCTTCGCACATGTTTATCGTCAACCCCCTTTCGGCGGGCCAGAGTATGGCGAGGCTGTTTAGCACCCACCCACCTGTTGCCGAGCGGGTCGCAAGGCTGAGAAAGATCAGATAAGCCGGAGGAGCACCTATCATGAGAGGACTAACCGCTATACTTCCTGCACGCTATTCTCATTCCCAGCTTATGGCCCCGGTCGGGCACTCTTCGATAGCTTCATCTACTTCTGGAATGAGGGTCTCGTTCGGAGCTTCGTTGATCACATAGGCGAAGCCGTCATCGCGAAGCTCAAAGACCTCCGGGCAGACTTGCTCGCATTGTCCGCAACCTATACATTCGTCGTGATCTATAACAGGATGCATGTGATACCTCCCAAAAAATTAACCTCGGTCTCTTTACCACAGGGGGTATTAAGACAAATAAATTATACTCTTCACATAAATCTAAGCAATGGTAAAAATCACCGTAAATTGAACCGATAATGGGCGTAAACGCAGGTGCTCGAGCGCATTCATAGATGCAAGAGACAGTTTATCCCGTCGATAAAGCTATGTCAACAAATCAACCCATGGATCGCTCTTTATAAACCCAGCATCCCATTGCCTATCACTCTACATGGCGGTAAAACGGTTTTGATTGCGAGACCGTGGGTAAAGAAGAATTAACCTACAAGGATTGGAGGCATTTGGCATGAATCGAGGTATAAAAATCGGCAGGATTTTTGGTATAGAAGTGAGATTGAGCTATAGCTGGTTTTTAATTTTTGCGCTAGTCACTTTGGGATTAGCTGCTGTTCTTTTCCCGCAGGCGGTGCCTGGACTAAGCACGATTACTTATATCATAATGGGTACCGTTACATCGCTTCTCTTTTTTGGCTCGGTTCTCTTCCATGAGATGATGCATTCACTTGTGGCAAAGAGCTACGGTCTTCCGATTGAGGGGATAACCCTATTGGTCTTCGGTGGGGTCTCTCAATTAACCGAAGAACCCCAGATACCCAGTGTAGAATTCAAAATGGCGATCGCAGGTCCATTGAGCAGCCTGTTTTTAGGCGTGTTTTTCCTTGGATTATTTATTGCCGGGAATCAGTTCGGTCTTGG
>JACUUO010000126.1 GCA_014859275.1 Actinomycetota bacterium | reverse complement strand
GCTGCCGGAGGAAGAGGCCTTCCCGGATGTGGAGTACACCCTGGCGGCCAAGCAGCTGAAGGTGTCCGTGAAGAAGATCGCCGCTACGCGGCGCCGTACTCTGTACCGTGACTACGCCCATGGCGTCGCAATGCGGGTGCTGGGAGAGATCTTCCACCGCCTGCCGACCGTCCAGGTCGCGCTGGTGTCGGCCTACAGGCCAGATCTCGACGCTGGAACCGGGCAGCCTACCGAGAGCTACCTCTACAGCGTCCTGGTCACCAAACCTCAGTGGCGAGAGATCAACTTCCAGGCCTTGGCGGACATCGAGCCCTCCGCGACCCTGGAGCGTTTCGAGCTGCTGAGGAAGATGACCAAGACGGGGGTGTTCAAGCCCATTGATCCGCTTAGCCTTGAAGTGATGGGGAAGGCGGCACGGTAGGAACTAAAAATTGCGCATCACTGATAATTGTTGATAAAAGTTACCATTTTTTCGTGGTGCGCCTGTTATTATCAGAAGACATTATTGTTTAAATTTTCCTTATGGTTTTCATGCCTACAAAAAGTCGTTTTGGGTTGTCATGTAAAGGGTGGAATAGCCCGTAACTTTGATAAAATCCCATGGCGTTATCGTCCAGTACATCAAGGACAAGGCCATAGGCTGGAAGCCCCATATCGCATAGCTCGCAAGCTTTTCTAAGAGATGTTACTAGGGCTTTACCACCTATTCCCTGCCCTTGATATTTTTTATCGACAGCAAGCCTTGCTAATAATACAGTTGGTATTGGGTACCTGGGGAGGCTTTGTTTTACGGGTAGTGATTCCTTGTCTACTGTGTTTTGGGCAAGAGTGAAGTATGCTGCAATAGGGGCGAGGTTACCATTGCCAGGTATCAATCCTTCAGGGGTGTCAGGAAGCACCCATGTCGTGCTGAGCCCTAACCCCATATGTTTGCAAGCAAACCTGCCAATGAACATGTTCATTTCGGCCTTGCCGCAGTCAAAATTTGAGAGATCTTGTTGTGTTTTATTTGCTGCGACAAAGCAATGATGTAGCGACATGAACTAGAAGCCTTCTTTATCTAACCTGTTAGCTGCTTCCCTGATTTTATCACTAATAGGCTCCTCTTGGGAACATACTCTCATAAAATTATCAAACTGCTCGTTTGTTAATCTTATGTTTGCCACCTCTTCGAGTATTTTAGGCGCGTCTTCTCTAATCAGCTGAGTTAGATACTGAGTCATAGTGCGGCCTGATGCAGCAGATGCCCTTTCAGCAAGCTGCCTTGTTTCTGCATCCATGCGTATATCTATACGTTTAACGGCGCTCATGACGTCCACCTATTATTTAGCAATACCTAGAATTAGGTGGCCTGGAGGCGATGATGCGTTTCATTTGAGCTCTCACCACTCTGGCCTATGTGTACGGAGTTTTTCCGTACAAGGGCAATTCTAGAGGCTGCCCGTTCAAAACGTAAGCACGCGGTGAGGGGGGAGTGTTTTTTTTTACTTCTAACTTGTTGATTTATAATAACTTTTAACTGGCACCACCCATATAGCCACACTCTATAAGCTCCGCTTATAGAGTGTGGCTATATGGGTGGTGCCATGTCAAATTGTTTTTTCCTATCAATGCCGTGTGAGTCGCGCCTAGCCGTACTGGCGGGCACCTTAGGCTATGGGCTCTCCTAGCGGCTATGCGGATGGGTGGTAAACGGTCGTTTTCTTTACGCACGCTGACCACCCTTCCAGGAGGCCCTGGAGGGGCGGTTTCGCGTAAAGAAATTGCGTAGATCGTTCTATGTGAAGAAAAGGGTACTTCACAGATTTACAGGGAATGTGCCTTGAAAGGCCTATGCCTGTACCTTGCGCGGCCGTCCCCCCTTAGCACCATTCGCTCTGGAAGCATGGCTCTTGGCCTGGCTACGACTACGGCCCCCCGCAGCGCCCAGCTGGCGAGCCATCCACTGTTTGGAGCCAAACTGGCCTTCTAGGAGTGCGGGCACGTAGAGGTCGGCATCGAGTTGAGGCCAGTGCAGGCCAAGCCCGGAGGGTGAGACCTCTATCTCGGCCAGGGCATCCGGTGTGGCATCGGCGAGGCCTTCGACAAGATGCGGGGGGATTGCGAGCTCGAGCCCTGAGTGCAGGCGCACGATCACCCGGTTGGTGCGGCGATCGTAGCGGGCGGCAATGGCATGGGCATGGTCGCGTTCGGCGGCCATGCGAGCTTCTGCCTGCTGGATGACATCATCAGTAATGGCCATGAATCTCCCTCCATTTGGCACATAACGCCAACAGCTCTTCCGACAGTGCCGACGCGATACGATTGAGGTCCGGCGAGTTAAAGCGGTAGCTCTCGCGCAGCTCGGGCGGCCCACTCGGGCAGTGCAGGATAAACACTGCTTCGCCGCCTTTGCCGATGACGTGCACATGCGCCGGTCGATGGTCGTTGGGGTAGATGACAGCTCTCAGGCCATCGAAACGGAGAATGGTTGGCATAGGGACAGTCTAGCATAAACCTAACCGCTTGGGTTTTGTGGTATCGGCGCGAGGTAGGCAGCGGAGTAAACTGTCTGGGGTATGACCAAAAGCCGGACAGTTGATGCCGCTCACGGAGCCCGATCCCATGTCTGACGCTGCCTCTCCCAGGGTGACACCTCTTCGCCCAACCACTGAAAGCCGGACAGTGCGCAGTCGCGCCGCCAACGACGCGGCCCGTGGCCGGCTGCACCTGACCCGCGACGAGGTGCATCGCTTGATGCGCGGCGCGATTCGGCACAACCGGCATGGGCGGCGGGATGCTTTGATGCTGCGTTTAGCCTTCGAGCATGGGCTGCGCGTCTCGGAGCTGGTGGGGCTGCGCTGGTCCGCCATCGACCTGACAACGCATGAGCTGCGCGTCACGCGTGCCAAGGGCAGTCTCGACGGCACTCACCCGCTTCAGGGGGACACCGTGCGCGCCCTGAAGCGCTATCAGCGCGACAGCGGGCGCACGGCAGGCCTAGTGTTCGTCAACGAGCGAGGAGCGCCGGTCAGTGCCGATGGCTTCCGGCGCCTGCTGCATCGCCTCAGTGAGCGGGTGCTGGACATAAAGTGGCACCCCCATGCCCTGCGCCACGCCTGCGGCGTGCACTTGATCAACCAGGGCGTGGATCTGCGCACGGTGCAGCAGTACCTGGGCCACGCCAATGTTCAGAACACCGTGGCTTATACCGCCCTCACTGGGCGGCCCTTCGAGCGCTTGAGCTTCTAATCGTCAGACGTTGAGGCACTGGTGTCCTGGTCGCGCAGCGATTGGACCAGCGAGCGTAGATCGCGAAGGCCTCATCGTCGGATTGCGTCGGAGGAGCGGGGTGCATGGTTTGCGCCACAGCCACATTGTCACCAGTCCCCGAAATAGTTGGTTCTGTACTAGGGCGCTGGTGGGGACTTAGGTATTCTCCCTTGAGCTGGACCCGACACCTTCCCATACGACGAAACCCATCAGCCCCCTACATGCCTGAATTGACGATTGGCCGTATGGCCAAGCTCTATGGATTGCACCGCTCTACGCTCTATGAGGCTGTAGAGCGAGGCCACGTCACTGCTGGGTTTAACGGCAAGGGGCAACGGGTGGTAGAGCTGTCCGAGATGATCCGGCGCTATGGCGAACCACCGCGTCAACCGGAGGGAGTCCGACAGAGCCCGACAGCTTTGCCCGACACTCCCCCTACATCTGGTCAGACAGTCGATAACGGTGCCCTCCTGGCACGTTTCGATGCGTTGTTGGAGGTCGTGAAAGAGCAGCGTGACGAGCTGAAAGCATTGCGTGAAGAGGTCCATCAGTTGCGCCGTCTGCCCGCCCCGTCGCATGGTTCCCACACCCCTTCTCGCTCCGGCCCGTCAGCAGCATCAGAACCTTCCACCGCCTCCAGTGAGGCGCCTATGCAGGAATCCAAAGAAAGAGATGTGACCTCGCCACGGTCCTTTGCAGACATCGCAGATCGCTTTGCAGAACGCATCGGCAAGGACTGATCGGTGATGTTTGGCGGCCAGCTGGGTTATCTTGCATAAGCTCCCCTTTCCTTTATTTCTGTATTTACGACTTTCCGTATTTCTCCATCAGCAGCTCCCTGACCTCATCGGCCATCTTGCGGCCGCGCATCGCACAGTCGGCCTTGAGCTTGGCATGCAGCTCGGCTGGGATGTCGATGGTCAGTCGCTTCATCGGCTCCTTGGAAGCCTCTTGGCCTCTGGAGCCAACCCAGGCATCCACGGCGGTATCGTCAGAGGCTTTCTTGGCGGAGGGCTTGCCCCCGATAGAGACCTTCTTGCTGCTCATGCGAAACGCTCCTGTAGCTCACTCACCACTGCCTCGATCTCCTGTGAGGCCACGCCATCCCGATCCTGCTCATAGATGGCCTTGCCGACAGCGGCCGCCTCAGCGAAGGCCACACGTTGCACGATGCTGGCTTCGAGGGTCGGAAGGTCATAAGCCTCCAGGGCCTCGCGCACATCGCGTCCGATGGCGGTGTTGGCAATCTTACGGTTAATTACAAATACAGATTTCAAGTTTTCTTTAAATACAGAAGCTTCCTGGATGAGCTTCACCACTTCGTCAGCGGCCCAGATGTCGTAGGGCGACGGCTGCACCGGGATCAACACGATGTCGCTGGCCATGATGGCGGAGCGAGCGAGATCCGTGACACGGGGGGGGCCATCGATCACCACGACGTCATACCCTTCACCCACCAGGGCAAGCTCCTTGTGGATGCTGGGCTTGGGTAGGCCGACGACAGCAAACAGAGGATCGCCTTCTCGAGCGGCGGCCCAGTCCAGGGCGCTGCCCTGCGGGTCAGCATCGATCAGCAGCACCCGCTTCCCGGTCCGTGCCAGGGCGGCGGCGATATTGACGGCGAGCGTCGTCTTGCCGACGCCCACCTTCTGGTTGAGTACTCCGATAATCACGAGTTTTCCTTAAAGCTGTAAATACGCTTTTCAGTAAAGTCGTAAAAACATGGCACGTCAATCGTGCGAGGTCATCCCGCACAGCCTGGCGCTACTGGCTTGAGTGCGACGTGCTATACTTGTATAGCAAATTGCCTGTTGGAGGGCTTGAGCATGTTGGCGTTACGCCTACCTAGCGAAATTGAGGAGCGTCTTGAGGCCCTGGCCAAGGCGACCGGCCGTACCAAGAGCTTCTATGCCCGTGAGGCTATCCTGGAGCACCTGGACGACCTCGAGGACATCTACCTGGCCGAGAAGACCCTGGAGCAAGTGCGTCAGGGTGAGATGACGACCCACAGCCTGGACGACGTGGAGCGTGACCTTGGCCTGGCGGATTGAACTCACGGATGAAGCGGTCAAGCAGCTCAAGAAGATCGGTCATGCGGATGCCAAGCGCATCCGCGACTACCTGCGTGGCCGTATCCAGCCCCTGGAAGACCCGCGTCAGCTCGGTAAGCCGCTGACCGGCCAGCTTGGCGAGCTGTGGCGATACCGGGTAGGCAACTACCGTCTCATTGCCAGCATCGAGGATGACGAGATCCGTGTTCTCGTCGTGCGGATTGGCCACCGTAGCAAGGTGTACCGGTAGCAGCGGGGGAGGAACCCGCTGCTGTTGGGTCAGGCTTGTTCAGCCTCCACTGTCTGATCACGCTTCTTCTTCTGGAGGAGACGTAGTGCTGCATCCTCATAGCTCTCACCGGGGCGCGCCTGCTGCTCGATGAGATGGCGGGGAATGCCGAACAGTACGCCTTGGCTGCCCTGGTCCGCGGATGCTGTACGTTTGGGCTTACGCCGCTTGTCAGTGATACCTGACGCCTTCTTGTCGGCCTTCTCTCCGAACGTGAAGACGAAATGGCTGACACGTCGCCCAGTTTTTCGCTGACGCCATTCTACCCAGAATGGGCTGTGCTCGTTGATCTGCTCTACGGCAGGCTGGACTACCCAACGCTTAAAATCCTTTATGGCAGGGTACTTGTCACTTAATTGGAATGCTTCTCGTAACCACTCTATGGTGACTACACGCTCGCCTAAGTCTCGCCACTGGCATAGTAGTTCGTAGAGTCTAATCGCGTGAGCGCTGGTCATTTTAGCTACATCGGCTAACGCATAGCGAGTGAACTGTTCCGTCAACTGAGTTAAGTAGGGCAGCATGTCTTTGGTGAAGCGTAGTTCCACCCGGCCTTCAGCTTTTCGGTAGCGAATCGATTGCACCCAGCCTGTGACAAGTGTTTCTTCGTGGGTGCCTGCCCCGTTTGGACGCTCAGTGATCCAGACCTCGCGGCGCTTGAGGCGAAGTGCGGCCTTAGCTAGTTCGTCATAGACCGTGTGAGAGGTGCTACCTGTCAGCGCTGTGATGTCGTCAGCACTGACGCTGTACAGCACTTCATCGGTGATCGGCTGATCCCTTCGTACCTGGGAGATGCAGACCAACATGATGCGCTGTTCTGCTGGCGTAAGCCTGTATGAGGCTTCAATGAGGGCGTTGCTCTTATAAACCGGTAAGCTTCCTTGCTGTTGTGGCACGACTCGCTCCTATGTGAGGGGAGGATATTATTTTCTCCCCTTATGCCCCAAATCCCTCCCCCTAGCAACCCCAAATCCCTCCCTGCTTGACCCC
>JACUUO010000125.1 GCA_014859275.1 Actinomycetota bacterium | reverse complement strand
TGTAATTCACCAACTTGTCATCTTTATGGGAGACGGACCCCCAACTTGTCATCCTGAAGAGCCAGAGGCCCCCAACTTGTCATCCTGAAGAGCCGGAGATCCTCAATTCGTCATCCTGAGCCGCAGTGGAACGGAGGCGAAGGATCTAAATCGTATTTTCTATATTTTTAGAGCTTGACCCGAGTCTAGTTGAAATTAAGAGGCGGTCCAGTTAGCCTAAGGTTGGTAACCAATCAATCTTAAGGCCGAAAGGAGCCGCCATGAAAAAACAGTACAACAAAAGGAACAAGAAATCTACAGGAAAGAAAGATCAGGCAGTGAAGGAAATGGTAACGGTAGAGTTGCCACTTCCAATTGCAGAGATCTTAGCTGGTGTACAAGCAGATATTGAGGAGCTTGCAGGAAGAGCCGGCATGCTTATTATGATGAGCGCCATGGCTTCAGAAGTAGATAAGCTGGCCGGTAGACGATACGCTCACATGCCAAATAGAGAGAACACCCGCTGGGGAGCTCAAAAAGGATCAATTGTGTACGCTGGAAGAAAGGTTGAAATAGAAAGACCTCGGGTTAGAAGTACCTCTGGATGTGAAGTCCCCCTTGCCACATATCAGGCATTTAACCAGGGGGCAAGATACAAGAAGCCGTCTATAACAAGCTCATCTTAGGGGTATCTACCAGAAACTACGAAAGAGCGATCGATGATTTCATGGATGGCTACGGTGTGAAGAAATCAAGCGTAAGCAGAAACTTTATTAAAGCCACCAAGAAGCAGCTTAAAGAGCTTCTCGAGCGTGATCTCTCTAGCCTTGATCTTTGCGCTATCATGATCGACGGCATTGATTTTAAAGGATACCTTTTAGTGGTATCTATCGGGATAGATACCGATGGGAAGAAGCACGTACTTGGCCTCTGGCAGGGAGCAACTGAAAACAGTGAAGTTGTTACTTCACTGCTTGAGGATCTTACCCAGCGGGGCCTTGATCCAGATAAACGGTACCTATTTATCTTAGATGGATCCAAAGCCTTAAAAAAAGTGGTAAGAAAGACGTTCGGCGAGAAAGCCCCAGTTCAGCGCTGCCAGCTACATAAAAGAAGAAACGTCAAAGGGCATCTATCTGAAAAATACCATGCGGAAGTTGATAAGCGCATAAGAAATGCATATAAGATAACAAGCTACGAGGATGCTAAAGCCTCTTTAAGAAGAACCATCTCCTACCTTGAAAGGATAAACCCCAGTGCTGCAAGAAGCTTAGGGGAAGGATTAGATGAGACCCTTACCCTTCATAAACTGGGTATACCAGATGCTTTAAGAAAAAGCCTATCTTCCACCAACATAATTGAGTCATGTTTTTCCACCACACGTGGCATTACCGGAAGAGTAAAACGCTTTAGAGGTGGTGATCAGGTGCAAAGATGGGCTGCATCAGCACTGCTTGAAGCTGAGAAGAAGTTTCGTAGAATCGATGGATACCGGATGCTTCCCATCCTCATCAATGCCCTTAATTCGTCACAAGTTGAAGTAGAGGAGGTTGTAGCTTAAAATGGGCTATACTGGGATTGCCTCAAATTTCAACTACGATGGGGGCATGCTCACTGATTTGCGCAATGCGTTTGTTTTAGATGCAAAAAACAGCCCCATTAATACATTAGGTAATATATTGCATCAACGCTGGAATAATCAAGACACGACTTACGCGATTCCTTGACACCCCTCACAAATTGCGCCATGGTGTGTCAAAAAGGAGTAGGTATGGCTCAGAAACAAAAGTGTTCGCTCAAACTTTATAGCAATTTCCTCTTAGCCAACCATAATCGGTACTCAGGTACTGAACTGGCCAAAGTCTCTCCTATCGAGGATATGGCACATGATAGCGTCACCCGGTGGCTACATGCAAACGATTTCACCCCCTCAGATCTTTGGCGCCAAGTCAAACCGCTGGTAGACACAAACACCGGATATCTTATTGGGGACGATACACTTCTAGAGAAGCCACGATCAAAAAGGAACGAGCTGGCTAAAGTACAGTACTCGGGCAACCAGCATAGTCTAAAAAACGGTATCTGCTTGGTAAACCTTCTATGGAGTGACGGAGCCGACTATGTGCCAATTGATTACCGCTATTATGACAAAGCACGCGATGACAAGACAAAGAACGATCACTATCTTGACATGCTCAACAAGGCAGAAAGACGCGGGTTCAAACCTAAGTATGTCTTAAACGACAGCTGGTACGGCAGCGTCGCCAACATGAAAGCCATTGATCGCAAGGGCTGGAAATGGATCACCAATCTTAAGCATAACCGGCAAGTTTCTGAAGCCAAAGGTACCTACATTCCTGTATCCGACCTGGCCTTGGCAGACAAACAGGTCAAACACGTCTGGTTGAAGGAGTACGGTACTGTTTCGGTATGTAAGCTGGTCGACCAAGACGGCGACATTACATATCTGGCAAGCAATGATCTTGACCTACTGGATACTTACGACGACTTCATAAAGCACTGGAGTAATCGCTGGCAAATAGAACAGATGCACCGGGGCATCAAGCAGACTACCGGCATTGCCAAGAACTATGCAATAAAACAAGCTCCGTAAAAGACACACATCTTTGCCGCTTTTGTAGCTTTCATCAAGTTAGAGAAACAAAGACGCGAAACAGGGGTGAGTTGGTATGAACAGAAGGCAGAGATTGCTAGACCGGCTATTCGGTGTTATTTGGGGGCATTCGCGTAGGTTGTGACTATAATATCTATAAATATAGTACAAGATTTAGGAAAGCTTTATATGAAAATGTCTGGAATAAATACAGCAGTATTAATATGGGCTAGGGAGCGGGCCGGATATACAATAGAAGAGGTTGCCCATAAATTGAAAAGGGACGCTGAGGAAATTGTACAGTGGGAATCTGGTAATAGTGCGCCTACATATACACAATTAGAGAAACTTGCTTATAAGATATATAAAAGACCACTAGCAATATTCTTTTTCCCTTCACCCCCTGACGAACCGGATTTAAAACAATCGTTCAGGACGCTTCCTGATTTTGAAATTGATAATCTTTTGCCAGATACTCGATATGCCGTAAGACAAGCTGAAGCCATGCAGCTTACTTTGGAAGAACTCAACGATGGGGTTAATCCAAGCGATAAGAAAATATTTCGTGATATCGAACTCAGCACAAATCAAGATGCTTCAAGTGCAGCCGCTAGGGTGAGAGATCATTTAGGCGTCCACCTAGACGATCAAAAAAAATGGAAAGGCGTAAGAGAAGCACTAAACGCATGGCGAGATATTGTTGAAGATAATGGTATATTTATCTTCAAGCGTTCTTTTAAGCAAAAGGATATATCAGGTCTTTCTGTTTTAGATGATGAGTTTCCAGTTATTTATCTAAACAACAGCACAACAGCCAGCCGCCAAATATTCACAATATTCCACGAGTTATCCCATTTATTACTGAAGACAAATGGTGTCACCAAAGAAGACGACCGATATATTAGTGCTCTCAGGGGGCAAAATAGAGATATTGAAGTATTCTGCAATCACTTTGCAGCTGAATTCTTAGTTCCAACTGCAGATTTTGAAGGTTGGCTGAGGCGTGACCTCTCTGTTGATCAATTAGTAAATATTCTTTCAGATAGGTATCAAGTTAGCTGTGAAGTTATCTTAAGAAGGTTGCTGGATAAAGGCATAGTTAACCAAGAATATTATGAAAAGCAAGTAAAACAGTGGCTGGATGAATACCAAGAAAGAAAAGTTAAGAGTAGTGGTGGCGGCAATTACTACAATACTCAAGTAACATACTTGGGGGATAGGTATCTAAACCTAGCATTCGGTAGATACTATCAAGGACGCTGTACAATTGAGCAACTTGCTGATTACTTAAATGTAAAAGTGAAAAGCATACCAGGGTTAGAACAGTCAGTGTTCGGGAAGGAAGCTGCTCAATGATTTATGTTTTTGATACTAGCAGCTTCATTGTATTAGGCCATTATTTTCCAGACCGCTTTCCTTCATTTTGGACAGGTTTTAACGGGATGGTCGCTTCTAACTGGGTTATATCAGTTAAAGAAGTACGAAATGAATTAGATGTAGAAGTAAACAAACAGCATCTTAGTGACTGGATTAAATATAATGGGCATGTATTCTTGAAGGCAACCCCAGAAGAAACCGCTTTTGTGGCTGAAATATTTGCCATTCCGCATTTTCTTCAATTAGTGAGAAGGAAATCCATCGTACAAGGACAACCAGTTGCAGATCCATTTGTTATAGCTGCTGCTAAACTTAGAAATGCTTGCGTTGTTACCGAAGAAGCTAAAAAGAAAAAAGCGGCAGGAATTCCAAATATTTGTGAGCATTTTGGCATTTCATGTACAAACCTTGATGGCTTCATGGGTAATGAAGGTTGGAAGTTTTAAGTCGTATATTTAGGGTGTCGCATAAATCACACCAGCCTTTTGATAGATCGTAAGTTTTCAGTTGAAAGCCTCTACTAAACCCGGGGCTTTTCACTGGGTGTTTGATGCAATAAATATTGGCATCAGTCCGTAGTGGCTCAGTCCATCTAAATTGCAACAAAGAAGAAGCCACGCCTTTTGTAATGGGCCTTGGGCTGTATTATCTACGGGTTGCCCATTATCTCTTGATCTCACTTAGATTTTGTGCAAAATTCTTTATCCTAGAAATACCACAAAACAGAAAGCTTATCCTTGCTCTTATTTTTCCAGGTCAGAGTAGCTATCGGTTTGTGATATTCACCATCACAATACGCCTATTATTACAGTATTGTGACCTCTCTCTTCGGCTCCATCCACGTGTACAGGAGTTGGAAGAGCAGGATTGTACCGCTTCTCTGAGAAGCCACGTTCAAGGGCTGGTCATGGGGATTATACATACCCTTCAGGTGAGTATATTACGACTTCGGCTTCTTCGCATATGAGATAACATACCAGCCTAGATAATGCTCCAATCTCTTCTCCCACTTGTTTTTTATAAACGGGCGGAATCCACCCATATGGTAACGATTAAAGTGGGCTACCTTAAACTCCACATCCTCAAACTTCTTCAGAAGCTTATTTAACTTTCTCTTGGAATAGGTTTTAACGAGGGGCTTTATATTTATCCCATCTGCACCAGCCTCTACAGTAGCCATCAAGCCGCTATAGCCTAGCTTAAAAAGTTTTCCGCGTAATATGCCATCGGTGAGAACCTTGCTAAAGACATGAAAGGCGCTGTATTTATAGTAAAGCGCCATAATGAATAACCCACCCGGTTTCAATACTCTATATATCTCAGCCAAACAATCCTCAATATCGGGAGTATGGTGAAGAACGCCAAGGGAATATACTATGTCAAAGTAATTATCGGGATAGCAAATCTGCGCCGCATCGCATTGTTTAATACCGGCCTCTCTGTTATGAAGCTCAAAGTTAAGCCTTGCAAGCCTTACATGCTCTTCGGTAAGATCTATAGCGTGGCACTCAGCCCCAGCGAGGGAAAAGCTCAAAAGATCATTCCCCATACCACAGCCCACATCTAAGACCTTCTTACCCTCACCAAACTTAAAGGGTATGTAGCGCTGAACCCAGGTATCGATTTCAGCCTTGGCCCTTCGAAGCTCATCAAAGAACTCTAGTGTGCCTCTCTCGTATGTTACATAGCTTGACCCGCATGGGGTAGCGGTCCATTGCTTCTGAGCTTCTACCTTATCCAGGTTTTTTATGGTCATAGTAATCCCTCCGGCGATATTATGCTTCTAGTATATAGCAACATAGACATCTTTGACACCGGTAACTAGTACTCCATCACTCATCAATTGACGGGTAGAGTCTCCTAAGTTTTATACGAGCATCGTCGGTGGTAAATTGCCAGTTAACGCTAGCACTTATAATATTTCGCTCAGAAACCCATGCCGACGTTTGGAACTTTAATATATCAATATCCCCAAATCGTTGATCCAGGCAGTGCCTGGAAAGTACGCTTAATTCTATCTCGGCCATGTTAAGCCAACTTCCATGCTTAGGCGTATAGTGAAACTCAAACCGATCTATGAGTCGTTTGGCTTCCACTGGCTCAAATGTTTCATAAAATGATGCTGGCTTATGGGTATTTAGATTATCCATTACCAGTATAATTTTCTCAGCTTCTGGATAGTTGACATCTGATAACTCCTGCATATACTTGGCCCAATCCTTCTTTGTTCTTCTTTTCGTTACCTTGATATCGCGAACATTTGCCAGAGGCTCAAAAGCTATAAATATATTTGCCACTCCACTCCTGGTATACTCGTAGTCAAATCTTTCTACTCTACCTGGCCTTGCCGGTATGGGTGTGCGCTTTTCAGAAATTAATTGCTTTGGTTTCTCATCCATACAAACCACCGGATACTTCGGATCATACGGTCTTTTATATACATCTAAGATATCTTCCATTGAGCAGACGAACTCTGCACTTGCTTCCGGTGGGATGCAGTACTGCTCCTTCTGCCAAGGCTTGAGTTTATTTTTTTGGTCGAGTAGATGTGGGGCTTTACTGTTCAACATTGTTTAGGTCCAGCCTACCCGTTGCTGCCTCTTTCGGTTGGCAGTGTCTCCCTATCTGAACCATGCAGGTCGGAGCCGATGAGCACAAACGATACTTCCGGTAGCTCCTGGGCGGCCTGGTTCAC
>JACUUO010000124.1 GCA_014859275.1 Actinomycetota bacterium | reverse complement strand
CCTCTTTTCAACAACCTTGGCGGGTGCCTTCGGATCGTCCGACTCGGGGATGAGATAAGGACACCTGTCTTTCATCTCCAGCCAGATTCTACCCAAAGTATTATCAGTAAGAGCACGGACAACCCAATGGGGCGTGTAGAACTGGTTGGTCACTATTATGTCATCCGCCCCTGGCTTGCGGCCCGACCTCTTAAACTCTACCCTGGCTTCTTCATTAAAATACTGGTATATCCAGCCGATAATATCATCTTGCGCCCAATCATCGGTAGTAACATCTTCGGTAAGCAACCGAATAAGTTCACGAGTTGCTTTCGGATTGGGTTTTACCAAGCTATACTCATTGTCAACATCAAAAAGAACCTGAATCTCCTGCCCAACATCTCTAAAGCCTTTAAGAAGCGCCTCATTGAGAACCTCGTCAGGTGAAAGAGTAGGGTTTCCCTCGGCGATATCCCTTTCGCGGAGGCTCCTGCCCCCGTATTCTGGCCGCCGCATAACCGTTTCTTTAGAGAGCAGCCCACGAACCTCCATTGCCCTAAGCGCAGATAGGCGGTTGATAGAGGTAAAGCTTACCTCCCTGACATACCTGTCAGTCGCATCGGCCAAGGAGAGACCACCGATCCTCTCCTTATCAATGGCCTTATCAATTCGCTCTCTAGTCTCTCGTGCTTGGGGGTCAAGGCTAAGTTCATCCGGGGTAAGACGCTTGCCGCCTGCTAAAATGCCGTACCTTGTTATTACCTTAGCGATATCTTCCTCAAGCAATCGTCGAGCTTTCGTTATGACATTTTTTAAATTATTGCGGCGCTCCTTATTCATGAATAACCTCTATCTCAATGCTGGCTCTGATTTTCTTGCCACCGCTAAAGGCTCTATCAGCTGCTTCTTTTGCCTTGTTGACCATGCCATCCAGGTCTTTCAAAGAAGATACCTCCCGGCTCTCCCGATGACCGGTCAGATACTCCTTACCTGGTTCGGCAGCTTTGGATAGTTCTTCATCAAGGCGAATCCTTATCTCCCTATATTTCGGCCCAATTAGCTGAATATGGTAATTGAGGTCAGCAAGCGAATCAGTACAAATCTCGCAGATAAATCCATCAGCCCCTAGGGATAATTCGTGCGGGGTCACTAGCCTAGTAAGCGGTCTTAAGGACTCATCCCATCCCTTTTCCGGCAGTTTTTCAAATGTTGGGTGTTTTCGAAGTCGCAAGAGAGCATCTTCCAGCTGCCGATTGCGCTCAGCATGAAGCCTTTTATACGTCGCTACATACGTGCTTCTTAGCTTCTCATCATCACCAACAATATCTGGCCACCGGTCAACGAAATCCTCAGCCGCTAACTTATTATTCAGCGATTCTATCGAACCCTTAGTCTGCTCATCTATGCCTACCGATATAAGGTCGGGGGCATATTGAGCCCCAAAGATTCTAATCCTCCGGTACTCATCCAGATTGCCTTTTCTATCGAATTCTAGCAGCCTGGAAAAGAGCGGCACGGTCTCCTTAAGTACGGCAATCCTGCCATCATCTATAAAACCAAGAATCCTTCGATTCATGGCCGTAAACTCCTCGATCTCGCTAAGAGTCTTTTCAAGCGAGGCAAGTTCATCTTGTACCGGTAAATCGATGGTCTGAGCGATTGCAAGAAGCCGCTTTACATTGTCAAGCCTTGTATCTACAGCCCTCAGGATAGCTGCATTAACCTCCTCTATTGTTTGCCCGCCTACTTCACCGAAGATTTCTGAGATAAGCTTTGATGCCGTCTTTCGATCCGCCGGTGAGACTTCAACGCCTGGGGCAAATCTGGCCCTATTAAAGGGATGCATCTTCGTGAAAGCCTCATGTGAACCGGGTTCAGCGCTCGATATGTACTCTTTTCCGTCGAGGGTTACCGTTATTGAGCCATTCTGAAAAAGCGCTGCAAGAGTAAGCCGGACTATTCGTGGGTCCCAACCATACGGTGGGGCTTCAAAGTGATCATCAAGTGTCCCTCCTGTTAACTCCTCACCTGTCCTCTGTCGCCTTTCAATCTCCTTAAGAACGCGATCGGCAACCGGCCTATCAGTCAAAATGTTGCCACGCTCATCTACCAGTTGAAGATCTTTATAAATGGCTGGCAATGGCCCGCCTCGCCAGCCAAGAATCTTGCCGATATCTTCATCACGCTCAATACGGAAGGCTGCAAGGTCAAATTCTGTAAAAAGCTCACTGGCAAGCTCCCTCATCTGCAAGTTAAAGATTTCTTTAAGGGGCTTAGCGCCATCTAGCGCTTCCTCTGTGCCCTGGTAAATAATCTTACCTCGAGTTAGCGAGTTCACCAGAATACGAGGTAGATCATCTTCTACCAAAACCTCGTTGTTTCGACGGTATGAAACAAGAAGGTTGCGTTCCTCGTCTGATTGCGCTCTAAATTCATGCTGGGTAAGAGCCTTTTTAACAGCGATTATACGATCGAGCTTCTCCTCAAACTCCTTACCCTCTGCTGGCAGCCAATATATCGTATCGCGGTTTGCGATACTTGTCCTAAGCAGCGATGAAACAAGCTCTCCATTTCTTGCTGTGCGGAACGGCGTATAGGCTGCCAGTTTGAGATGGCCTTTTGAGGTCACTTCTTGGTCATCGACGGTAAAATATACGTTAAGTGGTCTTAAGCTTTTATAGGTAAAACTCTTGAAATCTCTCAACGCTTTTTGAGCAACTTTGAATGCAAGTTCTCGTCGCTCTGGTTCATCTATCCTTTGAGCCGCCACATCCTGCTCAAAAGTACGCTCAACTGCAGTAAGGAACTTGTATTTCCCTTCCTTCTCGGCCACCCATTTGCCTTTTATTAACTCAACGAGAGCCTCTTTGATTGCCTTATCAAGGTTAGCCTTGTTCATACCGATTTTAGAGTAGAGGACGGCGGCAATATTTTCGACGGTAACCGGAAGCCATTCGCCAACCTGCTGAAGTAAGAAAACGGCCTTTGCAACCGAGCTAACCTTTAGTCCATCACGAGTGCCAAGCCGCTCAATTTCATCCTCAATCGTAGCCTGCTCAGCCGACTGAATGTCCTTTAACTCCTCAGCGATTGAGTTATAGATCATATCAAGAGTGGCAATTTTGCCTACCTCTGCATCAGCTAGGCCATGTGGACCATCAGTCCCCGTAAAGAGCGACCTAACGACAGCAAGCACGGCCCTCTCCCTACCGGTGACCTCTTTTGAGATGCCGCCCTTCGCCCTGAGAGCCCCGAATATCTCTTGCATAAGACGAACATGGTATGGCATGAGCGGGTAACTGGCAATAAATTCATCCTCATCCAGTTGGGTAAAAAGTCCTCTATAATCACGGGCTGGGTTCTTAATCATTACTGCAGTTGCTAACTCGCCACTGTGAGCATGGTAAAGGTCGCGGAGTAACTTTATTTTCGCGGGGTCCGGGCTCTTGGCAAGCCACCGCTTTTTTACAACTTCATCAATATTTTCTGGCGTTAGGCTTACTCTTATCCGAAACCGATCGCGCAGCCACTGGAATTTTGCTATCTCGGCTGTAACTTTTGGAATTATTTCCTCCAGCGCTTCTTGGGCTGTGACAAATAGCCAGAGCTTGCCACGACCGATCTCTGTAATTTTCTCAGACAATGCGTTTAGTTCAGTGAGCCTGTCTTCATTAGTTCCAATGTAAAGACCAACTTCATCCAATAGAACTACAACACGACCATCATTCGGATCTAGTTTGGTAGCCTCTTCGTTAAGACGTTGAGCAATAAAGCCTGGGCTTATACTAGTTGCGCTCTCAACGTCATCTAAACTTCTCTCAGCAATCTCAATATTGGGATATTCCTTAGGATTAAGCTCACTAAGACCCCTGGCAAGCATGGGGCGAGCCCTTACCTGCATCTTTCTAACCTCATGCCATGGCGCTCCCGTCTCTTCTTTTACAAAATCAAGAAAGCCATCCCATAGACCCATTTTTTGTAGTGACCGCTCTACCTCAGCAATCCGAGGAACTTCAGACAAACCCAGCTCGCTCGAGAGAGCAAAATAGATAATTCTTGAAATGCTTGGCTTTGCCGCAATATCTCGATCAAGGAGATTAACGAATATCGGCGTTGTCTTGAGTTCTCTGGACAAGACTGGCGCCCCAGACAGCGAGTGCTTTCTCATGAAGAAGGATGCTGCACCGGTCTCTTCTCCTCCTTCTAGTTTTACTGGAAGATTAGCAAGGACATAGCCAATCAACTTCAGAAAGTGACTCTTACCAGAACCAAAGAACCCAGAAATCCAGGAATTGACGCTAGGTGGTATGCCTGTACGGCTCTCGATAAAACGATCAATTATGTCGGAAAAGTAGTCTCTAATCTCCCTGGTCATTACATACTCATTGAGTTCAGTACGAATGAATGCCGGGTCCCTCTGGTCTACTTTGACGACCGTCTCTAATCCTCTTGTTGGATCTCTCTCAAGTAGTTCTTTGATCTTCATATAGTGTTCACCTCTTGCCTAGGTAAGCCTAGATAATCTCGGCACGATAATAAACTCCATCACCCTCATTTAAAAATCGTAGATGAGTCCCGTCTCTGCTCCCTGGGTACGCGACGACGATTGTTGCGTGAACCTCAGCCTCGATTGAAGACAGGATCGATGATACTCTCACAAAAGGAAACAGTGCGCCAGCCCGGACGAAGAGGGCACAATGCGAAATGTCTTTATCTTTAAGGTGTTCTTTTAAGCGACTTGAAATTTCGCGGGTTAATTCTCTCTCTAGATCTTGCTTAACCCAATCCCGCTGTTTTGCCTCCTGCTTTAGAAATGCTTCAGCTAAACACCCAAGGCTTTCGAGGCTATCAATCATCCACGTAGCGAGTGAGATAGTCTCAACTGAGACGCCTTTTGCCCGCAGCATCGCCTCCAACTTCTCAAACTCATCTAAAGCCGTTTGTTCAAGGGCTGGCTCATAGACGTAGACATAATACGGCACATCTATGACCGGTCGCTTACCTGCCACAGTAGCCAGTATGCGATCTAGTAATTTTTTAAATCTTTGATCATCCCAAACTGGCATCAAGCCACTCCTCTAATGATGGATATCTAGGTTTAAGCTCAACTATATCGGCTGCCTTCGCATAAAATATCCAACCGCGCGATTGACATTCGAAGAAAAGATCTTCCTTCTCTCTGTCCGAGAGTAGGTAATAATCCCATAATATATCGCTCTGAATCTCTGTTATCGTTTTGCCTGCGTCCAAAAGACCAAACAGGAAAAAACCAAATGTCTCTACTCGTAAACTTGGTTTCACTAAAGCCTCGCTTGGTGCTGCTTTCATAAAACCGAAATCACGGAGTACTGATAGGAAGCCGCTAGACCAACGCTTTTTTAAGTAATCTGACCACCGCTCAAGTTCAGGATGTTCCTTTTGCTCATTAATGATAAAGGTTTCAACCTCATCGGCGCTTAAGCGAGGTTGAGTGCCGGATGAATAGCGTGATTTTACTAATTCAAGGAATATCTTTTGCCCGAGTGCGTCGGCACTAAAGAAATAGGGAACCATTATTTGTGTCTTGGCCGAATCAGAAACCGATGAAGTGATAAACTTAGCAATCGATTTCATAGTTGGCAGCGGTTTATGTTCATCAACAAAGCGCTGCTTAAACATGCCAAGAACAGCCTGTATTCTATAATAGGATGCCTTCCCGAGAAGATTACCTTTTTTTGCCGCTTCCTTTACCTTGCTCCAATCCTGAACATCATTGTATTCCTCAAGAAGAGTTATGGATTCGGGGACGACAGCACCGACACGATGAAGGTTAGCTTTATAGATCATCTTTTCTTCTGACGTATTTGGTGTTCCCATGCAGTATCCTTTTATAAACAAGATGATTTGAGAAACAACAGTCCGAGCCACAAAGCAAGTTAACGTTAGTTTAGATACAAGCCGTATCTGTAAATAACAATATCTAATTTCGATCAAGAATCATTACAAGCCTACTCGGTGCAGCAACTTTCACTTTTCAGTGGTTCGGCATATAATGCTTTTATCCTCTACCTTCTAGCACTGGTTTTATGTTTGTAAGCTACAACAACTGGTTCCATAATAAACCATACATTTGCTAGTTTCCACAGCATCGTTTTCTATTTGTGCTCAGCTGCTTGATGTTGCACCATAGATAGCCCAACCGCCAAAATTAACACCCGATACTAAGCTGACGTATTGTATTATAGTAATTGCTAATAGACTATTTTAAAGGTTTACACGCACCTCTTTTAGTAGATTAGAGTGTACGAACGATCTTACTAAATTCATACTGCTCTAAAAGAGGCATATTTTTCTGAGACAAATTCAGGCCCCATTCTGGCTTACTTTTCTTGCCCTCGTAGTCATGGCTTACAAACAGAGCATTTGGTTGGCGCCAGGCAGTAGCAGGAATCAAGTATAAAGATGGTGGTTTTCCATCGAAGAAAATAACGATTGCGACGAGCATATTTTCACTTAAGGGAAGTTTGTCTTTTGGTATAAATATGTAATTAAGATCTCTAACCGATTTTACTTGCACATCGTAGTAGCGGTCTATATCCTTCCTAATAACAAAGTCTATTCCCTTGGCATCAATTTCAGGCATATATATGTCAAACCCATAAAGTGCAAATTCCATCTTTGTAAAATATTCCGCATATCTGCCAAGCTGTAATGAATTCAGGCGACTCCAATTATACTTATCAATTACTTCTTGCATTTAAAGCCCTTCCTTACAAGCAACTAATCTAAGTCAGTACATACCCTGGCTAAGC
>JACUUO010000123.1 GCA_014859275.1 Actinomycetota bacterium | reverse complement strand
GTTCCTTTGATGTATGCCATATTTACCCCCTTCAAGCATGTTTACCTGGTATTATTATACCAATAACTAGCTTAAAAAGCAGTAAAATAAGAGGGGGTTTTCACACAGTCTGACGTTGTATTTCTTCACCTTTGGAGCCTCCTTGCTCGATAAATTTTACCGAGACAAGGTTGTCATATTTTACCACCTAATTCAAGCTTGATGATGTACTAGCAAGTGGAAGTGGTTTGGCATAAGTGAGAAGGCGTATATATGGATACTTTCTCTGTTCGCGTGTTTTGAGATGCGAGCAAGAAGTTGCTCGTAATCACAGTTATCTTTAAATATGGTGCTTTTCTCTATCCCCCGGCAGATCACATGGTGGACAAGGCCGGGTATATCAATCCTCGGTCCTCTTGGCATAGATACAAGCTAGCGCTTATATGAGTAGTTGTCAATTATTTATGCTATTGTGCTTATAGTCATATAAGCATTTGTAATTTGCAAGGAACGTCCCTATGTGGCTATGTGGCCATTATGCCACCTTTTTCAAGCACATTCTGTATATAGCCAGCGGTATATTTTGGTTTAAGGTTATGGATTGCATTAGCAAGCTCTGTATCCGGGGTGTCGAAATTGTCCTTCATAAAATAAGCTGTGGCTATCAGGGATAGATCAACCGCATTAAAATCCCCATATCTTTCAATTACTCTATCGATAGCTGACTTCTCATTATCCTGAATAAGCTTTTCAAACTTATCTAGTTCGGGTGTAGTTTCTGTAAAATATCCTGCGCCATCCACCCATTTAATATTGATAAGGCCTCGGTTCTCAGCAAAATTCAGCTCAGCATCGGCGCCGGAAGAATAAGGGCCGTAGTGATACATGGAATAATTAAAACCGACAACACCTTCTCTTGAAAGCAGATAGAGCATTTTTTGCACGAATGTCTTCCCTGCTTGCTTACCTGGATGTACCTCATGTAATCTTTTTACTAGATATGCTATTATTGCCGGATTCTTGAATATGCTCTCTCCCATTACCTTAACACCCCTAATGCTTTGTCTCTATCCTCTGGCCTCACATATACCCGTATCTGTTTTACTTCACCCATGTTCTTAACGATTGATGAGTAATTCGATAGAGGGCTTGCTTTTCTATTTAGCCCTTTTATTATCATTACTTCTTTGCTTTCTTCTTCAGTATCAAGCTTATACCATAAACCGCTTGTAGCTTTATCTTCATAAAACCAAATGCTATTATCCATAAGCCGCTTCTTGACAGCTTCCAGCTTTTGTTCGTCTTCTTCGGTTGGCATCTCCGCCGTAGCAAACGCTACCTTTAAGTGATTCCTATCAAGTAGCGCTTTGCAATTTAAATCATTGCGGTGGGATTTTGCATCCTGCAAGATTCGCATATCATCAAACTCTAGAAACTTTTCGATCTTCTGAGGAGCTGGCAGCTTCCCATGTTTTAAAATCTTCTTCATCGCTTCTTTAAGGTGATAATCATATGCTCGCCGCGTTTTGTGAAAATACACTTGCGTAAACATCTGATACCGCGCTATTACCAATGATTCAGCGACATGCCAACCATCCTCATGCACTCCGAGGATTAAATCATTCGATTCCGGATCTACACCTAACGCTAATGTATTAAGTAACCTGGAGTAATCATAGACACCATATTTTACCCCAATATGGTGCGAATCCCTGAGAAGATAATCGCCCCTATCCGCATCGAGTTGACTTGAGATAATAACCTTCCAGAACAGCTTACCCTCAAGAATGCTCACGTTACCTTCGAGCAAGGCTGCAACTTCATCCGCACTAATTTTATAATTACTCTTATTTATCTGGTGGTCCTCTATTACCGTCCGAAGGGGGCCTGTGATAACCGCACTTGAGTAATCCTCATGCTTGTATGGCTTCTTGGCTTTATCATTAAGCGGCATTACATCTTCCGAAGCATGAGAGAACGGTGCGTGCCCAATATCATGGAGTAATGCCGTTAAACGTATTAACTGCTTATCCCTTTTCAGCCCGGCATCATCATAACTTAAGTATTCCTCAAGCAAATTCTTATTTGCATCGTCTTCGACGATCGCTTCATACATGAGCGTTGCCAAATGCATAACGCCTATTGAATGCTCAAACCTCGTATAGTTGCCCCCAGGGTATACCATATCTGTGAAAGCTAACTGCCTGATCCGCCGTAGTCGCTGGAAGGCAGAATGGTTGATTATCTGTTTTTCCCAATCATTGAAGGAGACAAATCCGTATATGGGATCTCTGATTTCGTGCAACCTCGCCACATTAGCCCCTCTAGCTGTTATCATCATAGCAATTATAGAGTAACCTTACTAAGCAGCCAACCATAGGTTGACCTCTGCAAATTAACCAATAATGCACGTCATAAGCATAGCGATAATTATAATAATGCTGACTGCAAAACAGCCTGCTGGTGCAGTCTGGCAATTGGGCTTTTGGGCTATACGGTTACTATTATAGCGAACGCGTGTTCGGTTGTCTATAGTAATCTTTTGCTTTATTAGTCTAGATTGAATAAGTCGTCGTGGCGGTATGTGTTTTTTCAGCTGCCGCTTTCCACCTTGGGATTAAGCATTGTGCCTACAGGGCCATGACAACGCGTCTGATCAACCTTGGAGATGCCGCCACTTTTAGCCTCCAGCTTCCTTCTTCAACGGCTTTCTTGGCTTCATCTTCTGTCGGCTCATAGTCTCGATAAGCCCTGCAGCCTTCATAACACACTCAAGGCTTATAGGTGGAACTTGCTCATGCTTCCCGACATAGCCAGAAAGATACTGTGCCGAGGGGTTGTCGATATTTAATCGGGTACAGACTAAATAGGCTACTGACTCAGCTTCAAATTCACATACGGCATGATTTAATCCCCTACGATCCGGCCACCACCGGTCATTCGGCGTTCCGAGATGCCCACAGTAAAGATACGCCAGTTCATGAACCATGGTGACATATTGAGCCTCAGAGGTTAATTTTGAGTTGATAATTAGATCGTATCTAATTGGGATATTAATGAAGACTGGATTGCGGTATTTATCGACGCCATCTTGAAACAACTGTGATTCCCGTACAGCGCTAGGCACTTGCTGGATAGAACCCGCAGATTGAGATCCAGCTGGAGATTCCGTGACCCGAACGCCATCCCGCTTTGCATTATCAGTGACCAATTTGAGCCTACCGCCTATACGACCTTTTATCACCTCGAACGGCCTATCAACCTCCGGCGGCAGTGGTCTCGCACCTTTTATAGGCTCTGTATCGCTTACATCAAAAACAAACATCACCGGACCCATCGGTTGTAAAATAACAAGTGGACGAGCACCAGGCTTAATTCGCCTCTCATAATCACGAAGCCACCGATAAGGTGGGGCGACAAATCTTGCCCCTGGCATTTGCACATGGACCAGCATAGCATTAAAAGGAGAATAAAATCGAAAACGTGCGACAAACTGCAACAGTTCATGGAAAGACTTGCTGCTCTTATATTGGTAAGTAAGAGTGAATAACTCATCCAATGCACGCTTGGCAGCATCTTGTTCCCATGTTCCGGCCGGAGTATCTGCTAAAATCGATTCTTCACTAAGGCTATCGCTGAATAGGTTTCCTTGATGGGGTCCCGCCATTATTAAATACCTCCCTGCTAAACGCCGTCGCCTATATTTTGCTGATGCTGGATAAGCGTTCTGAGCGCTCACAATGCTTAATGCTGCCGACATAGCTATATTTACGGGATATTATTTTCTTAACCGTGACTGATGAATGACAACCCTCCCACAGCAATCGCCAGATCTGCGAGAAAGTCAGTATTTAGCTGGGAGAAACTTCGAAGCTTATATGCTCCTCCGCAAGACTGACTATCTTTATCCAGCAATCGTAATCGACATAAATAAAAGATATACCAAACCTAAGCAATATCGCTTTCATCGAATTTAGTACATCTTCCGATATTTTGTTCGGAATACCAATGCCTAGAACATCGAGATCCTCTTCTCCTTGAGATATTTTATATAACGTATAATAGATTTGGGTATAGAGCTCTCTAACTTTAAAGTTTGTTCTTCTTAGATCCTTGGCAAGATATTTGCCTGATTTGCTTTTCACATGAATGCCGACCGTTATAGGTCGACCATCTAGCTGATCATCGTAATTTATGTCAGCGCCTTCATGTCCATGATGTATACCATCGAATTCCTTACCGATGGGGATACCGAACAATCTTAAAAGGCATACTTGCCCATTGGCCAACTGTTCCCTGCTAGGAAACGATTGCAAACATGTCTCGCAATCGTTTCTACTAGGATGATAATTATTAATTGGACATTTCTCTTTTGTTTTACCTAATATCTTGCCAATTCTGCCTACTGAGCCGCAGCTATGTGTATGCAAATGTGCCCTTGTTTTCCACAAGCCAAGCTCTTCAAGCCTGATCTCACGAGCCCCAGGATTTACTGGGCCGCTTAATAAGCTCAATCGATTGCCGACAACGACAAACAGTCCTGGATTCCTTTGGGGCGGATACAGTACTGCAAAATACGCTTCAATAGCAGCCAACAAGTCTTCGTTAGGATAAACAAATAATTGCGAGTAGGGGTCAATAGCGGGACAGCTAACGCTACAATCGCATTGAAAATTGCCCAAATCTGTTGCTCTTTTGCAGGATGGACATTTACATATAATCTGGCCATCTTCGGTTAGTGCTTCAAGTAACGCACCGCACTCCTTACATGTTACGTTTCGCACGCCACAGTTTTCACACTCATATGTCATAGAAGCATGCAAGCCTAATCTTTTACTGTGCTCTAATAATTCTTTGAGGGTTTCGCTGGATATGCCCTTCATACAATCTTCGACAAACTCTTTTACCTCCTCATCTTCGGACTCAATGTACCATTTAACTTGGCGAAATTGATCCCTATGCATTTGATTCCGATCTGCAGCTATTAAGTGCCTAATTATTCTATCAAACAAGCGTCTGGGCTGTCCTGTTAAGGGAACTCTTCCAATAAGAACAGAACTGTTTGAATAAAAACCTGTTAATTCGCTTAAGCTCTCATTCGAGACACGTTCTAATTCAACTTCAAGTTTTACTATAATCCCTAATGCAAGTCTAACTAATTCATCTCTGCTTAAATGAGCCGGTGTCCATATTCTACCGAAACGCCGAGTTATCCCAACGCCTGCTCTTAAAATATCAGGATGACTTGAGTAGAAACCAGATCTTTGCTCTCTGCCGTGCTCTTCCCGCATATCATTAAAAATTCTACGACTTGGTAAATCCTCATCAAAAACCGTTATTGTTTTTGCGTCAATATTGTCATTTGTACTACTTGAGCTGATATGGGAAAATGTTGCGCTTCTTACATGACTGCCTTCAGCAATTCTCATTAGCATTTCTTGAGACAGATCAGGTAAGTTAGCCTTTAAACTAAAGTTCTGGTCAAGGTAATCCATTATCGGCTTAATAGCCGCAAAATCCGCGCAAGAAACAATAGCGAATTTGTTGTTTCTTTCAGGAAACCACGCTAGAGCATTCTCAAGGCTAAAGATATTTTGCGAAATGCCATAATCGGTGCTATCAGGATCCCACTCAGTGTATTCTAAACGTCGCTCATAACCCAATATCAGCTCATAAACTGGCGGCTCACTACTTACCTTACTAAGCTCACGTCTGACATAAACTGCTCTAACAGCCCGATCACTGGTTAATGTTAATGCAGCAGATCGCCCCTCAGCTCTTAAACTATCCGATTGCGTAGCAAATAATGTGAAATCACTCGGATTGCTAATTGTGATTACGTAGAGTGTAGGTGCCGCTTTAAGTGGAAAATGCTCGTATTCTAATTGAACCACCGCTTTTAGCTGTCCACCAACAGTATCTATATATCCCATTAGTCGTACTTTTGAAAAACCAAGCAATCGATCTTTAATAGACGTCTCCGGTTTAATTCCAAAAAACCGGCGCAGGTGTTCATGATCTGCATTTGCCAAAATCGTTTCTACTAACTGACTCTTGGGTAGAGTGCTCAATCCATCGCCCCCTTATTCAAAACTACCTCGGCAAATTTACTCGACCCATACGCAAATTTGTCAGGCTAACGATTATAGGACACATAGATAGATTATTGAAATAACCATAGTCTGTGTTCTCAAACATAGCAGATTGTCTATTTTGCGTTCAAATAGTACCTAATCTTAAGTGAAGCACCTTGACCGCTACATGGTCCATCTAAAACTACATCTCGATCCTTCATATGATGCTTCATTACGCTGCAGCATATGGGCATCCTGTGATTACGTCCTGGATAGCTACCGACTTGGCGATGCAGATCACCAGACAACACATCAACATATTCTTTCCCCTGCTGCCTAGCAGCATTAAATAGCTTATTTAGCGCCTCCTTAAAATCATCCGCTGTCGGCGTCATAGTATAAGCCTCCTTTATTTCGTGTTACCTGTGCCCCGTTTTTGTAGGGCTCGAAGTGTCGGGCAAGTTGCGATTCATAACTGTACTGCAGTTTGCATAGTGGAGTTTTAGATAGCTAAGTCTATATCCCTTAAGTTAAATCACCAGTCGCGAATTAATTCCCCTATCCAGCTCTCAAGAATTCTGCCGCATGCATCAACCAGTTGTTGATCGCGAACATCGTCGGCCTCTTTCTTGCCGTGAAATAGATTGCATCTTATCCGATATACTGCCTCTAAAACATTTTCAAAATCATTGTTGCCTGAAATATGAATATATTCCCTGCCCCTTTCATCTCGGCGTGTAGTATCACCTCGGATTGGCGAGAGAGCTATTATCTGATCAATACCTGATCTGTCTCGCATAGAATAGAATGCATTTCTTAGGCTCGAATCACGACCGTACCTTAGCCAATTAAGCATTTCACGGT
>JACUUO010000295.1 GCA_014859275.1 Actinomycetota bacterium | reverse complement strand
CCTGCTTTACGCGGTCTTAAAGTATATTGACTGGGCACACGGACATTGTTCGAACATTTTTCGTGTCAAGTATCGCTGGTACGGATTACAGGATCAAACTTTTTTAGCTTATCAGTTGTTGCTACCGTGGTTGCTGTCTCTTGGCCTTGGGCTACACTCGTTGACGTTTTACATGGCCGCTGCATATTCGGTAAAACTGATACCTAAGATAATGCTATAATAGCCTAGGGCGATTTATTAAAAATTCTACTAATCAAAAAAGAGTTTCTAGAAATGGGTAAATAGTTACTTAAAAGTGAATCTACTGGAGGGGGCGACTACACGTGGCGATGTTCGTAATGCTCACTAAATTAACGGATGAAGGAATGAAAACGTTAAGGAAGCATCCAGAGAGAATTAAAGAAGTGAACGAAGAGGTTACTCAAAAGTTTGGTGTTAAAATCTTATCCCAATACGCTGTTATGGGAGCTTATGATTTTGTTAATCTCTTGGAGGCACCGGATAATGACACAGTTGTAAAAATGGCTATTGAGCTTGGGTCTCGGGGCACAATTAGAACACTCACAATGCCAGCTATAGAAATAGATAGACTTATTCAGGACCTTAAGGAATTAGGGGCGTAGAAGCCATCTCATAAATATGCCGCGACTAACAACCTTCGAGGTAGCACGGTCCCAATTGGGCCACGGTGGCATTTATGAGACGAGTTGTGGTAGCTACAAATCAACCATCTCTCATCAAATTAAAAATGAGTTCTTTATCTTGGGCGAGGGTGAGTACAAAACAGCATTCAACCTGAAAAAGTACACTAAGGTTGAACCGCCTAAGCCTGAAATTAACCTATTGAAATTACCAAAAATGCTGAATAGAACAAACCCATTTTAAGCTACAACCTCTTCTACTTCAACTTGTGCCGGATTAAGCTGCTCTGGGATAGCCAGAATGTCGCGGATAGTGTTTTTTTCGTCCTCAAAGCCCGATCAAGCAAAAAGCCGATTCCAAGCGTATTGGCCATAAGAGTCATGTTGGCGCCCGCTATGGTGCAATCCTGTAAGCTAAGCATAAATTGCGCACCGCCACGATAATATTCGGAGTTACGCTTGGCGCTGTTATGGTGATTGCAACCGCACTTGTTAACCAGAGTATCCTGCGCTCATATAGGTCTCTTGTAGATACCGTTGCCGGTAAGACTAGACTGCAGGTGCTATCTAACA
>JACUUO010000014.1 GCA_014859275.1 Actinomycetota bacterium | reverse complement strand
TCTATCAACGATCTCTTGTCTTGTCACATCACTCACCTCCCTTCAAGTAAGCTGGTAGGGTTAAGTTACCCATGACAAAATTGGGTTAAACGGCAGGATAGTTGATAGTTGATAGTTGATAGTTCATGGTTCATAGTTTTCGGTTCTTAGTAATGGCTTCTTTTGCTGCCATGGTAGATTTCTCACGCTGACCATAGCTCCCAGTTGCTCTATTTAAATATTGCATAGCACTTATTAGACAACCGTCGTGATTAAACTTGCCTTACGGGTGGACAAATGGTAACATTTTTCGGTACTGAATTTATTCTAAAGAGGAGATTAATATGGCCAGAAGATGTGCTATATGCGGAAAAGGGCCCATGAAGGGCAGCAGTATAAGTCACTCCCATCGCGTAACGCCGAGAAGATTTAACCCAAATGTTCAGAAGATCCGTGCCATTGTAGATGGTTCACCGAAGAATATCTACGTCTGTACTAAGTGCCTGAAGGCAAATAAAGTGGTCCGTGCCGTATAATCACCTTATTTCAACTTTCTCTAGCTCAGTGCCGTCTTCGAGTGATACTATCTTTATATATCTGTCCTCAATAAATCCGACCGTTGGCAAACCTTCCTCGCCCTTCGGTAATGACGCGCTACCGGGGTTTACTAAGTAAAGACCAGCGCTCTTCACTATTTTTTCTACATGGGTGTGACCGCTTACTACGACATTAAGTTTATAGCGGTGCCCTAATTCAATTAATTTGTTCTCATCATGAAGGTGCCCATGCGTTGCCATAATTTTTAAACCATTTGTAGAGATAAACGAGTAGGGAGATTGAATTGGATAATCAAGTGCGATCGAATCGACTTCCGCGTCACAGTTCCCCCTTACAAAGATTATTGGAAAGGGTGCCCTATTTATAGCTTCTGCCAGTTCTACTGGCTTATAAGATGGCGACCTCGGATTAAATGGGCCGCTGCTTAATATATCGCCCGTGTGTATAGCGATATCTATGTTATTGAATATCTTTAACGCTTTTTCCCACGCATCAAGGTCCCCATGCGTATCGCTAATCAACCCAATTCTCAATGTCCTCTCCCTCTATCCTGAACGGAGACGCCTGACGACTGCCTTCACCCAGAATAACCGCACTCTTTATTTTATTCAGGACATATGCTTTGGCCTTATCAACCGCTTCGTAAGGTTCTAACCCATGTATTAGATAGCCGCAGATTGCAGACGCCATCATGCATCCCGTCCCTCGTACATTTTCGTCTCTTACCTTCTTGACTTCGAAATAATACTCATTTTGTCCGTCGTACAGTAGATCCACCGCCGTATCTCC
Organism: Actinomycetota bacterium; assembly: GCA_014859275.1. GTDB lineage: Bacteria > Actinomycetota > Aquicultoria > Aquicultorales > Aquicultoraceae > Kmv33. Next base: position 34,539 of record JACUUO010000014.1, on the reverse strand, counting down.
TGCTAAATGCCCGCCTTTTATAAGGACCCAGGCTACTCCCATCTCTTTTAGTGCCTTCGCCGCCTCTAATAAATCGTCCTCGGTAGATATCTCAATACCGGTTAGATACGTAGCTTCGCTGATATTCGGAGTTACCATAAAAGATCTCGCTAAAAGCCTTTTCTTTAAAACCGCGGTTGATGCTTCGGAAGTTAACACCTTTCCATCCGTCGCCTTTATTACCGGATCTACTATAGAATAACCGATCCTATGATCGCTAATTAAGCGTGCTACCTCCAATATATTCTCCGAACTGCCAAGCATACCGGTTTTTATGCCGGCCACGCCTTCCTCAGAGGTAACGGATTCAATCTGACTCTTAACTAGCCTTGCCGTCATTATTTCATATGATGACACGCCACTGCTATTTTGTGCGGTGATAGCTGTTATTACAGTATATGGGTGTACGCCCAGCTCGACCAGTGTCCTCATATCTGCCTGAACACCGGCCCCGCCGCTCGGATCGGAACCCCCTATTACTAGAGCCTTTTTTATCTCCATTTTCCTACAATCCTAGAAATGGGTATAGCCGCTTACCTCAAGCGGTCTCTCTTCCCCTGACCAATCAATAACTTTTATTCCATTGGAAATATCTACAATCTCACCGATGGCCGCTACTCTTGTGCCGATAGCGGTCATAGCTTTCTCAACCAGCCCATTCAACTCCTTTGGAGCCGTAAACACAAGCTCGTAATCTTCGCCGCCAGAGATAGCGATATCTATCGCTCTTTCACCGGTAAGCGTCGCTACTTTATCCACACCCTTTGCCACCGGTATTTTGTTTAGAAAAAGCCTTGCTCCAACGGAGCTGGCCTCACAAATATGTTTAACTTCACTTACCAGTCCATCGCTTATATCTTCCATCGCATTTATACCTAGGGATGCTAGAATCCTTCCCGGCTCAACCCGAGGTTCTGGCAGAAAATGCGCCCTCTTTAATGCACCTGCTTCTTTAACCTTGAGCGCAATTTCAGGATTAAGGATAAGCCTTAGGCCTGCAGCCGACGCACCAAGTTCACCCGTAACCATAATTACATCCCCAACCATCGCATCGCTTCTCCTGCAAAGGTTCTCCTCTTCAACTTCACCGAGTAGCGCAACGTTAATGATGAGCTTTTCTGACTTAGTAACATCCCCTCCGACAATTCTCAACCCGTACTTTATTGAAGCATCCTCCATGCCCCTATAGAGATCTTCGATCTGATCAACATCTGTTTCTGGATCCATTGCAAGCGATATAACAGCATAATTGGGCAGCCCTCCCATCGCCGCTATATCGCTTATATTAACTGCGATGGATTTGTAACCTAACTGCCATGAATTTATAGTATCAAGGGTAAAATGAACATTCTCCACTAATAGATCAGTCGTAAGGAGTGAGTAGCCAGACTCTGTTGGCCTCACAACCGCAGTGTCATCACCTATAGTGAGAATAACGCGCTCGTCTGCATGTTCTACTATCTCTGCTATGCGCTCTATAAGCGCAAATTCACCTATATCTTTTACTTTCATAACATTTTTCTCGCCCAGAGACCTTTATATGCTTCTCGTATTGCAAGAGATGTGCTTGCCTGACTCATCAACCTAACCCTACTAGTGATACATAAATTATAGTATAGCCCGATTTATCGAGCAGCCTTAGTAGTCTTCGGTCACCAGTCTTCAGTCTCCAGTTAGTAGTTAGTAGTTCATAGTTAGTAGATTATAGAGTAGTGCCTACACCTCTTACCCACATCAACTGGTAACTGTAGCACTGGACAACTCTTCCCACACTCTCTACCCACTTATTGGCCATTGGCTCTTGGCCATTGGCAATACCCTCATCTACTACCCACACTCATACACCCGATGAATCGGGCAACTACGGGCGGACACAGGGTCCGCCCCTACATTTATGGTAACCTGGTCACCCAGTAACCTGTACATACCCACATCTCTTACCCACATCCCTGGTTCCTGGACCCTGGTCACCCAGTAACCTGGTCACCCGGTCGCCCACATCTCTTACTCAGATCTTGACTGCTAACAGGATTCCGCTTCCGTCCCCAGGTATTCTGCAACCACCTTCATGGCACAAAAATCTCCGCACATTGTGCACCCATCAACATCTTTGACCTTTCGTTCAGCATAAGCTGTAGAGGCTCTTTCTGGATCAATGGCAAGCCTCACCTGTTCATTCCAGTCGAGGGCTTTCCTTGCCTTCGCCATAGCGATATCCCAATCAGCGGCCCCTCTTATCCCTTTAACTATATCTGCCGCGTGCGCTGCTATGCGCGATGCTATTATCCCTTCATGAACATCCCGGGCATCGGGAAGGCCCAGGTGTTCTCTGGGAGTGACGTAGCATAAGAAATCCGCCCCTGATACGGCCGCCATCGTGCCCCCTATAGCTGCGTTTATATGGTCGTAGCCAGGTGCAATATCAGTCACTAGCGGCCCGAGCACATAAAATGGTGCTCCTTTGCATATCTCTTTTTCAAGCCTCATATTAGCAGCAATTTGATCGAATGGCATATGGCCAGGCCCTTCTACCATAACTTGAACCTCGGCCACTCTTGCTCTATCGACAAGCTCACCTAATATTAAAAGCTCCTGTATCTGCGCCCTATCGGATGCATCTGCAATACACCCAGGTCTGAATCCATCGCCAAGGCTCAATGTAATATCGTACTCCTGGGCTATCCCGAGCAGCCTATCATACTGCTCGTAAAGGGGATTTTCCTTACTGTTGTGAATCATCCAACCGACGGTAAATGCACCGCCCCGGCTCACTATATCCGTAATCCTACCCTGCTGTTGAAGGGCCTCGAGCGTTCGCCAGGTGATTCCCGAATGAACAGTCATAAAGTCTACACCTTCCGCCGCCTGGGCCTCTATAACTTCGAAAATATCATCTGCCGTCATATCAATAATACTGCCGTAGGCTTCTTTTGCCTTAACTGCAGCTTGATAAATCGGCACGGTTCCAACGGGGAGAGGGCACCGCGAAACGATCTCCTTCCTTATTTCTACAAGCGGACCGCCGGTGCTTAGATCCATTATCGTGTCAGCACCGGCTTTTACTGCAACCTCAAGTTTTTTCAATTCCTCATCGATGAAAGGATACCCCTCGGATGTGCCAATATTGGCGTTAACCTTGGTCCGAAGGCCCTTTCCTATACCTACCACTCTTGTCCTGCTTACATTAGCATTTTTGGGAATTACTATAGAACCATCAAGCAATCCTTCAACTAACTGATCTTTTGAGACACCCTCATCCTTAAAAACGATATCGATGGCCTCCGGAACCTCGCCTTTCCTTAAACGCTCTATTATTGTCGCCATCAAAACCCCTAATCCTATCGTTGCATCTTTGTGCGCTTGATTATTCCATTAAGAGAGCGCGCTGCACCGGCCATATCTTCCGCAGCTGCTACAGCCGATATAACAGCTATAGCATCGGCACCTGCCATAACAACTTCCTCAACATTATCGATAGTAATGCCTCCAATGGCAACTACCGGTATGTTTATGGCCTCAGCGACTGCCGATAATCCTTCGAGTCCAATTGGTGGGGCCGCATCATCCTTACTGGGCGTCGGGTATATCGGTCCGAGTCCTATATAGTCGGCCCCATCCTTTGCAGCGGCTAACGCTTCATCGAAATTTGTTGCCGATATGCCGATAATGTAATCATACCCCATTATATTCTTAGCTGCTTCTAGGGTTAAATCATCCTGCCCAAGGTGAACTCCATCCGCTCTTATGGCAAGCGCTATATCAACTCTATCGTTTATTATTAGTTTTACATCCGCTTTACTGGTTAGCTCTCTAAGCTTACCCGCCGTTTCCAGTAATTTGCGGCTCGATGTATCCTTCTCCCGGTACTGGATGATCAAAGCGCCTCCTTCTATAGCAGCAGTGGCAACGTCTATATGGCTTTTACCCGGAAATTCCGCCGTAACCACATACAAGCCCAGGCTATTACTAAGCCTTGACCGGAAGGACAAGTTCAAGTTTTGCCTCCTTTAATATTATGTCATAATCAACCGCATAGACCGAGTCATAAAGCGCCGCGTGAAAGCTGCCTGGCTTGCCCCTGGTCATTGTGGCCGCTTTTTCTCCAGCAATCCCGAATGTAACAAGCGCTCCAGTGGCGGCCTTAAGGTAATCCTTCTGTATAGAGGCAAATCCAGCTGTAATCGTTGTCGACATGCAACCCGTCCCAGTTATGGTCGCCATCATCGGATCGCCGTTTTTAACTAACGCAACCCTTTCTCCATCCGTAATTATGTCCTCCGGGCCCGTTACGCTCACCACGCACTTTTCCCTTGCTGCCAGCCCGCGCGCCACGTCCACTATTTTCTCATCCTTGCCGACCGCTTCGACCCCTTTTATCTCCCCGCCCGCACCGGCAAGAACGCCGATCTCGGCGCTATTGCCTCTAATTATGGCGATAGCAACTTCATCGAGGATTCGCCTGCTCGCATCGGTTCGAAGTTTTGTCGCGCCCGCACCGACCGGATCGAGAATGACCGGTATGCTGAGCTCGTTTGCCCTCTTCCCGGCAATTACCATTGAATCCACCAGTTCTGTAGTGAGGGTTCCAATATTTAGCAGAAGCGCCCCGGCAAAGCTCACCATCTCGGCAACCTCATCTTTCGCATGTGCCATAACCGGAAGCGCCCCGAGACACAGGGTTACATTTGCGGTCTCATTCATCACTACAAAGTTGGTAATGTGATGAATGAGTGGTTTTTCCTCCTTAATCCTTTGAAGATCCCCTGCAATCTCTTTAATCATCTGTTCCATACTTCTCCTCCTTTAGATTGATACATGCCGGCAGAAATGCCTATTCTCACTTAAAACTAAGAAAGCCGCACCAGAAAAGGTGCGGCTTTAATCCGAACATTTTTCCCTTCGCTGGCATTACCCAGAAGCGATTGCAATCGCATTTCAGGTTCGAACGGTCATGAAGTTTACGCTTCACCTCTCAGCCGCCAAGAAGCAGCTCCCGATAAGTATGCTGTTATCAACTAGATGGTACCTAAAAACGCACGTAATGGCAATATACCCATTTACTGGGTAGCTATAATGGGAATAATGGATTAAACTCGATCCTGCGAGGTGAGGTAGGTGTCTCGAGACTTTACAAGCAGAAGAGCTATGGGCGCAATCGGAAGCCCCGTCGCTTTAATAACGGCATCGCACGATGGCCGGAACGGCATAATGACTGCAAATATGATCGCTGGGCTTTCCTTTAGTCCTCCACTGGTAGGCATATCTTTGAGCCACCATTCCCTTACGCGTACCCTAATTGATAGTAGCGGTGAGTTTGCTGTAAACGTGATATCTCCAGATCAACTAAATCTAGCAAAAAATATTGGCTCCACTACCGGCCGCAGGATTGATAAATTTAAAGAGTTTAGCATAGGGACCTTTCAGGGTAGATCGGTATCCTGTCCTTTAGTAAAAGAAGCTCACGCTGTTCTTGAATGCAAAGTTGATAGATCCATAGAGCTTGATAAGCACAGCCTTTACGTTGGATTGGTTGTAGCTTACCACGATATAAAGGAGGCGAGCCCGCTATATTTATATCATGGCAATTACTATTCTATAGGCGATCGCCTTGGATCTTTTTGGGGTATTAAATAACTGTCACCACGTAATACAGGAGGTACTATTATGCCAGGTTTATTCGACCCCATTGAAATCAATGGGATTAGGCTGAAGAATAGGATAGTTATGCCCCCGATGGAGATCAATAAGGGGACACCCGAGGGAGACGTTACTCAAGAAATAATAGATCATTATACCCAAAGAGCGCGGGGTGGTGTCGGATTTATTATCGTTGAGCATACCTATGTCTTGCCGAATGGTCGCCTATCACCTAGACAGCTCGGTCTTTATACAGACCGCCAGATTGAGGGTTTTAGGCGGCTCGTCGACTCTATCCACGCTGAGGGGGTTCCTTGCGCCATCCAGTTAGACCACGCGGGTTCACGCACAACCGCCGAGCTTATTGGTGAACAACCGGTATCGGCCTCCGACATGCCGTATCCGACCGGAGGTGAAATCCCCCGAGCTTTATCTAAAGACGAGATTATATCTATAATCGATGCTTTTGCAAAAGCTGCCATACGAGCTAAAGAGGCTGGTTTTGATGGAGTTGAAATTCACGGAGCGCATGGTTTTCTTCTAAACCAGTTTGCCTCGCCCTTAACGAACAGTCGAAATGACGAGTATGGGATTGACCTGGCAGGCCGTATGCGCTTCCCGGTTGAGGTTATACAGGCCGTAAGGGAATCCGTCGGCAGTGATTACTTGCTGCTCTACCGCCTAGGTGCAGATGATATGATCGATAGAGGTATTACTATAGACGAGGGTGTTGAGATGGCAAAGCTTATCGTCAACGCCGGCGTTAAAGCAGTGGATGTATCCGGTGGACTTGGCGGCTCCAGGCCCGCCGATATGAAGCCCGGGCACTTCGTGCCGCAGGCTGCCAGGGTTAAGCAAGCCGTAGGTGTCCCGGTTATCGCGGTCGGTCTTATAACAACGGGAGAACTTGCGGATGACATTATACGGGACGGCGAGGCGGACTTGGTTGCCGTCGGCAGGGCGCTCCTGAAGAACCCGACATGGCCCAAGACGGTTGCTACTGATCTTGGACTTGAATAAGACCCGGCGAATCTTACTGGATCAAAACTAAGCTAGGCGTTTCATATGGTTATAGCGCGATCACAATTTTGCCTTCTTCCTTTCACCCTTCTCACTTATCCGTTTGAGTGCTCTGCTCGAAGGGTAAAAAACCATCATAAAATCGGATCGGTGCCATATTGTTTTCAGCGCCAATATTGCTGCCATCGGCAGCAATAAGGCTACCAGTGTTATACGTAAAAAAACAGACTAAATTCTCGAAAACCAAAGGGGGACTACTCATGATACCAACTCTTGAAGTAAAGCCATTACCTTATACCAGCCTTCCCGGCCTATCCGAGAATCAGCTTAAACAGCACCACGACGTGCTCTACGGGGGCTATGTGAAAAAAGTAAATGAGATCCAAGGTAAACTTAAAGATGTTGATCTGAGCGAAGCAAATGCAACCTTTAGCATGGTGAGAGAGCTAAAGCTTGAAGAGACATTTGCTGTCGATGCGGTCAAGCTCCACGAGGGCTACTTTGCCAATCTTGGCGGCAATGGGCAGGCGAGCGGTCCCGTGCTTGATATGATTAATGAAGATTATGGGTCCTATCACCGCTGGGAGCAAGACTTTAGAGCAGCTGGCATGGGCTCAAGAGGTTGGGTTGTTCTAGCTTATGATTTAGATTGGAACGTCGTTCATAACTTCTCGCTCGACGCTCATAACTTTGGCGATATTTTTAACGCTATTCCGCTCTTTATTCTAGATGTATACGAGCACGCCTACTTCATCGATTATGGGACAAATCGTAAGGACTACATCAGTGCATTCATGCAAAATGCCAACTGGGACTATGTAAACGGCATCGTCGAAAAATACGGTCTGGTGAACCGGCGAAAAATGATGAAAAAGGCGGCTTAGAGATAATAAAAAGCTCAATCCTATCGATTGCCTATAAAAGTAAAACGGCAAAGGAGTCTCGCCGTTTTATTACTCTACGGGATTACCCGGGATTACCGCTGATTCGCCTTATATTGATTCTTTGCATTTATATGCTCATTGTAGGTATTTGAGAATACATGCCTACCGGAATTATCTCCAGCTAAAACGTAGTACAGATATTTGTCATCTGTCGGATTCAACGCGGCATCAATTGAGGAAGAGCTGGGACTACATATCGGCCCAGGTGGGAGTCCCTTATGTTTATATGTATTATACGGTGATTCTATCTTTAGATCCTCAAACATCAATCTATCCTTCCATTGCGGAAGCGCATATTGTACGGTTGCATCGATCTGTAACGGCATCCCCTTCGCTAGACGGTTATAAATAACCGCCGCCACGATCGGCCTTTCATCATTGACGATGGTCTCCCTCTCAATCATCGAAGCGATGATTACTATCTCATATGGCGTTCTACCCCGGGCTTGAGCATTCGACCAATTTAAATTGCTGGTCCTCTCCTGAAATTGGCTAAGTTGTATATTTATAAATTCCTCGGCAGTGATACCTCTCTCAACCTTGTAAGTCTCAGGGTATAGGTAGCCCTCGAGATCCTTCGTTGGTGCACCGCTATTCTTTAAAAACGGGTACTCCACAAGGAGTTTGCCTTCTTTAACTGCTTGCAGGTAATCGTCCTTGTTTATACCGGTTAGGCTTTCTACACGCTCCGACATCTGCTTTGCCGTCCAACCCTCCGGCAGGGTAAGGCTGATGTATTCTATTGGCGGCCCCTCAACGAGTATTTTGATAACCTCATCGTAAGCCATGTCTGTCTTAAGCTCATATTCTCCTGGCTTAAAGTTCTCTCCAACGCCTTGCTTCTTAACGATAAATCTGAAAACTATAGCATTCTTGATAACTTTTTTATCCTCTAGTATATTAGCGATCTGTGTTGCAGTCATCCCCTCATCTATCTTGACACTAACTGGCCTCGGTGGAACCTCGCGCCTGTTCATGTATCCATCCCATGCAATAAAGGCAGCAATTGCTACAGCTCCCATGAGTACAACTAGTACCGCAGCCGCAACGACCTTTTTTGCTATGCTTGATTTCCGCACCGCGTGTTTACCTGGACTCAGCTTTCTGCTCCTCTTGCCCTTTTGAATCTAAGTAACCCTGTAGTATCAGCGCTGCCGCTACCTTATCTACAATCTGTTTTCTTCGCTTGCGCTTCATATCTGACTCTATTAGCGCTCGCTCGGCAAAGGATGTCGTCAACCGTTCATCCCACGTTTTTACCGTTACCTTAAGCCTACCCTTAAGCTCATCAATATATTCCAGAACCTCTTGGACCTGCGGTCCTGCTTCACCGGTTAGAGAGAGCGGTAATCCCACCACCACTTCAGCCACATCGTATTCTTCAGCCAGCTTAACTATACGCTCGATTTCTGAGCCATCCCTGCTCCTATCTAGCACCATCAGCGGCTGCGCCATGCTGCCAGTTGGATCGGATATCGCTACTCCTATGCGTTGTGCCCCTACATCTAAGGCTAAAATCCTCATTACTTCGAGAGCATTCCCTCTATTTCTTTCAAACCTTCTTCAAGCGCTTCTTTCACGCCCTCGGGCTTTCTCCCGCCGGCCTGCGCCAGATCGGGTCTCCCTCCTCCGCCTCCACCAACAATCGGGGCCACCTTCTTTATCAGGCTACCTGCATTGAAGCCAGCCCTAACCACATCCTGCGTTGCTGCCGCTATTAGCATTACCTTACCGTCAACGGTGCTTGCGAGCAGCAAGGCGGCCGTGCCGGTCCTATTTCTCAGCAGATCAGCATATAAGCGCAGGTTGTCCATATCTACAGCCTCAACCTGATCGACTATAAGCTTTGTTTTGTTGAATTGCCTTGCTCCAGTTATTAGCTTATCTACTCTTTCCCCTATTATCTTCTTTCTAGCGGATTCCAGCTGCTGTGACTGCTGCTTTATGGTTTGTAGCAGGCTTTTTACTTTATCTACAACCTGCTCCGGTTCGGTTTTTAGTATATCTGCTACTTCGAGGTGTCTATCCTCTTCAGCGTATAGGTAATCGAGCGCAGCTCCATCTGTTACGGCCTCGATACGCCTGGTATTGGCCCCGATGCTTCCTTCACTCGTTATCTTAAATAACCCTATTTCGCTCGTGTTCCCGACATGGGTACCGCCGCAGAGCTCTTTACTGAAGTTACCAACTTCGACTAGCCGGACAAACTCTCCATACTTTTGATCAAATAAAGCGATGGCACCACTTTCTTTTGCAAATTCATAAGAGGTTGCGAACGAGCGAACTGGATAATTTTCGAAGATCTTCCCGTTCACAAGCTCCTCAATCTTCCTAAGTTGATCTCTTGATATCGCCGCAAAGTGGGTTAAGTCAAATCGCAGACGCTCCGGCTCAACAAGCGAGCCTGCCTGCTTTACATGATCGCCTAAGACAATCCTGAGGGCCCAATGGAGAAGGTGGGTGGCGGTATGGTTTCTTCGTATTGATTGCCTGCGCTCCGCTGCAACGGCTATTCTTGCCTTTTGATCAATGCTTATCTTTCCCCTAACTACCTTCCCTGTATGAGCATAAACCTCCTCTACTGGCTCTTGTACATCTTCAACCTCAACTAGGCCTGAATCCGTTTCAATTACCCCCCTGTCACCAACCTGGCCGCCTTTCTCAGCATAGAGTGGGGTCCTATCAAGGACCACTCCAACCTCATCGCCCTCTGAAGCTTCAGTTGCCACCACGTTATTCTTTATTATCGCCCTTAATGTGGCCTGTGCTTCATCAACCTCATACCCGAGAAACTCCGTTTCTCCGAATTCCTCTTTTACCTCCTGATAAACTTCCTGGTGTCTGAGCTCTCGCACTCCAGCCCAAGATACCCTTGCCCTTTCTCTCTGCTCTTCCATTAAGCTCTGGAAGGTCTCCTCGTCAACATTCATCCCGTGCTCTTCTGCTATCTCGACTGTTAGCTCAAGCGGGAATCCAAATGTATCGTAGAGGCGAAACACAAAATCGCCCGCAAGAATTTTCCTGTTCTCGCTTCTAGCCTGGGCAATCGCTTGGTCAAGTATGCTCAGTCCCTGTTTTAATGTGTGCATAAAACGCGTCTCTTCATGACCCGCTATTCGGTGAATGAATGATGCGTTATCTTGCAGCTCTGGATATGCATCTTTCATCGTTTTGATAACCGCATCTATTATTAAATTAACAAATGCACTCTCTACGCCAAGCAGCCTCGCATGGAGAATCGCTCTCCTTAGCAATCGCCTTAACACGTATCCGCGACCCTCATTTGAGGGAAGCACGCCATCACTTATTAGAAACGTGACCGCCCTGATATGATCGGCGATAATCCTAATCGAAATATCCTTCTCTAGGTCAACGCCATAGTTGATGCCCGATACACTAACAGCTTTATCTACAATCGGTTTGAGGACGTCAATGTCAAAATTCGAACGTCCTCCCTGAAGAATTCTTGCAATTCTCTCAAGCCCCGCCCCGGTATCAATATTCTTTTTCGGCAGAGGTTCCAAGTGTCCAATTTCATTTCTGTTGTACTCCATAAAAACCAGGTTCCATATTTCAAGGTAACGGTCGCAATCACATCCGATAGTACAGCAATCCCTACCGCAGCCACAATCCGGTCCCAAATCGTACATTATTTCCGAACTCGGCCCACATGGGCCCGTCGACCCGGCTGACCAAAAATTATCATCCGCACTCATTCTAAAAATGCGATCCTCAGTAAGACCCACGACGTCTCGCCATATCTCAAAGGCCTCATCATCGTCTTCAAAAACGGTCACATAAAGGTTGTCCTCAGGAAGGTTCAAGTGCTCGGTTACAAACTCCCAGCCCCAAGCTATCGCTTCTTTTTTAAAATAGTCACCAAAGGAAAAATTACCGAGCATTTCAAAAAAAGTGAAGTGCCTGGCAGTTTTGCCGACATTTTCTATATCCGTTGTCCTTAGGCACTTTTGCACGGTGGCTGCCCTGGTGTAATCGACCCTTTTTTCGCCTAAGAAAACGGGCTTAAACTGAACCATCCCAGCTGCAGTTAAAAGAAGTGTAGGGTCATCCGGCACAAGCGAAGAACTTGGAAGTATCTTATGGCCCTTGCTCTCAAAATATGATAGAAATTTTTGGCGCAATTCACTCGATTTCATGAATAAAAATCACCTTTAAGCTTTTTACATTATATACCGTAAAAGATCTAGTTAAAGTCTTGTCGTTGGTTGCAGCTCGCTGAGGTCGGGGGTCGGTGATTCTCCATTGTTAACATTGCGCTCTCTAAAGTGTAGGTAGAGCGCTTTTCCAACGGCTGCTATCGGTATAGCTATCAGCATACCGATAAAACCGAACAATGTGCCCCCGACAAGGATAGCAAATATTACAACCGATGGGTGTAAGTTCACCTGCTGGCTCATTATACGAGGCGATATCACCACGCTATCGAACTGTTGAATAGCAGCTAATACAACAATTACCGCAACCGCCAATTGCCATGATGTCCCAAGTGCAATTATAACCGCAGGAGCCCCTCCAAGAATAGGGCCTAAATAAGGAATAATATTAAAAACACCGATCAAAAAACCGAGTAGTATCGCATAATCAATCCCAAGAAGGCTAAGAGAAATACCGGAAAGTATAGCAACACTAAGCGCAACCATCGCTTGCCCCTTTAAGTATCCACCAACAATGGAATCCACCTTTCTTATGATCTGCATCCCTTCAACTCTATGCCTCTCGGGTATCATATCGCTTACCGTAGTCTTTATAGCATTTAAATCCTTCAGTATATAGAAAGCGATGATTGGTGCTAAGATGAGGTTAAGAATACCGCCAAAGAAGCTGGCTGTAAGCACGGGTACAGATAGGGCCGCCTTCTGTGCGAATGAACTTAACGAGCTCGCGAACCTGGTGATCAACTTGCTTACCTCTTCACCCCTCAAGAAAGGGTGAGTCGCAACAAACTCGTTTACATATCCATTTACATTATAAATATATTTTGGGAACTTTAAGATCAGACTTTTGCCCTCATTAAAGAGGATAGGGCCGATATACATGCCAAACAGCGTAAGAACTAAAATCATTCCTATATAGGAAAGGACAAGCGCCAGTATCCTCGGCAGGCCTTTATCTTCTAGAAAATTTACGATAGGCCTCAAGACATAAACAAACGCCACAGCATAAAGAAACGGCATAAGAACCGTGTGTATACTGTATAATAGATACAGTATTACGCTCACGAGAATGATTATACCCACCCATGTCCAAGCAATTATGCCCAGACTTTTGATGCGCTCAAGGCCATCTGTGGTTTTCAATCTAGGTCTCCCGGTCTTGAAGCATTTTTTCACGCAATACTTCCAGTGTTCTCCTAAGCAACCTTGAAACGTGCATCTGTGAAATGCCGAGTTGCTGTGCGATTTCCGTTTGCGTAAGTCCTCGGAAGAAGCGCAAGTACAATATCCGCTGTTCCTGCCTGCTTAACTCACTTAGCGCCTCAGCAAGGCATGTTCTATCCTCAATGCCAGTAAGTTCTCTGTCATCCTCTCCAATATACTCCAAAAGTGAGAAACTATCATCTGTATCTGAAGAGAGATCTCTATCGAGGGAAACAAAGCTATATACCTCACTGGTTTCCATTGCCTCAATAACCTGCTCGGAGGTTACACCGAGATGTTGAGCGATCTCTGATATGGTTGGTGACCTCTTAAGTTCCTGCGTAAGAGTATTCATCGCCTGGGTTACGAGCAGGTTTAATTCCTGGAGCCTACGCGGAACCTTAACCGCCCAACCCTTATCTCTAAAGTACCTCTTAATCTCTCCAACAATTGTTGGAGTGGCGTAGGTGGTAAACTCAACCGGTCGCTTTATATCAAAGCGATCAATCGCTTTGATCAAACCTATGGTGCCGACCTGTATCAGATCTTCAACCGGTTCTCCTCTGTTCTTAAATCGCCTGGCGAGGTACTCAACAAGATTAATATACATGGCCACCAGTTCGTCTCGTATCTCCGGCGATCTGGTCTCTTTGTACTTTTCAAAAAGCTCTGAGGTTTGTTCTCTATCCCAAGCCAAAGTTTTGCTGTTCTTTCTTTTCTTCCTACTCTGCGAGCCGGCCAAAGTAAGTGTGCCCCCTCATGGTTACCTAATATTTTTGGTCATACGAAGATTCCTGGTCATCTCATCAACCCTGGTCCATTCGACTTTATCCATCACCGAGTTGAGAATTGAAAACCCAAATTTCTGACTTAATTCCTCTTCTAAGGTCTCGGCACTTCCTAATCCGGTAACCAGGATTTCCAGCCGGTCATCGTAAATCTCGAACACAACGCCAAACTTTTCTTGTTCAGGGTCGTTAATTGCCAAAAGATAGGCCTCATCTAGACCTATCTTTAAATCTTCCAGACTATCGAAGTTAAAATTCATCCGACTGGAAATTCCGGCTATAGCAAGCCTCAACAATCTCGCGTACTCTTTTCTTGCCGGCAAACTCATCTCTACCCTATCTACGTCACTCATACTCCACACATCACCTCAAAAAAACAAAAAGCTACTCCAACCTTAACGCACTGCTATCAAATTTCAATATTGGTTTAGCACTTAAGAACCTGTTAATGCTTAGATCACATACCTAGATATATTTAGGAGGTTCCCCAATGTTGTAATTAGGGACCGATGGATGCTTCTCATTCTAATCTAATTTCGGTTACTTTAGCGTCTTTATGCTCAGCACTAACCACAGCGCTAAGACGCTTATTCAATTATTTATATCCCTTAACAATGAAAAATAAGCAGATTTCAAAAACCAATACCTTACTTAAATCATTTCTTTATCAAAGGTGAGGATAATTATCGAAGATAAAGTCACATTTTCCCCATTTTTGAAATTCTAGCACACGGACTTTATTATTTCCACAAGCTAAGATCGCTTGTATTTTGGATAAAATAAAACCGGTGGCTGAGGATAGAAGAAACCCTCAGCCACCGTCCTTAACAGCAAACTACTAACTTAAATTGCCTGACGGCCATCCGTAACGGCAAGGGCCGAATTCACATAAGCGGTAATCAACGGTGCAAATGATGCATTTGTCCCTGCATGTTACGAGCGTCGATAGATTTGATGCAGCGTGCCTTCGCACAATTATCGTTTCATGGTATTGGCTATTGTTTGAAACATGCACAGCGTTATGATTTTGATACTGCATTGCTTATTCACCACTCTAGCACTCGATTATCGATATAGCCGTCGTGCCCATGTAAACCGCTTCCACTATTATCAACAACAAGCATTATTGAGTTAACACACTGTAATTAAAGTGAATTACCATTACTAGCTGTCTGGATGGACCTGTAGTGGATATGTACTGGGTTTCTGCGGCAGTATCGTAGTAGATGGGTTTCTATGGTTTTGTATTAGTATTTACGATCTGTCTTTATTATCGGCGGATGGGTGCTATTCTTTAGCTATATCCACCGATAATTTCGCCTGGTAAACTGGGATATGTTACCAGTTCGCAGATTTTATGTGGTCTTTTAAAGGCAGCTTAGAGTGTGGGAACATTTAGAGCCCGTACTAAAATCGCAGTCGCCTCAGCCCTTGTAGTATGCGCATCCGGCTTGAATACCAATCCGTCATATCCCTTGATGATGCCAGCTTCTCTGGCAGCTTCGATGTAGGGTATCGCCCAGTATCCTATGGATACATCACTAAAGTGAAATTGCGCTATCGGATATAACGGCAGTTTCCCCGCACCAACTATAATCTTGGCGATCTCAGCTCTGGTCACCAGAGCATCTGGCTTGAATGTTCCGTCTGGATAGCCGCTTACAATCCCGATGTCGCCCACAGCTTCGATATATGACCTAGCCCAATGCGATTCTATATCCGGGAATATCGGTCCTTGGCTGCCCGGTAACACTGGTTTGAAACCATAAGCACGGCTTATCCACACGGTTAGCTCTGCCCTTGTTATAGGATTACCAGGTCTAAATGAGCCATCAGCATAGCCAGTCGCCAACCCGGAGCTCTCAAAGAATCGTACATAAGGATAATACCAGTCATTAATATAGATATCGTTCCACCTAGTTGAGTTACCTACCCTATCAAAGCGAGATGCATTTTGGTTATACATTGGGTGTATCTCCCTCAACCGAATCAGCTTCGACGAACCTTGATTTAAGATAATCCTTATGAAACGTGCCTTTATGGGCTGCTTGAGGTAATGCATCCGTATATACATGGACTTGGTATCGGAAGGGTAATAAGCCCATCTCGGGTTTAAAGCTGAATCTACGATGTTAGACCAACTTATCCCATCTGCTGAAACAGCCATCTGAATCGATGATGGAACATTTATCCGATCCGCAAAGAAGAAATTCACTCCTTCAATTGGCCTGCTTGACCCTAGATCAAGCTGGAGCTGTGCTGCCCAGCTACCCCTTTCCCATGTACTACCGTTAAAACACTTCCCATCCACCAGTATTGCTGGATCCTGCTGCCCTGAGGCCACTGATGATGCCCTTATTCCTGCCTTTGGCTCGTATGTATCGAAAATCCTTGCGTACTCCCTAAGCCGTTCGTTGCCGGTTAACTTATAAAGGTACATCAACTGCTCAACATGAACCCGATTGTAATTGACGTTGACGTGCCCTGCCGCATCGTAATAGGATGCATAGCCGGCATCATAGCTATCTATTTTCTTGCTCAGTGATGATAGCCCTTCATTTAATATCCTGGTTGCATCCTCATCTCCATTGCCGATCAAGTAACTCGCTATGCCTTGAAGTGCGAACATAAAACCATTGAGCACTTTATATACTGGTGTACTATCGCTTGCATATTCTTCATACCACGGGATACCATCGGGAAAGTAAGAGCGCACCCCTCCATCTTTAACCGAGCGGCTAAATGGTCTAATGCTGAGTTTAGCCTTATCCAAATAGGATTGCTCTCGATTAATCGAGTAGGCATAATTCAGTACTTGCATTCCCAGACCTTGAGCCATACAGGATATCCATGGAGCGTCCAGATTATATGATGGAATATTGAAGGTGTACTTCCAGGTTCCATCGTTACGCTGATTATCATGGAGCCATTTGGCTTGGTTCATAAACGCATCTAGATAGGCCTGATCACTTGTCTCTTGATACTTATTCCAGCGGTCAAGGGCATAATTAGCTATACTAACCGGATTGTATTGAATGCCAAGTCCACCGAATGTTGAGCCGTAATCGGTAAGGCGGACTCCTTGAGGATCGGTTTTATATGTTACAACAGACTCTGCTTCCGTTAATGCGATATCCGGCGATACACCTGCTAATAAGATAATCAATACAGCTATAGCTACTCGTCTCAATAACACTACCTCCAGCTAAGGGGAAAGCATAATTAGTCTCTACCTATTGGTGATTTTACTTTACTAAGCGCTTAAATAAAACCTTAACCTAGAAATTGATAATATCGGTACTTTATCGATTCCTTAATTAAGAAGAAATTATCCGCTATGTGAGTCTATTTTACGAGATATTTTCAGGTAAAGGTGGGGGCATCAAAAATGAAGGGCCGGGACTATTATCCCGGCCATTACCTTTGGAAACTATTCCACAAGAAAGCCCCGCCTTGCCGTTTCACGAAATACATATTGAAGCCTGCTCTCACGCAGGTGGGTGATCGCCTATCTACTTTACGAGTCCCTAATCATGAGGGCTTTCGCGCCATAGATGAGAGTTGATCTCCCTATGTAATAGTGTTGGCTCAAATATACACTACGTTCCACGTACAAGGCAGAGCCAATAGACCTATTATAATTTTATCACATCACCCGCTGGGTATGTCAACAGGATTTCTTTTTACCTTTGTTTAATATGAAGTTCTCTTAGCTGCTGGTCGTTGACCATATCCGGGGCTCCTGTCATCAAACACGAACCCGTTTGGGTTTTCGGAAATGCGATCACCTCACGAATCGTCCTCTTCTGTAGAAGTATCGCCACCAATCTATCCAGTCCGATTGCAAGGCCACCATGCGGTGGGGCACCGTATTCGAATGCCTCAAGAAGAAAACCGAACTTCTCGCGGGCCTCTTCCATATTCAAGCCTAGCAGCTTAAATATCTTCTCCTGCAACTCCTGATCGTATATCCTCAAGCTCCCGCCACCCACCTCGATGCCATTTATTACTATATCATAGGCATAAGCCTTTACTTTAAGCGGGTCTGTATCGAGAAGCGGAATTGTCTCTATCGTCGGCATTGTGAACGGGTGATGGCTCGGTGTTAGCATATTTTCCGTCTCATCCCATTCGAAAAGCGGACAATCTACGAGCCACATGAATTTAAATACTCCAGGCCTTATAAGGCCGATATCATCGGCCAACCTCACCCTTAGGGCTCCGAGAACCGTTGAAGCTTTCGCCGGTTTATCAGCTACGAAAAGCAGAAGGTCACTAGGACCTGCATTCAACCTACTTATAATTGATTCGAGTTGCTCTTCAGTGAAGAATTTTGCTATAGGTGATCGTATGCTACCCTCAGCCTCAATAGCTATCCAGGCAAGTCCCTTTGCGCCGTGATCTGCGGCATACTTCGCCAGATCATCAATCTGGCCTCTTGAGTAATTGCCACATCCTGCGGCCGCTATACCCCTGACGGCACCGCCATTCTTCACGGTATCGGCAAAGACCTTAAAACCCGCACGCTCGACAATATCGCTTACGTCTCCTATCTCCATGCCATAGCGAAGATCCGGCTTATCGGTTCCGTACCTTGAGATTGCAATATCATGTGGCATGCGCATTATTGGGGTTTCCACTTTAACGCCGATAGTTTCAAATATATCTTTAATTAAACCCTCTACAAGCGCCAATATGCCATCGACATCCGTGAACGACATCTCCAGATCTATCTGCGTATGCTCTGGCTGCCTATCGGCCCTAAGGTCCTCATCTCTAAATGCACGGGCAAGCTGGTAATACCGCTCTATACCCGCAACCATTAGAACCTGTTTGAAAAGTTGCGGGGATTGCGGCAGCGCGTAGAAGTGATGGGGTTGTAAGCGGCTTGGAACAAGAAAATCCCTTGCACCCTCTGGCGTGCTTTTGGTAAGCATCGGGGTCTCAACTTCGATAAAGCCGTTATCGTTTAAATAATTCCTTACTATCTTTGCAACCTCATGCCTCATTATCAAGTTTTGCTGCATCTCACGGCGCCTCAGGTCAAGATACCTGTATCTTAGCCTTAGGCTCTCATCGACCGGGGATCCATCAATCTCAAACGGCGGGGTCTTGGATCTATTCAGTATCTTCATGCTATCCACTGTCACTTCTACCTCGCCGGTCGGTAGGTTTGGATTTACCGTTCCCTCGGGCCTCTCTCTAACTCTTCCCATTACATAGAGAACATATTCGCTTCGTACCCTTTGCGCTTCTTCAAATGCCAAACCCATACCTGGGTCGACTACTACCTGGATTATTCCAGTCCTGTCCCTCATATCGAGGAAGATTAATCCGCCATGGTCTCGCCGCCTCTGCACCCACCCTGTAAGAATAACATCTGAACCGACATCCTTCTTTGATAAAGAACCGCACGTATGTGTTCGTATTGCATATTTCACAAGTGCTTCCATTTAAATCGCTCCATCTTTACATTAATATAGAATCCAGAAGTCAGAACCCAGAACAAAAGAAGAAACTCCTGGATTCTTAATTCTGGCTTCTACTCCCCTAGCTCGCTAAACCCGTTCCATGATACCAGAAAAATATTGGACTAGCTCGCTTAGTTTCACCTCTTGCTGCTCCCCGCTCTCCATATCCCTAATTGCAACAATCCCGATCTCAAGCTCTTGAGATCCGAGAAATACAGTATATCGAAATCCTCGCCGGCTAGCAGCCCTTAACTGTGCTTTTAAGCTCCTGCCCATATAATCTACATCTGTGCCAACCGATCTGGATCTGAGCGCATACAGAAGATTGATCGCCGCAGGCTTTACTACATCATCCGCCACTGCTATAAATACATCATTCTTGTCTTCCGTTGGGATGGAAACCCCTTCTTCCTCGATTGCTATCGCCAGTCTCTCCGTACCAAGCGCAAAACCCATGCCTGGGGTAGGCGGTCCGCCAAATTCTTCAACCAGTCGATCATACCGACCACCACCACCTATAGCATTCTGCGCACCAAGCAGAGGGCTTACTATTTCGAAGGTTGTCTTTGTATAGTAATCAAGACCCCGAACAAGTTCAGGCTTTATAATATAAGTCATGCCCTGCATTTCAAGATAGTGCTTTACCGTGCCAAAATGCCTACGGCACCCTTCATCTAAATAATCAATCAGCTTTGGGGCATCTCCCATCACCACCAGGCAACTCTCATCTTTGCAATCGAATAAGCGTAGCGGGTTAAGCTCAATCCGCTTCTGGCAATCCCTACATAGCCGCTTGCGGTTTTCCCCTGCGTATTCTCGCAATACCTGGATATACTTGGGTCGATCGCTCTCGCACCCCATGCTGTTTATGTAGAGGATCAATTCCTTTAAACCGACGGCCTTGAAGTAATTCATCAGCAACAGTATGCTTTCCGCATCAATAGCTGGGTCATCCGAGCCGATCGCCTCGACGCCCATCTGCCAAAACTGCCGATACCGGCCCGCCTGAGGACGCTCATAGCGAAACATCGGGCCCATATAATACAATTTAACCGGCTGGGGAAGCTGGTTCATATTGCGCTCAATATATGCCCTGATGACCGGGGCGGTACCCTCTGGCCTCAAAGTGAGGCTCCTGCCGCCCTTGTCCTCAAAGGTATACATCTCTTTCTGGACTATATCGGTTGAACTACCGATGCCCCGCTGGAACACCTCTGTGTTCTCAAAAATCGGTGTTATGATGGGCTTGTAGCCGTAAGCTTTGAACAACTCAGTTGCTTTCCGTTCGAGATATTGCCACTTCGTGGCAATATCGGATAGGATATCGGTTGTTCCTTTCGGTGCCCTAAATTGCAAACTTACTGCCTCCTTATTGGCTACGTATATTATGTAAAATATGGATTCTCCCGACGTTCCTCCCCGACACTGGTTGGAGGGCCATGTCCTGGATATATCTTTACCTGATCGGGGAATCTGTAAATCTTGTCCTTAATTGAGTTTACCAATGTTTTGAAAGAGCCTCCAGCTAAGTCTGTGCGGCCGACCGAGCGGTAAAATATTAAGTCGCCGGTAAACAGGGAATCCCCAATTTGAATGGTTACTCCTCCACGAGTGTGACCCGGTGTATGAATAATCTTAACATCCATATCGCCGACCTTTAAAACCTGCCTGTCGGTAAGCTCAAAATCGGCTTTTATTGTCGCGCTCTCATCCTCACCGGCCATAAACCCCATACTTAGCATGGGATTCCCGATCATCTCAAGATCGTCCTTATGAATTCCAATCTTTGCGCCTGTTTTTTCGCCAAGGATGCCGGCAACACTAAAATGATCCCAGTGCCCATGTGTCAATAAAATGTATTTTACCTCAAGCGACTTAGCCGCTATCGTATCGAGAATAATCCCTACATTTCCGGCCGGGTCGATCACAATCGCCTCACCCGCATGCTCAGATGCGACGATATAGCAGTTTGTATCTAAATCACCGACAACTAATGTTTCTAAAAACATAAAATCCTCCAGGTTCGTTCATAGTTCACAGTTAGTGGTTCATAGTTAGTAGACCATAGAGTAGTACCCACACCTCTTACCCACATCCTGCAGCACCGCAGCACCGAGTAACTGATCTTACCCACATCCCGGACCCTGGACTCTTAAAACACCCTCTTACTATCCAACAAAATCGTTACTGGACCATCGTTTACTATAGTAACAGACATACGTGCCTGAAATTCACCCTCTTTTGCCGGTAAAACCCGATTAAATCTCTTTAACGCAACTTCGTAGAGCCCTCTTGCTATGTCTGGTGGCGCCGCATCAGTAAAGCTCGGTCTCCGGCCCTTTCTCACATCCCCATAGAGCGTAAATTGCGATACGAGCAAAACCTCGCCCCCGGTATCTAAAATTGATCTATCAAACTTACCGTCGCGCTCGAAAATTCTCATGTTGCTGACTTTATCAACGATATAGTCAATATCATCCTCGGTATCGCCCCTACCTACGGCTAGCAAAACTACAAGTCCTTGTCCGATTTCGACAAGGACCTTACCGCTTACACTAACGCTTGCTTCTGAAACTCTTTGCACTACTGCTCTCATTTCTTCCTTTATGCCTCATACCTCGATCTGTTATCCCTTATTGGCCTCAGCCTGCCATCTTGGCGTTACCTTCTGTCTCTTAGGTTTATTCGGCTCAACCCTATAGACATTATAGACCGCGGGCACTTTTTTTACATTGCCGATGATCGTATGCAGGTGACTTATGTTTCCTATCTCAAATAAGAATCTTAGCACAGCTATATGCTCCCGCGACGTTGTTACCGCCGCCGATAGGATATTAACGCCCGCATCGCCCAGCACAGTGCTGACATCCCTTAGAAGCTTAGGCCTGTCTAGAGCCTCTACCTCAATCTCGACCTGGAACGCCGCTGGTTGCCCGGCATCCCAGTTAACATCAATTATCCTATCAGGCGCAGCCTGCATCAGTTGCTTGGTATTTAAGCAATCTACTCTATGCACAGAGACGCCTCTTCCTCTGGTAATAAAGCCTACTATATCATCATAAGGAACCGGATTGCAGCAATGGGCAATCCTCACGAGCACATCATCTACCCCTTTAACGATAACACCGGTCCTATTTCCACCGCGATGACGTCTTTTCTTCGGGAATTCGAGCATTAGCTCCTCGATGCCGTACTCCGCTTCTTCCTTATCGCCTTCTTTTTCTTTTGAAATTAAATCTGCGATTCTTCCTGCTACCTGCTTTGCGGAGACCCTGCCAGCCCCTATACTTGCATAGACATCTTCCATCTTTAAGAAGTTTAGCTCTTTGGCCATCGCTTCAAGAACCCTAATGGTAGCGTTAGATTTAAGGCCAAGATCGAGCTTGCGTAACTCCTTCTGCAGCATTTCACGGCCTACGGCCTCGCTGCCCTCCCGGCTCTCTTTGCTGAACCATTGCCTGATCTTGTTTCTAGCACGCGATGTTTTTACGATCTTCAGCCAGTCTTTACTGGGACCTGCGGTCGCTTTCGATGTCAGAATCTCTACAAAATCACCAGTACGCAGCTTATACTCAAGCGGCACTATCTGGTTGTTTACCTTTGCCCCGATACAGCTATGCCCCACATCGGTATGGATCGTATATGCAAAATCGAGCGGTATTGCCCCCGCTGGAAGGTTGATCACGTCTCCTTTTGGTGTAAATACGTACACCTCATCCTCAAACAGATCGATCTTCAGCGATTCCATAAACTCCCGGGGGTCTTTCAATTCACTCTGCCACTCCAGCATCTGGCGCAGCCATATGAGCCGCTCATCGAACTTATCTTCCTTACCACCTTCTTTGTAGCGCCAGTGGGCGGCGATACCATATTCGGCAGTTCTGTGCATCTGACGGGTTCTTATTTGAATCTCAAGCGGCTTTCCCATGGGGCCGACGACCGTTGTATGCAGCGATTGGTACATGTTGAATTTCGGCATGGCAACATAATCCTTAAAGCGACCTGGTACCGGCTTCCACATCGCATGGATAACGCCAAGTGCTCCGTAGCAGTCCTTTATCGTTTCAACGAGAACCCTTACCGCAGAGAGGTCGTATATCTCGCTAAAATCGCGCCCTTTCTTAACCATTTTTTCATATATGCTATAGAAATGCTTTGGGCGACCACTGATCTCAGCTTCAATACCCACAGCCTTAAGCTCTTTGTTTAACGCATTTATCGCATCTTTTAAGTACTCTTCCCTCTCAGAACGCCTTTCGGCAACCATTCTTTGAATCTGTTCGTACATCTTCTGCTCAAGAACCTGAAAGGATAGATCCTCAAGTTCCCATTTAAGGGACATAATCCCCAACCTGTGGGCAAGAGGTGCGTATATCTCAAGCGTTTCCTTGGCCTTTTGGGCCTGTTTAGCATGATCGAGATGCCTTATTGTGAGCATATTATGCAGACGGTCCGCGAGCTTAATTATAATGACCCTTATATCTCTTGCCATAGCGATGAACATCTTCCTTAGGTTCTCTGCCTGCTCCTCCTCGCGACTTTTAAACTCTATCTTGCCAAGTTTAGTAACCCCATCTATAAGCGCGGTAACATCTTCCCCTACCTCTTTTTCAAGTTCCTCGAGCGAGGTGCCGGTGTCTTCAACCGCATCGTGGAGTAACCCTGCCACAATCGTTGTCGTATCCATGCCAAGATCGGCAAGAATATCAGCAACCCCTACAGGATGTGATATGAAATCCTCCCCCGACATGCGATATTGATCGATATGGAGTTTGCGCGCCAGTTTATACGCCCTGCGTATCGCCTCGACGTCTACGCCGGGATTATATCGTTTTACCTTGTTTATGAGGCTTCGGATTCTGACCATCTGCTCCCCCATGTTCCGTATAAAAATTTTAGCAGATAACTCGGCCTAACAATAGGTAAGACCGGCGCTCAGCATATGTCTCCACTTAACCTATTGTTCGATTTGCATTAACCCTTGTATCTCCAATCTCCACTTGCCTTGATAGCAGGAATCGCATCCATTACGACGGTGCTTTTAGAGGGTTACGATGATAATGATCTTCTTATCTATATCGAATGGAGAGCTCTTTCCAACAAAGGGCTGATTTGCGTGCAATTTCATAAAGTGTGGTAAATTTGATGTGCAGCAAACACCAGTTTACGAGGCCGCTATAATTATAAAAGCGACCTGTTATGGGTAGGTTCGATAATAGTCCTGGGTGTATTAAAGGTATGGAGCTATCATTTCTGAGAGACATCATCATTATATTTGGGCTGTCAATTGCCATCCTTTTTATATGTCATAGACTTCGGGTGCCGGCAATTGTGGGATTCCTCCTGACCGGAGTATTGGCGGGACCCCATGGGCTAGGATTGATAAACGCGGTTCAAGAAGTTGAAGATCTGGCTGAAGTCGGCATCGTGCTATTACTTTTCACTATCGGCATGGAGTTCTCGCTTAAGAGCCTCATGCAAATCAAGAAATCGGTCCTGCTAGGCGGGTCCCTTCAGGTGCTGCTGACATTCTTAGCCGGTTTCGCCATAGCATCTGAGATCGGCCAGCCTTTTGGCCAATCCATCTTTATAGGATTTCTCGTATCACTCAGCAGCACAGCCATTGTGCTCAAACTTATCCAAGAAAGGGCTGAAATTGATAGCCCCCATGGTCGTACAGCACTAGGCATATTGATCTTCCAGGATATCATCATCGTCCCGATGATGTTGCTAATTCCCCTATTGGCTGGAGCAACGGAGAGCGCGGGTGAATCCCTATTCAACCTCCTGGGCAAAGGCATAGGTATCATCCTGTTGGTTATTATTAGCGCTAAGTGGGTTGTGCCTTATTTACTTTATCAAATCGCCCGGACCCGCAACCGTGAACTTTTCTTGCTGAGCATTATTGTAATAGGTCTTGCTGTTGCGTGGCTAACTTCCAGCATCGGGCTTTCTCTTGCCCTGGGTGCTTTTTTGGCGGGATTGATCATATCGGAGTCTGAATATAGTCATCAGGCGCTCGGCAACATCCTACCCTTCCGGGATGTCTTTACAAGCTTCTTCTTCGTGTCTGTTGGGATGTTGCTGGATGTTGGATTCCTTTCCCGGCAGCCTGGATTCATCATACTGATTACTTTTGGTGTTTTGTTCTTAAAAACTATAATCGCCGGCTCTACAACAACACTGCTTGGGCTTCCATTTCGCACTACTGTTCTAGTGGGGCTTGCACTCAGCCAGGTCGGTGAGTTTTCTTTCATTCTATCTAGAACTGGTACTAAGTATGGTTTGCTTACTGGAGATGTCTACCAGCTATTTCTGACTGTATCGGTGCTGACCATGGCGGTAACCCCATTTATCATGGCCTTTGCACCCCGCATCGCTGATTTCTCCCTGCGATTGCCTATGCCAAGCAGGTTAAAGCTGGGCTGGAATTCCATGCAAGAGATAAGCGATACGGCCAAAAAGGATCACCTCATCATCATCGGCTTCGGTTTTAATGGTAAGAACCTAGCTCGCGCTGCCTCAGTAGCGAGTATCCCTTACGTGATCATTGAAATGAATGCTGAAATAGTCAGAACTGAGCGGGAAAAAGGTGAACCGATCTATTACGGCGATGCAACCCAAGAGGCGGTGCTCGAGCACGCAGGTATCAAAAATGCAAAGGTTGTTGTGGTGGCAATCTCCGATCCCACCGCAACGCGCAGAATTACCGAGATTGTTCGGGAACTCAACCCCAAGATTTACATAATAGTGCGAACGCGCTATCTTCAAGAATTGGAGCCCTTACATAGGCTGGGAGCAAACGAGGTCGTTCCTGAAGAATTCGAGACGTCCGTGGAAATCTTTACTCGGGTGCTAAAGAAATACCTCATACCGAGAAGCGAAATTGAAAAGTTCGTCGCTGATGTGCGCTCAGGTGGCTATGAAATGCTTAGGAGCCTTTCTAAAAAGCCAGTAACTTTTTCCGATTTTAGTCTTCACCTTCCAGATATCGAAATTACCACATTTCGGATCGGTAAGAGATCACCCGCAGCTGGGAGTTCACTGGGGCAGATTGCCCTAAGAAAGAAATACGGTGTTAGTATGCTGGCGATACGCCGTGATTCTGAGATGTTGTCCAATCCGCACGGAGAAACGCAGCTCCGTGCTAACGATGTGGTTGTCGTGGTTGGAACACGAGACAAGATTGCCGAGGTCATAGGGCTATTTAATGATCCGGAAGAATGAGGCTATATAAATAATTCTTGCTTGGCAAGTCGTACGTTATAAGTGATGGGATATATCCCAACTCTTATTCCTTAAATTCTAATATAAATTATGATGATGCCGAAACTGGCGCTACCGCTTCTCTTCCATACTTATTTTTCAGGTTCCGGTAGTATGGCTCAGCCTCTTTCCACACCACGAATATTGGCGACGCAAAGAATATCGACGAATACGTGCCTGCTATTGTGCCGATCATAAGCGCAAAAGCGAAATCCTTAAGCGTCTCGCCGCCAAATAGCAGTATTGCTGTAATCGGCATAAGCGTTGTCAGCGAGGTGTTAATCGATCTCATAAATACCTGATTTATAGATCTGTTGGCCATCGCTGAATAGGTCGTGCGGACAATGTTCGTCGAGTTCTCTTTAATCCTATGGAATACTACTATAGTATCATACAATGAGTAGCCAAGGATGGTGATTAGCGCCGCAATCATATTTGGGTTTACTTCTCGGCCTACGAGCGCATAAACACCTGCCGTAATTAATATATCGTGGAACAGAGCCGCTATCGCTGCTACCGACATCTTAAACTCATATCGAACCGTTATGAAGATTAGTAAAATTACTAGAGCCGTGATAAATGCATATATGGCGCGTTCGGTAATCTGCGACCCCCAGCTGGCATCAACAGTTTTTGTCCGGCGGTCCGCTACGCCAAATTTTTCATCTAATGCCCTGAACAGCTTTTCCTCTTTATCTGAGGTAAGCTTTTCAGTTCTAATCAGCATCTGACTACCTTTACCTGCTGAGCCCTTTAATCCAAACTCGCCCCCAGCAACATTTTCTACCGGCTGAATTTTACTATTGCCCAACCCCTGAGACTTAAGCACAGATCTTATATCCTCTACCGATGCAACCTTCTCAAATTTCACTTCGGATGCGCTTCCGCCCTTAAAATCGATGCTATAGTTGAAACCCCGCCCGATGATTCCCACTAAGCTAAGGGCAATAATGAGCGCTGACAATGCGAACCATATATTTTTCTTGCCGATAAAATCGAAACTACGCACCCTGCATCACCCTTCCTATTCTCACAAGCAGCTTTGGGCTCTTTATCGGCCATATCTGAGCTAATAAGCCCAGCGATGCGCGCGTGAATAACAGCATCATTACAATATCTAAGGCTAGACCGATTATTAGGACTAGGGCAAATCCCTTCACCGAACCGATGCCCACTAAGAAAAGTACCAGCGCAACCATCATCGTCACTAGGTCGGCATCCAAGCTGGCCCTAAAGCCATTCCAGAAACCTGAATCAACCGCCGTTCTAAAGGTCTTGCCCGAGCGCATCTCTTCCTTTATGCGCTCAAATATGATTATCTTCGAATCGGCAGCGATACCGACACTTATAATTAGACCGGCAATGCCCGGCAACGTGAGCGTCCAGCCAGATAAACGCCCCATGGTTGCTATAACACCAAAAACCAGAGTTGCATATGCAGATACGCCGACCCACGTTACCAGTCCGAGACCCTGATAGTAAAGTAACATGTAGAGGGCAACCAGAATAAGTCCAACGATACCTGCGATAACGCCCGCGCGCAACGCATCGGAGCCGAGGGTGGGTCCGACTCTCTCATAATTCCGTATCTCTAGATTTACCGGCATTGAGCCTGTATTTAATACAAGCGCAATTTCCTTAGCCTCATCTATAGATTTTATGCCTTCGATTATCGCCTTCCCATCTGGAATTGCGCTTCTGATGTTGGGTGCAGTAATTATCTTGTCGTCTAATACGATAGCTAATCTTTTATCTACGTTCTGCGCCGTAATTTGCGCAAAAGTGAGTGCGCCCTCATTATTAAATGTCATATTAACGATTGGCTGTGTTCCTATTGAACTTCCGTAGGTTGCGTTAGCACTTTTAATCTTGTCGCCGGTAAGAAGCACCGGTCCGAGAACTAGTTTACCCTCTTTCTTGGCTTGATTGAGCTGGCTTTCATTCATGTCCTCATACTGAGGCTGAACAATAGCAAATTCCAGAACCGCGGTCTTTCTCAATAGCTCCTTTGCTTTTTCCGGATCCTTAATCCCGGGAAGCTGGACCATTATGTTGCGTGCGCCTTCACGCTGAATCTCCGGCTCAGTTACACCAAGCCCATTAACGCGCTGGTTAATAATATATTCCGCCTGTTTCATTCTCGCCTCATTTACCTTTACTTTAGGCGTATCTTTTGCGGTGTACGTTACGTTCAACCCACCCCGCAGATCAAGGCCGAGCTTTGTCGATTTATTGATGGGATATATCATTAATATAGCGCCTACGACCAAAACCAACACAAGACCGAGTGACAGTAAGTGCTTTTGCTTATCAGTCAATTCCTTCCCTCCTACAGAAGCTTTACGCCATTTATAACCAATCCGAACTGGCAACCCAAAAACTCAGCCGCCCTACGGCATATTACCATACGAGACAAGAATATTTCAAAGTATTCCATGACCTGACTTATATTAGTATCGATATCTATTTCAAGCTCAATTAGCTTACGGTCGGCATCAACCCTTAAAAACGACCTCTGTGCCGCCAGGTTCACCCTATCGTGAATGTCCGTTGTAAGTGGGTCCGGGGTGCGCACGCGGCTACGGTGCACATCTGTCTTATCGGCAAGAATAATGGCAGCGCTGATCGGACTGGCCGCTACGCCGTACTCTTCTTCGTGATTCCCCAGAGCATTCATTACAACAAGCATCTCTTCGGGATCCATACCGAGCCGTATCAAAACAGATTGGGCCAGCAATGCAGCCGAGACGGCATGGAAACTCCTGCTTATTGAATTGCCAATATCGTGTAGATATCCGGCAATTCCGGCAAGTTCAGCCTCCCGCTCTGGGAAACCCAATCTCTTTAGCACATTCATCGCTATGTGTGCTACTAGATCAGCATGGCGGAACCCGTGCTCAGTAAAGCCAATAGCTTCCATATGCCTATCCGCCTGTGAGATATACGCTCTTACATAGGGGTCTTCTTTAACTTCTGCTAGCGTTACTGGTATTATATCTACTCCACCTCTGCCACGAATTTACGCCATGACTAATAAAATATCTTTGCGGAAGTGCTGCAGTAATTATACTATTTAACTCGGTCATTGTCAGTGAATTCTACCTTTTACCCGCTACTAATTTAGCGCTTGCCTGCTAACCGTTTACGCCTATCGTTGTGAAGAGACCGCTTAAAGGCAGGTAAGATGTCGCGCCCTGCGCCTATTTCATGGATGCAAGTGGGCAAGCCGTTAATATCCGATTACCTCTTTATATCAGGGAAGCGATTACTAGAAATTAATCCGTGGAGTTCATGGAATCGTTCCTCTACCCATACAAGCCGGGTTTTCTGACATGAGCTAAGGGTAGAAGAGATAGTACGGTAAGTCAATGTAAGAAACCAACGCCCTTATCACGGAAGATCTCTAGGATACTAAGTCGATTCCCCTGATGTTTTTCCTAGTATATCTATTGCCTCTTGCAAGCTTGATGCGTGCTGCAGCTTATGCGGCGTCAATAGCGTCTTAATCTCCTCAAGCCGCTCGGCAGTGCTAATTATGAGCAAGACAACTCTGTTAGCATAATCAGGAATTGTAGGCGGATATTGCCAACACCTAACTTTCTTTATTTCGTCTGAGATAAGCAAATCACCACTCAAATTAACTATAACAGGTATCGTAGCAAACTTAGTTGCGCCTTTTACTACCAGGTGAAGAGCGGTAAAATTATTTATAGTTAGTTCCCCTTCGAACCTGATATATGGAAAGTTCTTCACTTGAGTATATGTTAGCTTTAATTCAGACACCAAGCCCTCTTCTCTCCCTCCGTCTCCGTCCCGATTAATCTCTAGAGCTTTTCTTATTTCCTATCCTGAAAATTCGCTATTTTCATCCTCTGATGGTGCCACGTTTTGTGGCTGGATGTCTACTGTAAAATATTATAACCCTGAATAGAGTTAGTTGGCGATAAAATTAGCAGGTTGGGTTTGGCGAGATATTTGTAGAATGTCTATATCAAGCATTTCTCTCACCTTCTAGTGACACCGTAAGTATTGCCACATCATCGGTAAGTTTGTTGCCAGCACACCTCATAACATTGTTAAAGATCGCTTTGGGCACCTCATTTGCCGGTGTTGGCTCTAGGCTCTTTATAAACTTAACAAGCCTTTCTTCCCCGTAGAAGCCTCCATTGCAGCGGGCCTCAATGATGCCATCGGTATAGATAATTAATATATCGCCCTTTTTAAGCTTTTCGTTACCGCTTCTATAGTGCATACCAGAGAATGCACCTATGATGGGTGAGAATTTCGTAAGTAACTCAACGCTACCTGAGGCTCGCTTAATTATTGCTGGAGGGTGTCCTGCATTGCAGTAGGTAAGTTTTCCCGTCTCCGTATCAAGAACAGCAAAGATAACCGTTACGAAGGTTCCGGGTGAGCTTACCCTTCTTACTAAGTCGTTGGTCTTTGCCATAATGAGAGCCGGTGTTCCGTCTTCATAGGCGTGGGCTTTGATGGTATTTTTAACCACTGTGGTTAAAGCTGTAGCCTCTATTCCCTTGCCGGATACATCTCCGATGACGATACCTACCTTTCCGTGCTCCAGCTCAAAGATATCGTAGAAATCCCCACCCACTTGAGCTGCCTCGGTTGCACTTCTATAGAGATAGCCAAACTCTATGCCTCCTATTTTCTCTGGGATAACGAGAAGAGACTTTTGCAGGGTATCTGCGATGTGGCGCTCTGACTCGTAAAGCCTGGCATTTTCAAGAGCAAGAGAGACGGACGATGAGAGCTTCTTCGCAAAATCGATCTCGAGATCGGTAAAGGTGTGCTGTACCGCATGGTAATTAAAGAATAATGCACCGAAAACCTCTTCTCTTATTATTAAAGGTAACACCGTAACAGAGCGAACGTTATACCTTCTTTGAACTTCTGGGTTAACTCTTGGGTCGGTAAATGAGTCATTTATAACAACAGGTTCTTTAGTTTTAGCGGCAAGCTCAACAAAAGGAACATCCTCGGCCTTAAAGTGTGCCCCAACCGATTCTCGTGGGAATTTGTATACATACCGTATAACCCACTCATCTCCCTCTCGCGTATCAAGAGCAGATGTCTCACACCCTATTGCTTGGGCAGCATCGACAACAACCATTTGCATTATCTCATCAATATTAAGGGTTGAGCTTATGGTGGCGTTAATATCGTTTAATGCGTCGCTTAGCTGCTTCGCACGTATACTTTCCGTTACATCTACTAAAGAGAGCACCAGGCCTATAACGTTGCCAGAAGCATCTTTTACCGGGGTAAGCGTCCAATCCCAATAGGTCACACCTCTCCAGGGCTGATCTTCATACTCAAAAGGCTTAGCTCTATACTCTACCAGCTCTCCAGTATCTCTTACCCTTTTAAATATGGCCTCGTTTTCTGGATTAGGGAAAAGATCAAAATGGTTGCGACCTATAAGCTCTTCTTTGGTGTGGCCCGAGCCCTCTGCATAGGTGGAGTTTACCGTGATGAAATTGAATGCTGGGTCAAGATAGGCAAGGTGTGCATCGGTGCTCTCCATGATGGCCTGAAGTGTATCTCGCTCTTTCTCGAGGGTCAGCGCTAATTCTATCGCATGCTGCTGCTCCTGCCTAATCTGCTTAAGCAACTTCTCGTACTCTTCTTCTGCACTTATTCTTTCAGTTTCTTTATTTAGCTCTGCCAAGTCGCTCTCCTTGTAACCATATTCTTGATGGTCACATAGATGTTTTTCCTTAATTTATTTCGCGCAAACGTTACCAAATTCCTTTCAGCGTGAGAATAATGAAGGGATTTTTTTTAAGCGCTAACAGAATGCTTAAATTCTGAATGAAGGGGGCTCACATATCAATATACCCCAATACAGATTAGCAATATGGCGCAAAAGCCCTGTATGTCCCTGTATGTTATACTGTCAGTATTTAACATCACTTTAGCAGCGATTAATCCTTCTTATCGAGGTGTATCATGGAAGCTGTAGTACTGCTATCAGGGGGCATTGACTCAACAGTGTGTGCTGCCATTGCCGGCCGAACATCTGGCTTTAACCAAGTAGCCGGTTTAAATATCCTCTATGGTCAAAGACATTCAAAGGAATCTGGAGCTGCAGAAGCAATCGCTGGCCATCTTGGTCTTAGAGTGTTCAAGTCAATAACCCTTCCCAATGAACTATTTAAAGACGCTGGCTCATCTTTGATGGATTCGGCCAGCGATATCCCGTATGGACCCTATCCCGATAACGTTGGACCCGCCTCAACGTACGTGCCATTTAGAAACGGCAACCTTATTTCAATTGCGACAGCATATGCGCTAAAACTAGGGGCCGGGACCATATACTTTGGAGCTCATGCAGAAGACGCCCTAAATTGGGCATATCCTGATTGTACGCCTGAATTTCTCGGGGCCATGAAAAATGCCGTTTGGGTAGGCACTTACCATAAGGTACGCCTCATAACTCCACTCGAATGGCTTACCAAAGCTGATATCATAGCCCTTGGAAATAAACTGGGCGCCCCCTTTGAGCTCACATGGTCGTGTTATCAAGGGGATGCAAAAGCATGCGGGCAGTGCGCAACGTGCCTGTCACGCCTTGCGGCATTCAAAGCCAACGGACTCGATGATCCGATTCCGTACCAGTCTGATTTGGAGGGGGGCAATGTTTGAGATCTATGTGCATGAAACGTTTGATGCCGCTCATTTCTTGCCCGAGCACAAGGGTAAATGCGCAAACATGCATGGCCATACATGGCGCATTGAGTGCACCATACGGTCAGAAACTTTAAATAACGGTATGGTGCATGACTTTGTTGATATCAAAGCCACACTTAAAGCGATTCTCCCTGATCACTCGCTTCTTAACGATATTATCCCAAACCCAACGGCAGAGAATTTAGCAAAGTACTTATATGCGCAGCTTAAAGAGCGCATTCCGACGATAATAAAAGTCATTGTTTGGGAATCGGCAACTTCAGGGGCGGCCTACTTTGAGAGTTAGCGAGATTTCCTATTCTGGCCTCAGTGACCCCATCGGTATAAAGGACTAAAATATCGCCTTTTTGAAGGTCTGCCCGTGTTTCCGTGTAGCTAACGCCCGCAAATGCTCCAATGATTGGCGAGTGCTCTTTAAGTAGTTCAACACCTGATACTCGTTGTACTATTGCTGGGGGGTGTCCGGCTGAGCAGTAGGTAAGTTTACCAGTATCTGTATCGAGCACAGCAAAGAACACAGTGATGAAGGAGGCCTGGCCCGATACCATCCTCACCGTATCATTAGCCTTTGACATAATTTCTGATGGACTGTAGCCTTCCATAGCGTAGGCTCGAATTGTGTTTCTGACCACTGATGTTAAGGTTGCCGCCTCTAGCCCCTTACCGGAGACGTCTCCTAAGGTGATGCCGACTTTTCCGTGCTCTAGCTCAAAGAGATCGTAAAAATCACCGCCAACTTTTGTGGCTTCAGTTGCAGAGTGATAGAGGTGTCCAAATTCTATGCCCAGTATCCTTTGTGGCACGATAAGGAGTGCCTCTTGCAGGGTATCTGCGATATTTCGCTGGGCCGCATAAAGCCTAGCGTTTTCCAAGGCAAGTGAGACTGCCGGTGACAGCTTATTAGCAAAATCGATCTGCGCTTCGGTAAAGGG
Source organism: Actinomycetota bacterium (assembly GCA_014859275.1). Lineage (GTDB taxonomy): Bacteria > Actinomycetota > Aquicultoria > Aquicultorales > Aquicultoraceae > Kmv33. The sequence continues at coordinate 353 of JACUUO010000014.1, read as the reverse complement.
AACCGCATCTGAGTGATAAATGAAAGAGATGTGGCCTATAACGTCTTCTCTTACTATCAGTGGAACTATCATTAGTGAGCGAACCTTATACTTTTCCGTTACTTCACGATTGACTCTTTCGTCATGGCAAGCGTCATTGATAGCAAGAGGTCTTCTGGTTCTAGCGGCAAGGACCGCTTGAGGGGATTCCTCGTCGGTAAACTTCACTCCAACCAGCGTTTGGGGCAATCCATAGACATGCCTTAGTGTCCAGTAACCGTTTTCACGCAGACCAATTCCGGCTGATTCGCAGCCTAGTGCCTTTGCGGCCTCCACAACAACCCTCTGCAATATCTTATCAACATCTAATGTTG
>JACUUO010000013.1 GCA_014859275.1 Actinomycetota bacterium | reverse complement strand
GTCAACGACCTTGCCATCCTTAATTATGGCGATGTTGTTATCATCTGCGATGAAGCGAACACTCGCATTCCTTGAAAATTCTGTTGGGCCTTTTGAAAGAAGCACCATTACCCGTGTGCCAGGGCTAGGTATTTTCTGTAAGAAAGCAAAAGGCTTACCTCCTTGCTCTGATGCTACGGTAAAACTTTGACCTATCGAGTCACCTTTCAATACAGCATTAACCTTAAACTTTCCGACCGGCTGTTCACTCCCATAAGTGGTTTTCTCGATTGTAGATTCTACAACGGTTGCATCTACTATTAGCGTAGAGCGCTCAATCATGTTCCGCGGTGAATGTAGGGAAAGTCTTGCAAAGGCACATGGTGGCACCATGAGGTGCAATAGTATCGTTATAACAATGAGTATCGCTAGTCGTTTGCTCATGTCTTTCATTCTAGCACCGCTACAGTTCTCAGTATAGCGAGGAATGTTTGAGGATCGGTTTTTCTAGAGGATTGATTATGAATATAAGCGGCATGGGACAGTTAACCACTTTGTAGCAGTTGAGCCAAAGGCAGGTAGAAGATACATCAGGGTATTACAAACTATCTTTCGGTAGAGAGTTTAATTAGCCCATAGCTTAAAATCTATTGGCACATCCGATTTTGTTTCTGAAGGTATTTTGCGCAATAGCTAGCGCCCCTATCATTGAGAGGGAGGGCTCTCGACCTACCATGAGTCCACATAGCCCATAGCCATTCCTGCTTTATATCGCCAACTTTTAGTAGCGTATGAAGGTGAACATCATCGCGCCAGCGATGTTTTTCGGTGCCCAACCACACCCCTTACCAGTCTCAACCCCACCGGTAATGAGTTCTCAGTGTAAGCACGCACAGTTAGAGGGTGATGTCTTACCAGTCTTACCAGTCTTACCAGTCTTACCGGTTCTGAGGGAGAGCGGTGGGAATTTGTAAACGCAGTTTCTCTTCTATAGCTCTTCTATAGGTTCTTACGAGGTAGGAGAGTTTTAGGCTGTTAGAAAAATGTTAGAAAAAGGCCAGAACCCACCGAGATTTACTCCCGGTGGGTTGTCGTTTCGGCCGCTCGCCTGTTGTGCCCCCGGCATGATTCGAACATGCGACACCAGGTTTAGGAAACCTGTGCTCTATCCCCTGAGCTACGAGGGCAGTTTTTAAGCCTATTGACCATGTGTTGTATCTCCACGTTGATGTCTCCCACTACTGTAACATATCAGGTTTTACGCATTCAAGCTACGATCTCACCTGGCTCTATATCAGACAGAATAATGTAACATCCCTGTTATAATGCTACTATTTTCATCTTTTCGCCTCACACGACAACTAAGCCGCACTAGCGCGAATACTAACGCCACCAGAACAGATAACTAAGGCGGCCAGACAGAATTATTATTACCGCCGTATGTACCCTATGTGCTCTAGGTTCTACTATGCATATCTAGCTTTTTCTGTCACGCCTTGAGATCGCTGGCAGCAGTGTGCGAACGTGTACATTAATCGGTAGTCATGTCGCTGACTTAAGGGACAGGTGTTCGTGCGTAGCAGTTGGAGGGGGTAGCAGGGTATTTTATAAAATCATAAAGTAAAGCGCTCGCTTTAACCTCTCTCTACAACTTTTAAGATTTTCAGACCACTACTACTCTACTCATGCTGATCATTATTACTTACGTTCCCACCCCCGGAATGGGAGTGGAAATGGCGCTTCTGCACGTTACTTATGTGGTTGATTGATTCTACTAGTCGCTGCACGTATTCGAGCTCTTCTATGCGTGCCTGTGAATCCGAGATGTCGGTCGCGCTCTTTAGGTAGCCTAAGCGATAATTTAGCGCTTTTCTGAGCTCTATTAGCTTCTTAATGCGTCTGTAGCGGAAACTCATGCTATTACACTCCTTTCCCTAGTTTCGTATGACCTTATATATTAAGACGATAGCTATACTATATTCAAGATGAGTAGCGTTATTAATTACAAGATGCCACCCTGGAATATCGTTATCTGAACCTCTCCATTCCCAGGCTCCTTGCACCAATACCAGGCCCACCCATAGGCTTTATATGCAAGATTCTTATATGTGCAGCGCCAGATGGGTCACTCATCGAATTAAGTATAAAAGCTTGCACTGTAGCGCGTCAAGCCAGCGTGGAGCGATGATCGATTGGCCTGGCCTGGGAATATTGGATGGGAGTTTGACTTTGCTATCTCGCTCCTCTATCATATTGCTCTAACACATAATATATGCCCTGCGCAGATGGGAAGAGTACGATTGAACTAAGGTTGAAGAGAGCCGGGTTGCTGGGAGCCGGTACCTGGTTTAATTGGAAGGCCATCCCTGAGCAGTTGAGCTGAAGCAAGTAGGCCCAACCGGTGGCACCGTTATCGCCGGGGTCATGCGACCCCGTAAGGCCGGTGGCCGTGAGGCCTCGGTAAAGGTGGGTGGTACCACGAGCGGAATTTATGCCTCTCGTCCCGTTGGGACGAGAGGGTTTTTTATACTGTAAGGCTTGTTCGCCGAATGAAGGAAAGGCTATGACGGAGTTTAGATTTGATCAGTGGCTAGACCTGTACGCTACGCGGGTTAGTCAGATGCGATCATCGGAGATTCGGGAGATGCTAGCTGTCGCCACACGCCCGGATGTCATATCCTTTGCTGGAGGCCTGCCGGATACCCGCGTTTTTCCGGTCAACCAAATCGTGGAATCAACCCAGCGGGTGATGTTACGGGAAGGGCACGAGGCACTTCAATACGGCTCATCGGAGGGCCACGAGGCACTAAGGCGCCACATCGTTGAGATGATGGCAGAGATCGATGTCGAGGTCGGGGTCGATGATATTATCATAACCGATGGCGCACAGCAGGCCCTTGAGCTTTTAGGTAAGATATTCATCGGCAGGGGCGATACAATCATCGTCGAGGCGCCGAGCTATGTCGGCGCCCTCCAGGCCTTTACCAGCTACGAGCCGGACGTCGTCTCCGTACCGCTCGATGACATGGGCTTAAGAACCGATCTCCTGGCGGAGAAACTCGAGGAGCTAATCAAGAAAGGCAGGCAGCCGAAGTTTGTCTATGTGGTCCCAAACTTCCATAACCCGGTTGGGGTTACCCTAGTAGAAGAACGGCGCCGGGAATTGATCGAGCTTTCGGGAAAGTACGGCTTTGTAATTATCGAGGATGATCCTTACGGAAGGATTCGTTTCGATGGTGAAGAGGAACCATCGCTTCGTTCAATGGACGAAAACGTCGTTTATCTTGGAACGTTTTCCAAGATATTCGCACCCGGTATGCGCCTGGGCTGGGTGGCTGCCCCAAGGGCTATCCTCGAGAAGTTGATATTTGCCAAGCAGGCGGCAAACCTGTGCTCAAGCTCCTTCTCGCAGCGGGTTACGGAAGAATATTTGAGCGCCTTCGATTGGAGAAAAAATGTCGAAGTGTTGATCGATCTTTATACGGAGCGGCGGGATGCCATGCTCTCAGCACTGGAGGAGTTCTTCCCGGAAGAAGCGACCTGGACGCATCCCAATGGTGGCCTTTTTATTTGGGCGACCCTACCCGATGGCTTAGATTCGGGGGAGATGCTCGCGGAAGCAATCCGTGAGGCCAAGGTGGCCTATGTGCCGGGCCGGGCTTTCTATGTGGGCGTTGAAAAAAACAGCAGCATGAGGCTAAATTTCTCCTACTGCCCGCCGGAGGTTATCTATGAGGGCATAAAGCGGCTAGGTGCTGTGACCAAGCACCATCTTGCCCTTTATAGATCGCTTCTACGAGGGTACTCACCAGGTTCGAAATAGGCTAGCAGTAAGCACCTAAGGGCCGACGCTTAGCATCAGACATTAAGGTAAAAATAGGCGTTCGTTATCCGTTAACACTAAACAGCAATTATAATTATAAGTATTGGTATATAATGAGTAACAGTGAACAATCACCTAATCGACTTACAAAAATCCTTTCTCAGTAAAACTGAGAAGATTGCAATGACAGAGAACCATCTTCTTAAGATGGCCTACATACCATAGAAACGGGGGATAAGGCGGTGAAAGAGAATGTAGCGGTTCTCATGGGGGGCCGCTCACTTGAGCGTGATGTATCTCTAAAGAGCGGTCATCGGGTCTATGAGGCGTTACGAGAGAAGGGTTATGAGGTCAGTAAGCTTGACGTCGACGAAAACCTCATAATCAACCTTAAGCAAAACCTAATCGACCTAGTGTATATTGCGCTACATGGAAAATATGGTGAAGACGGGACTGTTCAAGAACTTCTTGAAATAATGGGGATTCCATATACTGGGCCAGGCGTGTATGCAAGTACGGTCGGTTTCGATAAAGCTCTCGCCAAGGAGATCTTTAGGAGAAAAAATGTCCCGACTCCAGATTTTTTCACCCTGAGTGCGGGCAGTTTTCGCGAGATGGGCGCCGCTGGGGCTCTCGATGATGTAGTAGGCAAACTGGGCTTGCCGATAGTTGTTAAGCCAGCTGGTCAGGGATCTGCTCTGGGAATAAAGATAGCTCACAGTAAGGAAGAGTTGCCCGGAGCCCTTATCGGCGCACTGAGCTATGATGATAAGGTTGTTCTTGAAAAGTACATAAAGGGCACCGAGGTCAGTGTAAGCGTCATTGGCAGCGAAGAGCTAGAGGCACTACCGGTAATAGAGGTTAGCACGCAGAGCGAGTTTTTTGATTTTGAGTCGATGTATACTATGGGTAAGGCCGAGTACTTTATACCTGCAAGACTCCCTGATAAGCTGATAGAGAAGGTTCAGGAGACAGCAATACGCGTGCACTCTGTGTTGGATTGCCGTGACGTCTCGAGAATCGATATAATAGTCGGCGAGGATGGGATGCCGTATGTACTCGAGCTAAATACCAGCCCGGGCATGACCGAGACCAGCCTTCTTCCCATGGCAGCCGCAGCCAGGGGCATCGAATTTAGCGAACTCGTCGACATGTTGGTTGGTTTTGCCCTGAAGCGCAGGTGATTTGTTTAAGAAAAACGAGATTGGGTAGCTCATTAAGCAAATAGAAATCTTAATCTATTAAGATAGGAGGCTTACGACATGGCTAACAGAGGGAAAGGCGGAGCCGGTAGATTAGCGGCTCTTATTATCGGAGGCATCCTGGGTGCAATTGGAGGGCTGCTTCTGGCCCCGCGCTCCGGCAAGGAAACCAGGGAGCAGTTAAAGGCCAGGATCGAGGAGATGAAGGAAGAAAGCCGCGAGAAATACGAGGAACAGCGCGAAAGGTTGCGCGAGGTGGCCGCAGAGCGAGGCCAAGAGCTAAGAGGACGGATTGAAGATGCCAGAGAACGCTTGGTCACCGGAGTTGAAACCGCAGCGGGGGCTGTTAAGGAAAGAATAGGACGAGGAGCGGAAAAAGCCGAAGAGGCAGTCGAGGTTGGAGAGGAAAGGGCGAAGGAAGAGCTGGAAGAGGAGGAGTAGTTGGCTCTAATTGCTGGCTGCTAAGATATGCACTAGCTAACGGTAAGCTTATAATGGCCACAGTAAGTTAGGGGAATTTTCATGCGGGGCTGCAAGAAGCAGCCCCTTATGTTTTTCTATTCCATAAGGAGAGCTTGGTGCTATGACATGCGCCGGAGCTTGCAGTCGGGCAAAGATAGCCTAAAATCATTTATAAGGGACGACCCGCAATTTCCGCTGTTAAGATTAGACTTGAAGGCGCTTATGGTTGGCAGATAAATATCCAATTTACCCTCGACGGATTGAGAATCCCGGTCAGGGGCCGCGCCGGCACACCGGCTTGCCAGCCATATAGTGCCACTTTTAAGGTGATAGAATGACTGAAGTCTTTAAAAAAGGCCTCTCCGCCTGGTGGATCGCGCTAGCCCTTGCGATTGTGGCTAGCATCCTATCTGCAGTTCTATTCGGCTACTCATCATACGATATAGATGGCTTCAGGATAGGCATTGGTGTGACACCATCGTATCGCGGCGAAACAGAGCTTGCAATCCCGCCCTTCGGCGAGATTGCCGCCTTTACCCATAAGACCCCACTTAGGCTGAAGGTTGTTTTTGAGCGAATATATCTGCATGAGATAGGCGAGGTTGCCGACGGGTTAAATGATCATGATGAGCTGATACAAAGACTCGAGGCGGAAGGAAAAGACGCTTTCCAGAAGTTTATTTTCAGGTTAATCATCCTTGCAGCCCTTGGTGGAGCAATAGGGGCCGCTGTTTCGCCACGGAAACGCTTCCTAAAGGCGACTGCAGGCGCATTAATTGGGGCTGCCCTTGTCGGAGCCCTTCTTGTTGGAACCTACTATTCCTTTAATGTTTACGCATTTAAGCAGCCTAGGTATAGTGGTGCTTTATCTGCTGCTCCCTGGGCTACCGAGGCGATAGCCAAGAAGCTCGGCGACATTAAGGCCTTCCGGCAGGAGGTAAGAAGCATTGCGCGAAACGTTGGTTTTTTCTATTCCAAAGTCGACTCATGGCAGCCAATTGATGGAGATACGTTAAAGGTACTCCATGTCTCTGACATCCATAATAATCCGGCGGCGGTAGATCTTATAAGGCAGGTCGTCATCGATTTCAACGTTGATATGATCATTGATACAGGCGATATTACAGATCTCGGCACGCCGGTTGAGACCGGGCTTATCGAGGGCATAGCAAACCTCCCGGTGCCCTACGCCTTTGTCGCGGGAAACCACGACTCTTCGGATACGATAGCGTTCTTAAAAGACGTTAAAAATGTAATCATCCTTGAAGGGAAGCCGGTTACCATTAATGGAATAACGATACTGGGTGTACCCGATCCAGCTTCCCTTACGCACGATGTTAGGCCCGTAGACGAGACATCAGCAAGCATATTGAGGGCCAGATTGGAAGATGAGCTTAAGGCGTCACCCAAAAAACCGTTAATTCTTGCGGTGCATAGCCCCAGGGTGGCCGAGAAATTCTTCGGTAGAATGCCGATCGTTCTCGTTGGCCATACCCACAAGGCCAATTTGAAGGAGCGGAGAGGGTATATCCTTAGTAATGCCGGGACGACTGGTGCAGCGGGAATCAGGACCTTCCGGGTTGAACAGGGTGTACCATATACTCTAAATATTCTCCATATACAGCAGTCGCCAGCAAAGCTGGTTGCCGTGGACAGCCTGACTGTGAAGGGCGCCGAGCGGGAGTTTCGCCTCGAGCGGAATTTAGTTGAAGGAGCCGAGAGCACCGATCGCGAATTAGAAGGGCTAAGCGCTAAATAGGAGTGATGGGGTTGCACTTCCTCCGGAATACCTTTGAGTTTCTAAAAGAGGTCTATTTTAAATTCAACAAACATAGCGGCTCGCTGCTCGCCGGCGGTATCGCGTTTTTTATATTTTTCTCGCTCTTCCCGCTCCTCCTTTTTTCAGGCATTGTTCTTGGGTTTGTATTGGAGGACCCGGCTGTGCAAAATCAGGTTATGGACTTCGTGTTGGCCAATTTCCCAGCGCTTGCCGGTTTTATCAGGGATAGCATCATCATACCCCTTATCGATTTCCGGTCGATCGCCGGCATCATCGCACTTCTTGGTTTCTTGTGGGCTGGGACTAATCTTTTCGGTGGGATAGCCATCGGCCTAAATGCAGTATATGAGACAGCAGAGACACGAAATATTCTCGTGCAAAAGTTCGTCGCGATCGGGGTATACTTGATCATCGCCGCCCTTATTTTTTTCTCCTTTAGCGCCACTGCGCTCGCAACAGTATTTAGGGATGAGATTTTAAGGCTTCTATTCACCGGCAGGGTGATTGTGGCTGTCTGGACGCTTTTCAATACTGTCCTCGGCATCATCTCATCGCTGCTACTTTTTTTAATCATCTATAAGCTGGTGCCTAATGTTAAGCTGAGCTTTAAGAGCATCCTGCCTGGTACCCTCGTGGCTGGGCTTACCTGGGAGATTGCCAAATACGGCTTCGCCTTCTACCTTAATGCCTTTGCCCGTGAGGGGTATGGGCTGGTTTATGGAGGCCTCGCGAGCATAGTACTTCTAATGTTCTGGCTATACATCTCAGCGGTACTTCTATTATTGGGGGCAGATATAAATGTAGTATACGGACGCCGGGCGATGGGTGGTGTGAAGAGTTTTGAGCCGAGAAAAGCTAGCAAATAGAATATCTGATCTGCTCAATCCTTACTATTCTTCTTCGCCATTCTTCCTTCTTGTAGCCATCGGCTCGTCAAAGAGCATTGGGGCTGCTATTATCTACTGGTTGATCCTTACCCTTTTCTTTAGCGCGCTTCCGTTGTGGGATATAAAGCGCAGGATAAGATTGGGATTGGTAAAAGATGCCCACATAAGCACGCGCGAGGATAGAATTAAACCCTTTATTTTTTCACTTAGCTGCGCTGTCCTGGGGCTTATTGCTGTTTATTTGGCAAGCGCCCCGGAGGCCATAAAAGCTATCTCCTGGGTGGTTGTGCTGACTGGTATAGTAATCACTATAATCACCATCTTCTGGAAGATAAGCCTGCATGCTGCGGGTATAACATCGATCGTCCTGGCCCTGGTCTTCCTCTACGGTAAGATTGCAGCTCCGATTGTTATTCTAGTGCCTCTTGTAATATGGGCTAGGTTTACCCTGAGAAAGCATACTCCTACCCAGCTGGCAGCAGGCACCCTGCTTGCCGCTACCATCGTTTTGATGGTTTTTGCGCATTTCAGCCTGCTGTGAATCTGGTACACCGCCAAACATACTATGAATTGTCATTGCAAGCCTGACAGAGTAGTAGCAACCATCATGCATGCGTGATGAGAAGCTGTCAGCATGCGGGTATGAAATGAGGGTATTTACCCTCACCCTACACCCTCTCCCAGAGGGAGATAAATACGCCCGATAAATCGGGCAACTACGGGCGGACACGTCGGCCCATCACGGGCCTTCCATGGCCTAAGGAAACTCACGTTTCCATAGAGTAGTGGTCGAGCTTGTCTCGACCCTTCCTAGGGCGGACACAGGGTCCGCCCCTACATCCTACATATATGTTTGATCATGGGGAAATCCTTCCCCAGGAATAATCCCTCTTGCAGGCTAACGCCCCTTCTCCCGTCAAGGAGGAGGAATTAGCCTTGCCTTACAGGCATCGATAACTCGCTCCTCGGTTATAATTTTATCAACTGGCAGGTCGTGGCTTTCTGCAGGTATCTCGGGCACGATCTGTTCCTCAAAGGCGATCGACACCCTCGGAACTGAAGGATCGATTCTGTTTAAGAAGCGATCGTAATAGCCACCGCCATAGCCGATACGCTGGCCGTATCGGTCGAACACTACTCCTGGCACTATAACGAGGTCGACCTCGTTATAGTCGTGGTGAACGGTACTCTCAGGGACTGGTTCCGGAATCCCATATTGATTTAGTTGGAGATTTTTTAAATCATGCACTCTTCGTAGCGCTAGGTTCTTTGTCTTGGTGTCTGTAATAGGAAGAATAATTTTTTTGCCCAGCCCAAGGCTCTCACTCATCATCTTAAGCGTCGGTACCTCGCTCCCAAATGCAGCGTAAAAGAGTACCGACTCAGCATTTCTAAACTCCGGCAGGACAAAGAGCCTCTCTTTGATAGCTATAGCTTTACGCTCTCGCTCATTGCGGCTGAGCGCATCTCGTCTTCTCTTGACGACCTGCCGCAAAGCGATTTTTAGAGACATATTTACTTATCCCCTCATCACATCTGCCAGCTAACGGTTGTTATAAAAACAACAGGAAGGCAGTTGGTAATTCCACCGGCTAATGGCTACCAGCTTCTGTATCCTACGATCTGAAACTTAATCTCCAGGCCACAGGCCTGTAACTATCGGCAATTCGATCAAAACCTCTATTGCAATATCTGGGTTTGAGTTGAAAGCCTTGTCGAAAAGCAGTTAAACTTAATAAAACACTTATGCGGGAGAGGTTATCGTGGCATTTCTTGGGATTTTGCATATGTTTCGCGATTTTGCTCTCGACGTGCTCCCGCTGTTTATTATAGCACTTGCGATCTCCGCCGTCTCAGCGCAGTGCTTCCCGCCCCGCTCGCTGGATGAGTTGATCCAGCGTAATGGTGCCCGCGCTGTTTTAGTATCGGCGTTCTTTGGAGTGCTTCTTCCCGTGACATCTGGTTATCGTATCCCAATGGCAGCAATCGCAAGGAAAGGTGGAGCACCATGGATGCTGGTTCTCACTTTTATCGGGACTGGCGCTGCCGCCAGCATATCGACGATTATCGTTACATCGCTGATCGGTTGGCAGTTCGCGGTTCTTAGGTTGATAGTCGCCCTTCTTTTCGCGTTCATTTTATCGCTAATCTTCAGGGTGTTGGAGCCAAGACTCGCGCCTGTGGCGATTGGTGAAGTAGAGTCGCTTTTCAACAAGGATTATTGCGAAGCTTCGGGATCGGATAGCGATGTGAACGGTACTGAGGATGGGCTTATCGGCATCTGGCAGGGTTTTTTGCGACTGGGAAAAGTGGTATTGCCCTGGTTGTTATTGAGTATGATTTTGGCGATACTTATCCAGGCTATGGTTCCGGGGAAGGTGATCGAATCATTTTTTAGCGGCCCACTATCGGCTCCGAGTGCGGCTCTGATCGGTTTCCCCTTCTACTTTGTTATCGGTACCGACGTGCCGCTCCTTCTCGTATTATTAAAGAAGGGTATGAGCCTGGGAGGCGTTATTGCATTTATGCTCGCGGCCCCGGTGGTAAACTTCCCCGTTCTTTCTATGGTAAGTCGCTGGCTTGGTTATCGAGTAGCGCTTGTTTTTATAACTGTTTGCTGGCTGGTTGCTTCAGCAATAGGCGCCTTATTCGGTTACGTAGGTGCGAAGTGAGGCTGGTACAGAGATAAACCCTTATGTCGAACAAAACGTTATGTGTCAAGGCAATTGAACAATTATAATATTACGGTAAGGAGGTTTAGATGCGAATAGCGGCCAAACTGGCTGATGTGATCTCGAAAAAAGCACCAGATAAGAAGGTGCATGTTATAGTAAAATCGCGGCTGCTGGAGAAAGATATCATAGAGGAGCTTATGCGACGCCCTATGCTCAGTATCCGCCATATAATTAAGATGGCAAAGGCTGTCTCCCTTGCCATCCCCGCAGGCCAGGTTGAGGCGCTTGCACGTGAGCCGTGGGTTGAGAAGATTGAAGAGGACGAGAAAGTCTATGTGGTTATCGATGGATCTGTGGCGCTTGCAGATGTTCAGGCTGTTCATGAAACCGGCTTTACAGGGAAGGGCGTGAAGCTTGCGATTATTGATACTGGAATCGATGGAACCCATCCTGATTTTGCCGACCGTGTTGTAGCCATTAGGGATTTTACGCTTGAGGGATTTAAAGATGGTAATGGCCATGGGAGCCATGTAGCCGGTATAGCAGCCGGAAGCGGTGCCTATTCCGGAGGTAGGTTTATAGGCATAGCCCCAGATGCGCTAATTATATCTGGTAAGGCTTTAAAATCTAATGGTAGCGGCCGAATGAGTGATGTTATGGCGGCCATCGAGTGGGCGGTTGACCTGTCTGCAGATATCGTTAACCTTTCGATCGGCGCAAGCGGCTCCTCAGACGGGAACGATGCTTTATGCGAGATATGCGACGCCGCGGTAGAAGCTGGTGTGGTTGTCTGCGTGGCAGCCGGAAACAGTGGCCCTGGCAGGAGGACGATAGGGAGTCCCGGCGCGGCGCGCCGTGTAATAACGGTCGGCGCAGCCACGGCAAGCGGACTCGTCGCAGAATTCTCATCCAGGGGCCCGACGATAGATGAGAGATTAAAGCCCGAGATTGTGGCACCTGGGGTTGATATCGTATCGGCGCGGGCAAAAAATACGCGTGCTGGCAAGGCATTAGACAATTACTACACTTCTGCCACTGGTACGAGCATGGCGACCTCTCACGTAAGCGGCATCATCGCCCTTCTGCTTGAGGCAGATAGAGATGCCTCACCGCAGTTAGTAAGAGAAGCGCTTCTTCATACAGCAAATGATCTTGAACTTGGTGATTGCGTGCAGGGCGCTGGTATGGTGATGGCCGATGCGGCGTTGCGCTACATCCAGACCCACGAAAACCCACCAGAACCAATAGACCAATCTCCGCCACGTTCAGCATGCCTTAGTCTAATCGCTGATGTATACGAGGCCTTCACGAAGAGGGAGCAGAAAAAAGGGGAAAGAAGGAGAGCATATATTCCACCAACTCTCGACGATATCGAGGAATAAATGGAGATGCCGGTTGAGCATGAATGACATGATTAAATCCTTTGAGGCGGGAGCTTAAAACGATTATCGAAGTAGAAAAGTTGGCAAAAGATTATAATGGCCTCGCCGCAGTTAAGGGAGTCTCGTTTGAGGTAGGCCATGGCGAGATATTCGGCTTCCTGGGGCCAAATGGTGCCGGGAAGACAACGACAATAAACATGCTCTGTACTCTCCTTAGGCCAACTGGTGGAAGGGCTAGCGTCAACGGCTTTGATGTTGCAAAAAACAGGTTAGCGGTAAGAAAATCAATAGGCCTGGTTTTTCAGGACCCAAGCCTTGATGAGCGCCTCACAGCAGTAGAGAACCTCCGATTTCATGGCATGATATATGGCGTTCCGAGGCTAGAGAGAGGGCAACGCATAAAAGAGGTTTTAGATCTCGTCGAGCTTTCGGGAAGGCAAGAAGATCTGGTGCGAACCTTTTCTGGTGGTATGAAGAGGCGTCTTGAAATCGCAAGAGGGCTTCTTCACCGACCGAAGGTGCTGTTTTTAGATGAGCCGACTCTCGGGCTCGACCCGCAGACGAGGCATCACATATGGGAATACATCAACCAACTCAGGTCAGACGAGGGCATAACCATCTTCTTAACGACCCACTACATGGATGAGGCCGAGCACTGCGTACGCATCGCGATAATAGATCACGGCGAACTCATCGCCATCGACACTCCGCAAAGGCTAAAGGAAGAGGTTGGCGGGGATGTCATTGTGCTTTCAACCGAGGATAACAAGCGGGCTGCCAGGGAGATTGTTGAGAAATTCAACGTAGAGGTTAAGGAGCTTAATGGAGAGCTATCTTTACAGGTTAAAAGTGGCGATCACTTTATGCCAAAACTCATCAAGGCGCTTGAGACCAGGGTAACCTCGATTTCCCTCCGAAGACCCACCCTGGAAGATGTTTTCTTAAATCTTACCGGCAGAAAGATAAGGGATGAGAAAGTTGAGGGCTGGGACCAGCTCAGATCCCGCGTGCGCTCACAGAGGAGGCGCGCGCGTTGAAATCGGCCTTAGTGGGAATCTACACCCTCTGGTTAAGAGATGTTACCAGGTTTATACGCGATAAACCCAGGATAATTAGCTCATCCGTGCAGCCACTTCTCTGGCTGTTTGTTCTTGGGCTTGGCCTGTCCACTGCCTTTGTGCGGGGCGGCGGCTCTGATTATCTCCGCTTTATCTACCCGGGGATAATAGCGATGTCGGTCCTGTTTACATCGATATTCTCCGCCGTCTCGATTATTTGGGATAGGGAGTTCGGATTCTTAAAGGAGGTTTTGGCGGCTCCGATACCGCGCTGGTCGGTTGCGATAGGTAGAGCACTTGGCGGAAGCACGGTGGCGGTTATGCAGGGAACGATAGTGCTTCTCTTCGCGCCGGTCGTTGGGTTGAGCTTTACTGCGGCCCAGCTATTGTTGGCGTTCTTGTTAATGTTTATGATCGCCTTTTCCATGACCTCCTTCGGGATACTGATTGCTGTGCGCATGCATACCCATGAGGGTTTTCAGGTGGTCGTTAACTTCATCCTTCTTCCCATGTTTTTTCTCTCTGGCGCGATGTTCCCGACTCAGAAGGGCCTCCCTGTATGGATGCATGTTTTAGTCAGTATAGATCCACTAAGCTACGGTGTCGACGCCCTCAGGCAAACATTGATAGGTAATCCGATCTATCCCATCTGGCTAGATATCTTGGTTGTCGTATGTTTCGGGGCAATCGTGCTCGCGATCGGTGTCTGGTACTTCGAAAGGAACGAGTAACTTAAATTACGTTGACTAGGTCTAGTGGCAGGATTATCATTCTTCTATATCTTTTTCTTTTAAGCACAAGCTAGTCTTTGATGGTTGCCTTTGATCAAAATAGCCATCGCTGGATTTACTTCATGGAGGCGAGAGCGTGTACATTATTATAGGCGGATGCGGACGTGTAGGCGCCCAGCTTGCAACGATGCTCTCAAACGATGGGCATAATGTGGTTGTCATTGATGCCAGTAGTAGTTCATTCCGCCGGTTGGGGACAAGCTTCAATGGCCTAACTATCGTAGGAAACGGCTTTGACGAGCGGGTTCTTGAGAAAGCGGGCATTACAGAAGCCGACGTGTTCGTGGCGGTGACCAACCTAGATAACGCAAACATTATGGCCGGTCAGGTAGCCAAGAAATTATATGATGTGCCCAAGGTAGTATCAAGAGTATACTATCCCGATCGTGAAAGGACATATCATAAATTAGGGTTGGATACGGTCTGCGGTACAACCTTGGTTGCGCACAAAATACGCGATTGGGTGCTGGGGCGAGAGTTTGTATCCGAGATAAACCTAGACTGTAATTCGCAGATTGTTGAGATTAAAGCGACGCCGAAGCTTGCCGGTAAAAAGGTAGCTGATATCGAAATCCCAAATCAATTTAGACCAGCGGTGATAACCAGAGGCGAAAAAAGCGTGATCGTTTCGGCGGATACCAGGATTGCTGTGGGCGATACGATAATTGCGGCGGTAAGCGTCGATGCTATGGAAAAGGTAGCTAGGCTCTTCGATGTGGAAATCGATATGAAGGCGAGAAACGGACTTTCCTCCCCAATCGGAAGTTAACGGAGAAAATCTCATGTACATCATAATTGGCGGTGGCGGCAAGGTCGGTGCGTCACTTGCGAGAAAACTGACAAAAAGGAGCCACACCGTCGTCATTCTTGAAAAGAATCCCGATAAATGTGCAAGGATAGCTGAAGATAGCGAGGATGTACTTGTTATCAACGGCGATGCTTGTGATGTAAGGTATATGGAGGAGGCAGGAGCAGAGCGCGCCGATGTCCTTGCTGCAGTTACAGGCGACGATGACGATAACCTGGTCATGTGTCAACTTGCAACGGAAGGATTTAATATCCCAAAGGCTGTTGCCAGGGTAAATGATCCCAGAAATGAGCGCATTTTCCATGCGCTCGGCATAAATGCCCTGTCAAGCACGACTATCATTACCAGGCTCATCGAGGAAGAAGCGACAATCGGCGATATCATTACTCTCCAGGCGTTAAAGAAGGGGAATCTGGTTTTAGTGGAGATGGATCTCCCCAGCGATGTGCCAATAGATGGGGAAAAGCTCGCCGATCTTAAGCTTCCGAGAGAGATCGTCCTGGTCTCCATTATCCGGGGTGAAGAAGTAATAATCCCAAGAGGAAATACCATCATCCAGGCAGGCGATGCGGTGATCGCCGTTACTACCCCCGATAAAGAGCAGGCTCTTAGAGATATATTGGCTGGAGAGAGGTAGAGCTGATGCCTAGTAAAAGGGATATAGGTAAGCAGGTTCTACGGCATGCTACCGGCGTAGGAACCGCATTGCTATATGCCATTGTTCTTATTGTTATAGCCTTCATGATCAGTGTTTTGGCTTTGAGGTGGTTTTAGGTGTTCCTCAGGCCAAGGCTTATAGATCTTAAAATAATCGGCTTTTATACAGGGAAACTCATCCTCGGCATCGGATTTGCCATGCTCCTGCCGCTAGCAATATCTCTTTTCAATCGTGAGTGGGGACCGGTGATTGATTTTGTCATCGGTTCAAGCATCGCTTTTTCTGCGGGCTATCTTTTATCAATTACTTGTTCAAACAAGAAAGAGATGAGCTGGATGCACGGTATTTTAGTGGTGCCAGTTGCATGGCTGGCTGCAATGCTCTTCGGTGCAATACCGCTTTATTTAAGTGGGCACTTCCTTTCATTTCTTGACGCGATGTTCGACGCCATGAGCGGTTTTACGGCAACCGGTCTTACCCTTATCCAGGATCTCGATCATCTCTCTTACGGGCACAATTTCTGGCGGCACCTAACCATGTTCATAGGTGGGCAAGGAATTGTCGTCGTTATGCTTACCCTTATGACTGGTGGGGCATCGGGCATCTATGGAATGTATGTTGGCGAGGCGCGCGAGGAAAAGATTCTGCCGAATTTATTTCAGACCACGCGCTTTATAGTATCGGTAACTCTCATATATCTTGGTCTGGGAGTGACCACGCTGTGGTTGGTGGGTTGGCAGATAGGAATACCTCCCCTCAGATCCTTATTTCATGCCATAACTATTTTTGTATCTGGTTTTAACACCGGTGGCTTCTCGCCCCAATCTCAAAGCGTTATCTACTACCATAGCGCCACCTATGAATTTGCCATGATGCCTTTTATGATTGCCGGCGCTATTAACTTTGCGGTTTACTATGCGCTTTTTTCGGGCAATAGGCGTGAGATATACAAGAATGCCGAGTTATTGACCATGTCTGCGGCCATATGCACAACTTTTGCTATTGCCGCTGTTGCCCTATCGCAGATTGGCATATACAACGAGACGTTTTCTGTTTTCAGACGGGGTTTTTACCAGCAGATATCGGCGCTCACCAGCACCGGTTTTACGACCGTTTATAGTTCACAGATTCCCGACCTCTGGGGGCCGCTTGGCTTATTTGGCATGATGGTTGCCATGGGCCTTGGTGCCAGCATCGGCTCAACGGCTGGTGGAATAAAGATGCATCGCTTGATGATAATATTTAAGGCTTTCAGTTTAGAGATAAAAAGGATGCTTTTACCCCCGTCATCGGTGATCGTTGAAAAGTATCATCACTTGAAGAAAAACGTCATTACCGAAAAGTTATTGCTGAACGCATTTATAATAGGATTTGCCTATGTCGCCTCCTATATTATCGCTGCTATTGCCGGTACTTTCTACGGGTATTCATTTATCGATTCTCTATTTCAATCGATTTCCGCCGGAGCAAATAACGGCATATCCTCAAGAATTCCGCTTGTAGATGCTCCAAGTGCGCTTAAAATAGTCTACATGATCCAGATGTGGGCTGCGCGCCTTGAGTTTATATCAATAGTAGCCCTTATTGGCTTTATAATATCTTCGGTGAGGGGTAAGTAATGCGTAAAGCCACTGTCTTGCTAATAGTCATAATTATATCTTTCCTGGCGTCACCCGCTTACGCGTTGGTATCAAGCACCGAGCTGATTGAGGACTCCAAAAAATATGATGGCAAGAGGATTTCCTTTCAAGGAGAAGCTATAGGCGACATTATGGAGCGAGGCGAGTACGGCTGGGTAAATGTCCATGATGGGGGCGATGCCATTGGCGTGTGGGCTCCAGTAGCGGAACTTCGTAAAATAAAATTTGCCGGTGACTATAACCACATCGGAGACACGGTTCTGGTTGAAGGCATTTTCAATCAGGCATGCAGCGAGCATGCCGGGGAGCTCGATATACATGCCGAAAGCATAACCGTTGTTGTGGCCGGAAGTCAGGTGGAGCATCCAATAGATAGGAGAAAAGCGATTGCCGCAGCGATCCTCTTGTCGATGGCCATCACTCTGCTTCTAGCAAACCGCTACCAGAAGAAGCATTTTACCGCTGCTTCTTAACAGGGATGTGTAAATCAGGTATAATCGGAGACCAGAAACCGGAAATCAGAGACTAGAATCGAAGGGCCAGAGTAAGGAATTAAGAATCTGGTTTCTGGAGGGCCAAAGGCCCTCTGTTTCCGACTACTGGTTCTGCGGGCATAGCTCAGTTGGTAGAGCATCAGCTTCCCAAGCTGAGGGTCGCGAGTTCGAGTCTCGTTGCCCGCTCAAACAAAAAGGGCCTCATTTCGAGGCCCTTTTTTGCTTATCTGGATTATTGATGAGGCGAAGAACGCGCGACCGAGGGGGTCTTATCCATGGGGGAGAGACTCCCCCATGGTCATCCATAAAAGGGGTGGTACTGGCGGGGAAACGTGAGTTTCCCCGACCAGGGAGGCCGTGATGGGCCGACGTCGTGACGTTCGAGTCTCGTTGCCCGCTCAAAGAAATAGCGGGTAGAAGAGGGTATTTGGCAAGATACCCACTTCTTTTTTGTTTAAAATTGGTTTTTTGGCCACAATTTGGCCACAAAATCTTTTTCTTCTGCCTCATGAGCCCCGTAAGAGAAAAAAATTGGTACTTTACCTCCCCTAAAAACCGCTAATAGCGGTAAGAACGGTAAGCAAAGTGGCAGGGAGAGTGTGGTTGAAATATTCTTACCGGTTCTATTAGTACAACGGCAATCACGGCTAAAAAGAGAGAAGGCCCGGCTGTTACACCGGGCAGGTAATTTAAATATTTGCCTGTATAATCTCTTCTACCTCTTCCCTGCTAAGTTCCCTGCGCTCTACAAGTGCTTTATAGCGATTGCCTTACGGTCTGCGTAAGAGAGGCCTTTTGTCTCTTTCAGTATCTCCAGTTGTATTGCCTCTCTCTTTTCAACCGACTCATTTACCCATATTTACTTAAAGATATCAGGATCGACAATCTCGATTTTAGTGCCCTCAACCAGGTTATTCTCAAACTTCTCAAACTCTGAGTTTGCTTTCCTAATCTCTTCAGATGTGTTCGCATCTTTCATGAACTGCTCCCTGAGCCTTCCAATATACAGCCCTTTTTTATACCCATTAAAGACTTCTTTGCTTGACCAGAACTCATCCTCTGACATGCCCAATCCCTGCAGATAATCATTAAAGAATTGTTTTTCTTCATCGGGCATCTGGGCCATACTTGCTCGCATCTTTTTTATAAAGTCTTTAACCTCTGAATCAGTAACCTTAATTCCACGGTTTTTAGCTTCCTTAACCAAAAGTTTCTTTGCCGCTATCGCTTTAAAAGAGGTTCAGCTTCAGTATGTTTTCCTTGATTTTGATAAGTGATTGCTAATTTAGTTAGAGCAGCTGCCACATTAATATGCTTGAGGCTACATACTTTATCGCTAACAATAAATTAGTCAACAATGCTCTAGGCATATCATGAAGCTGCCGATATCACATACATCGGTTCTCCATTAGGAACAGTTAAGGCAAAGTTATATACGTTTTTCGTAGTAGCAAACACTAGCTCATAATGAGGGCTTGCAGTAAATGGGGAACTGAGCAATAGTAAGCAACTGCTATCTCAGCAAACAAGTACTATTCCCACTCTCATGCTCAAAGCAGGGGATGCAGAGCTTCCTGCCCTGGTAAAGTCTGATCTTCGTCTCCATCGCGGCTTCGCCGCAAGACTCACAGACCACCGATTGCAATACCTGTGCCTTTGGGGGAAGATCGATCGCCTCTTCACGGGTATCGAAAAGGTCCTCTGCGGGCATGGATAGGAGGCGCTGTATCGTTTCTTCTCTGGTTTCGCCCTCCTTGGCCCAGCGGCCCTTTGGCTTTACCACGATCCGCAGAGCCTTACCGGTGTTTCTGTTAGCGATGGTGTAGACGTGCTTTCCATAATCCTCGATGAAGAAGTTTCCCTTACCCGCGGTGGTGCCAAGTATGTATTGGATGGCGTCGATCCCGCAGGCGCGGTTCTCAACGATGGCGACTACTTCTTCATCCTCAGAACGATGGTGTTCAAGCCATGCTAGGGCGAGGAGGGCGGCACGGTAGCCAAGCGTTAAGCCCGGGCAAATGTGGCCGTGGAATTTACTTATTTCTTCAATCGGTGGGATTTTCTTGCTCAATATCGTTCACCTTTGCTATAGTAGGTTTTTCGTAGTGCAGGGTTTTAGTCTTTCTATGTAGCGGCAATTTTATCTTCGCTTTGAAAAGAGCCCAGACAAATTCGGCCCCTACTTCTAGTCTCTAGTTTCTAGACCATCCTTTCACCAGCTCTTCGGCGATCTGTACCGCATTAAGGGCAGCGCCTTTTCGTATCTGATCTCCTACCACCCAGAAATTTAAGCCGTTATCCAGAGACAGATCCTCCCGTATGCGACCGACAAAGCAATCATCCTCACCGGATACGAAAAGCGGCATTGGGTATTGTTTATCCGCCGGATCATCAACGACTTGCAGCCCGGGTGCCCCTGCAAATAGTTCCCGGGCCTTTTCGGGTGTTATCTTTGTCTCCGTCTCGACGTTTATCGACTCGGAGTGCGCCCGAATAGCGGGAACGCGCACGCAAGTCGGGCTAACCAGGATATCGGGATCGCCCATTATCTTGCGGGTCTCATTCACCATCTTCATCTCTTCCTTGGTATAGGCGTTATCCTGGAAGACATCGATGTGCGGTATGAGATTAAAGAGAAGCTGGTAGGCGAAATGCTCCACTTTTATGTCATCGCCGCTGACGAACGCATTCGCCTGGCGCAAAAGCTCGTCCATACCCTTCGCCCCGGCGCCCGAGGCCGACTGGTATGTTGAGACAATAACCCTCTTTATGCGACTGTAATCGTAGAGCGGTTTTAATGCGACCACCATTATGATGGTGGTACAGTTTGGGTTAGCGATTATACCGCTATGCTTCTTTATATCGCCGGGATTTACCTCAGGCACTATAAGCGGCACGGCATCATCCATGCGATATGCGCTTGAGTTGTCGATGACGACGGCGGCCGCATCAACGGCGGCCGATGTGAACTCTTTGCTTATCGAAGCTCCGGCTGAAAAGAGCGCTATATCTACACCTTTAAAGGAGCCTTTCTTAAGCTCTTCTACCTGGACCTCTTCTCCCTTAAAGGAAAACTTCTTGCCGACAGAGCGAGCGGATGCGAGAAGCTTAAGATCACCGATAGGGAAATCGCGTTGCTCGAGAACGGCGCGCATCTCCTCGCCAACGGCGCCCGTTGCCCCAACTATCGCCACGTTACAGAACTTCACTGGTAACCGCCTCCTCGCTCAGCTGGAAATGCTCGTGCAGTGAGCGTACCGCGATTTCGACATTTTTAGCATCGATAACGCAGGCGATCTTAATTGGGGAAGTGCTTATCATCTGGATATTTATCCCATTATTCGCTAAAACATCGAACATCTCAGCAGCAACTCCAGGATGACTCTTCATCCCGGCCCCGATGATAGCGACCTTAGCTATACCTTTTTCGCAATCGTGTCCCCTGGCGCCAAGTTCCTTTGCGATATTCTCAATTATAGATACAGCCCTCGGAAGGTCATCTAGGTTAAGAGTGAAGGAGATATCAGTAAAGCCCTCGTAGCTTACATTCTGAACTATCATATCAACGTTGACATTTGCTGCCGCTAATGGCCTGAAAACCTTAGCCGCTATGCCGGGTCTATCCGGTACTCCATAGATCGTTATCTTTCCTTCGCTGGTATCGTGGGTTACCCCGCTTATGATGGGTCTTTCCATCCCCTCATCCTCCTCCTTGACGACCGTTCCGACACCATCGGTAAAACTAGATCTTACATGTATGATTACGCCGCTATTCCTGGCGTATTCGACCGAGCGAAGTTGTAGGACTTTTGCACCGGTTGCAGCCATCTCAAGCATTTCTTCATACGTTATTTCGGAGACAAGCAAGGCATCCGGCACAATCCTTGGATCGGCCGTAAAAACCCCCTCGACATCGGTGTAAATCTCGCATTTTTCAGCTTTCAGGCCCGCAGCAAGCGCAACTGCTGTGGTATCGGAGCCGCCACGACCCAGCGTGGTTATATCGTTATCGACAGTAACCCCCTGAAATCCTGCGACGATAACGATTTTCCCGTCTTCAAGTTCCTGCAGTATTCGCTCGGATTTGACATCAACTATTCTTGCCTTCGTATGGCTGTTATCGGTCACTATACCAACCTGGTAACCGGTAAACGATATAGCTTCACGACCGAGTTCATAGATTGCCATGGCAAGGAGGGCAACAGATTGTTGTTCGCCAGTTGCTAGCAGCATATCCATCTCGCGCTCCGGTGGGCTTGCGGAGATCTGCCTCGCCAATTCAACAAGCTTATCCGTGGTGTCGCCGAGTGCCGAGACTACGACTACAACCGATTTACCCTCTAACTTGGTCGCAACCACGCGTCTCGCTACATTCTTTATCTTCTCGACGTCGGCCACCGAGCTTCCGCCGAATTTTTGAACAACTATTCCCACAAACCTATCCCCAATCGTTTACAACTTCCTATTGTATCAGGCAAAACAGCTCGTAGCAACGGACATTTCTTACACCCCATGTCTCGTTCCTCTTACCTGAAGCAACAAATCATGCTCAGACCGTACGGCTAAAGCTACAGCCATCCTGCCCAGCACGAGCGATGTAAACAACATCGTCTGCCATGATATGTTTGCATCAATTGCATATGCCTGCAAAATCAGGGCGACCACGCCTATGATGAAGCCGAGTCTCAACATAAAACTCCCTCCGCCACGGGCAAAGACTCCCTCTTCATACGGCCTAGGGGGCCTTCTCATCACATTCTTATCCGCGGGCTCGGAAGTGAGCGCGAGCCCAGGAAAGCTATCGCAGAGGAGGTTCATCCACAAAATTTATATGGGCAACAGGGGTAGCGGAAGTCCAAAAAACGGGGCAAGGAATATAACCCATATTGTTCCCGCATTTGAGGTCAGAGAGTACCTGATAATCTTGAAGCGCCTTTACTATCTTCAGTTTTTGTTCAGGGGCTACCCTTGAGTAGACCCTAATATGCTCTACCCGCTTTTCGAACTCTTCTAAGGAGAGTTCATCAAGCTCTCTTCCAGTTATAACGGCATCACCGTCTAATATCCCTATCCGCTTTGCGATGGCCCGTGCTGTTACAGGATGATCACCTGTTATCATAATTAAACCATCGGCCGCCATTTTATCGTTTATCTCGTGACTTTTTTCAGTAAGCTGCTCTTTTTTAAGTAGCTTGCCATCAACGTGGACCTCCTCAACAGTCATTTTATTCAGGGTAAGGGTACCTGTTTTATCAGAACAGATATACGTAACGGAGCCAAGGGTCTCAACTGCTGGGAGTTTTCTTATCAAAGCATTTTGTTTGACCAGTTTGCTTGCGCCTAGCGCGAGTGAGATAGTAATAACCGCGGGCAATGCCTCTGGTATTGCCGCTACTGCAAGGCTTACCGATGTTAAATATGGGCAATTTTACCAAGCTCTGTGTTCATGCCCATTGCAACAACAACGCCAGTTCCCCTGCCGCAAGAAATGGCTGTTCCGTTATAAACCATGTTCGTTCTATCGCCGGGGGGTAGTTTTTCGTCTTGCAGTGCTTTTACCTGCTTTTCCGCAGGAATTGATTCTCCGGTGAGGGCCGCTCCCTCGGCTTTCAGCCTGACAGCCTCTATAAGCCGCATATCGGCCGGCACAATCCTACCAGCTCAAGGATTACCATATCCCCGGGGACAAGCTCAGAGGCCGCAATGCAGCATAGCGCACCGTCTCTTAAAACGGTCGCTGTCGGCGCGGTCATCATTCGCAGCGCCTCTACCGCCTTTTCCGCCCTGTGCTCCTGGAAAATGAGTGCTCGTTTATCCTGTCAGGACATTTAAAATCTCGCCATATACCCTGGCAACCTTCTCAACAACATCATCTGGAAGAACCGGTCCTGGATAAGTTTGATCCCAATCAAGCGTCAGCAGGTAGTTCCTAGCGATTTGCTTATCATAACTGTCCTGACCCCTGCCGGGGGCGTAATCCTTTAAGGGCCAGAACCGGGATGAGTCGGGTGTAAGTAGCTCGTCTATTAATATGAGTTCGCCGTTATAAATGCCGAATTCAAACTTGGTATCTGCTATAATTATGCCTTTTTTTTCAGCGATATCCCTTGCCTTTGCGTATATTCTTACGCTTGTACCCTTTAGCTTTTCAGCCAGACCCTCCCCAACGATATCCACCATTTCACCAAAAGAGATATTTATATCGTGGCCTTCCTCAGCCTTTGTGCTGGGTGTAAAAATCGGCTCGTCAAGTTTGGCGGATTCAACAAGGCCCTCCGGTAACCTTATGCCGCAAACGGTTCCTCTTTCTTCATACTCCTTCCATCCGGAGCCGGAGAGGTACCCCCTTACGACGCACTCGACAGGAAGCGGTTCTGCTTTCTTAACGAGCATGCTCCTTCCTTCAAGAATATCTCCGTATTTGCGAAGGGGCTCGGGATAATCCGTTACAGTGGTGCTGATGATATGATTATCAACTATGTCCCTCATTTGGTTAAACCAATAAATGGATATTTGAGTTAGAACTTTGCCTTTGCCCGGAATACCATTTGGAAGAACCACATCAAAAGCTGAAATCCGATCAGTGGCAATAATCAGCAAGCGATCCCCTAAATCGTAGATATCTCTTACCTTTCCGCGTTTAGGCATTCCAATATCAGGCATTTCTGTGCTTATGACAACCTTTTTAACCTTTTCCATAGAGCCTCCCAGAAAATTGAGGTGTTATTATCGATTTTAGAAGCAAAGTCCCGGCTTTGCACCGAAAAATTCTAGCGATCTCTTTTATAAAATAAAAAACCTTTACCCCGATAACTGTATCGCGGTAAAGGTCTTGCTTGTTAGTTAGATATTAACTAACCAGTAGAACCGGGCTATTGCCGTACTGACGACTCTACTGAATCTAGCTACTCCCCTTTACTTCAGTAAAAGTTAGCATGCGAGCCAGCAATTTGTCAATGAAAAACTTCCATGTGCTTCTATCTTTAAAATGCATTTATTTGGGCTTATAATAAGTGATCATGTTGTATTGTCCTAAATGTGGTAGCAGATACGAAACTGGCAAGTTCAAGTGCCCAAATTGCGGATCGCTTCTAGCGTATGAATCGTCCAACAGAAGACCGCCGTTCTGGGTAAGATTTAAGGGGTATAAAAATCTACTTATCCTTCTTTTCCTGGCCATTATCATCATGGCTACACGGGTAGCTACGGTTCTTACGACTATCTACTGGATCTTTATCGTAGGCCTCCTCATCATGGCACTCGTATTTTGGTTAAGAGGGAGAGGGCGGAAGGTCTATTACCCTCAACAGAATCGCTCTGGCAATAATAGCGCCTACAGTCCCAGAGGCAAGAGCAGTAGAAAAGCTGCAAATGTTATTCCCTTTAAGAAGAGGCATGGTAACGGATCAAAAACAAAGCAGGATCAGTAATTACTTTCCTATGGCCTTGACTATTACCCTGCGCTGCCTCGGACCATCGAGCTCGACCAGGAAAATGTTCTGCCATGTACCCCGCTCAAGTTTTCCATCGGTAATGGGAATGGTTAGATTACACCCGAGAACCGCACTGGTTAAATGAGCGGCAGCATTATCATCTATTCTATTGTGTTCGTAGGATCTATCCCAAGGCACTATCTGTTTAATCGTCCATGTAAGATCGGATACCAGTCCCCGCTCGTTTTCGTTAATCAGGAGGGCTGCTGTTGCATGGGGCACGTATACCAGCGCGACTCCGTCTATTACCCCACTTTTTTTGACTTCCGAGGCCACCTCTGTCGTGATATCCTTCAGCTGGATGCGCTCTGATGTCGAAACTCGAAAACTCATGGATACCTCCATCAGTGAATTATTGAAGGCTCTTTTATGTATTTATTTCCTACACAAAAAAGGCCAGCTTTAAACCGGCCATTTCGTTTTTATGCTTAGGGCCTTACTGCTCCCACATAGCCCCCGCGCGAACTAATGCTGTCTATCTTCACCACATCGCCAGTCCTCGGTGCATGAATAAAGTTATCCCCGCCGACGTATATTCCAACGTGCGATATAGTACTGCCGCGAGCAAAAAACACCAGATCGCCAGGTTGAAGCTCGCCTCGGCTTACGTGCTGACCGCTTCCATATTGCGCCCTGCTTGAATGCGGTAGTGAGATGCCTATCTTTCCATAGACATACTGTGTAAGACCAGAGCAATCAAAAGAGTTAGGGCCGGATGCCCCCCAACTATAGGGCTTACCAAGTTCCTCCATAGCGAGGTCAACAACCCTCGCCCTGCCTCCTCCGCGAGAGACCGAAACTCCGGAGCGCGGCCCGTAGCTTAGCTTAAGTTTTTTTCTGAGCTTAGCCTGATCTCTAGCCTCAGCCCTCCTTTGCTGAGAAAGCTCATTTGAAATATTAGCAAGCAGATTGTTTCTTTCTCTTAAGCTTGAGGCGATTCTATCCTTCTTTCCCTTAATCTCCGTGACAATCGCTCTCTGCTTCTTCTCTTTTTCTAGAAGTATTGCTCTTTGTGCCGTGGTTTCTTTCTCACTTTCTCTAAGCTCAGCAATTATCTGTACATCTTGGTTTGTTAATCGCTCAAGCAACCCCAAGCAATAAAAGAACTGATTGATATCCTTGGCATTTATGAGTATTTCCAGATAGGAGAGACCGCCTTCCCGATAGGCACTTGCGATTCTGCTATTTAGAACTGCTTGCGTCCTGGCCAACTTTTCTTCAGCAGCCTTTAACTCTGCGCTACAAGATCTGAGTTCACTCTGGGTTTTACTCAAAGCAAGGGCTGCGGCGTTATACTCCTCAACGATCACATCGAGTTGCTGGTCAATTTGGTCAATTTGAGTCTGAATTCTATTGAATTCAGCTTGCCTGTCGTTACTTACCGGTACGGCGGATACAGGTGGTATAGCAACCCCTAACATTACGGCCATTATGGACACAACTGAAACTAACCTCGCTTTGCTACGTAAAATGCTACATCTCCTCCTAATTCCAGCGCTATCACTTACTTCGACAAATAATACTTTAAACCCAGCTAAGAAATCTACTGAAAAGTGGTGCTGAGCAAGTTTACCATAAATCTACTATCGAGGGCAAACCAGGCTGGCAACTGCAAATCAAAGAAATTGCAGGTAGTTCTTTATGCCGTCAAAAACCGCTACAGCAATTTTTTGCCTAAATATCTCTTCGCAAAGAAGCAGACATTCCCTTGGGTTTGTAGCGAATAGCGGTTTTACGATGGCTACAGGTATTTCACTATTCGCCTTGAGCTTAAGGCTAGATGGCCTAATCCCTAAATCTTTAGATCCTAGCGATCTCGTAATTTCCTCTTGCACTGATATTGCAAGTATTTGGCTCCTCACCCCAACCTCGCCAGGTGAATTAGCGTAGATGACAGTGCTTCCACATAGCTTACTATCGCTCGCAGAGCTTAGCCCAAATCCTATATACATCTCGATAGTCCCATCAAGGAGACTCGCTTCTCTTTCTCCGAGGTAGAAGACGCGCGCACCAAGTAGCTCAAGTAGATTACCAAGCCGAGCGCCAAGGTCTCGGCTGATCTCTATCTCGCCTACCGCACACCATACCCCTTCCAATCGATCTTGCAGGTTAAGATCGATCGCTATTTTCTTATTCTGGAAGATTGATAATGCAGAGGGCTGGTCCCGGTGTGGATCCGGGAATATGCAGCTGACTTCATCGGTCAGCAGGTGTCTAAGGTTCTGTATTGCAGCAAGCGTTGATTGTCCGAAAATCCCATCGCTTTGAAGGCCAACATTCCGCTGGAACTCGCGGACCGCCCGTTCGGTTGTTTCGCCATATATGCCATCGACCTGGCCTGTATTAAAGCCTAGCGTATTCAGATAGTTTTGAAGCTCCCGTACGTCATCCCCCTTGTAAAAGGGCGATCTCAGATAAAGTAGGCGATCTCCAAGCCTGTAAGTAGCCTCGACCAAGACCTTCCAGGTCTTTTCATCAACTCTGCCGTTAACAATGAGGTCCCGGTCGCGTTGAAATTCTTTAACCGCTATTTCGGTCGCATCACCGAAACAGCCATCGGCACCGTTCGGCCCGAGGTTATAGCCGAGCCTAGACAGCTTAATCTGTATATCAACGACTTCGTTGCCCCGATTACCTTTAGCAAAGAATTGCATTATTACCTCGCTCAAAGACGGCTAAAAGCTAGCTGCAAGCAGTAGTTAATAGAGATTTGCCACACATTATACTATAAACGGTTGGAGCAAATTTTTAAACTGGAGATATTTGGAACACACGCGTATGCTGGTGCTGCAGGTTGTCGTAGGTTTTAGGATAGCGCTAACACCCCTATGAGTTGATGTTGGATTAATTGGCCTATCAGCGATCAGCCATTAGTGAATTTACCGAGCATTAACAACCGGTAACTAATAATAGAAAAAGGCTCAGGATTATGGGTAATGTTTATCCCCACAAGGGGATCTTTATGGATCCTCCTGCTTAATCAGGATACTCCCTAGTAAAGTTAGATATCTACCCATGACGTGGCAGCCAATCCTGAGCCTTAAATCATGCTCTATGGCCTAATCATACAACATGAGCGGTTACTTATCAAATAATTATTACTAGCTTTACTAAGCTTTTACCGTCAATTCCCGCGCACGTTTCACAGGTTTTTCGGGCGTAAGCGCAAGCTCCAGAACCTCATCCATATGATCGACAAAGAAGAACTTGAGCTCTTCTTTTACTTCCTTGGGAACAAGCTCGATATCCTTCTCGTTCTCCATCGGCACGATGATTCCTTTAATGCCCGCACGGTGAGCTGCAAGGATTTTCTCCTTTATACCCCCTACTGGAAGCACGCGGCCTCTGAGGGTAATCTCCCCGGTCATAGCCATTTCCCTCTTTACCGGGCGCTTAGTAAGTGTGGATGCTAGCGATGTCGCTATCGTTATACCCGCCGATGGCCCATCTTTGGGGATCGCTCCACTGGGCACATGGATATGGATATCGTATTCGCTATAGAAGTGCTTATCTATTTTAAGCATCTCGGCGCGCGATCTGATGTAGCTTACGGCAGCCTGGGCGGATTCACGCATGACCTCACCCAGGTGACCGGTTAGCGTTAGCTCTCCCTTTCCAGCAAGTATTGTCGTCTCCACGGAGAGCACATCGCCGCCAGCCTCGGTCCAAGCAAGCCCAGTGGCAACGCCTATCTCATCAGCCTCTTCAGCTAATCCATAACGGAACTGCCTGGGGCCGAGATAATTGTGAATATTCTCGCTCGTTATCTTAAGGCGCTTTTTCTCACCCTCGACGACCTTTCGTGCGACTTGCCTGCAGATGCTGGCAATTTTTCTTTCAAGATCACGGACGCCAGCTTCCCTCGTATACTCGCGGATGATCTTTCTTAGCGCCCCTTCTTCAATTAATAGGTGTTTACCATTTAACCCATGCGATTCAATCTGCTTCGGGATGAGGTGCTTGGTCGCGATTTGAACCTTCTCCTCTTCTGTGTAGCCAACATATGGAATAACCTCCATACGGTCCCTTAGTGCAGGAGGTGTAGTCTCAAGCAGGTTTGCCGTCGTAATGAAAATGACATCCGATAGGTCAAAGGGGACCTCAAGGTAGTGATCGCTGAACGCAAAATTCTGCTCTGGATCAAGCACTTCAAGAAGTGCTGCGGTCGGATCGCCCCTAAAATCGGTACCGACTTTATCGATCTCATCAAGCATAAAGACGGGGTTTTTCGTGCCCGCCTGATGTATCGCCTGGATAATGCGGCCCGGAAGTGCCCCAACATAGGTGCGCCTGTGCCCGCGAATCTCAGCTTCGTCATGAACCCCGCCCAGGGATATCCTCACGAACTTTCTTCCCAGGGAGCGGGCTATTGATTTCCCAATCGATGTCTTTCCTGTTCCTGGAGGGCCAACGAAGCACAAAATTGGGCCCTTCATCTTCTCGGTGAGCTGATGGACGGCTAGATACTCGAGCACCCTTTTCTTAACTTGATCAAGACCGTAATGGTCCTCATCAAGTATGTTCGCGGCCTCTTTGAGATCGAGCTTCTGTTTACTCTTTTTCTGCCATGGAACCCCAATTAGCCAATCCAGGTAGGTCCTGATAACCGCCGATTCGGCGGCGGCTGATGGTATCTTCGCCAATCTCTCAAGTTCCTTGAGCGCCTTCTCATTTACCTGCCTCGGCATTTTCGCTGACTTAATTTTCCTTCTTAATTCCTCAATTTCGGATGCCTGCTCATCGCTTGCGCCCAGCTCCTGCTGAATCGCCTTGAGTTGTTCTCTTAGGAAGTATTCCTTCTGCGTTTTGGTAAGCTGTTCCTTAACCCTTGATTGTATTTTACTTCCAATCTCTAGTATCTCTAGCTCCCGGCTTAAAAACAAGCTTACCCTCTCAAGCCTGTCGCGGGCGTTAACTGCTTCAATTATTTGCTGTTTTTCATCGATTTTAAGGTTAAGGTGAAACGCTATGAAATCTGCAAGTCTGCTTGGCTCATCTATATTCGCCGTCGCAAGAAGAACTTCCTGCGGGATAGGCTTTCCAAGACTTGCAGCGCGCTCGAATTGCGCAACCAGATTACGCATGAGAGCCTCAACTTCTATATCCTTCTCCTCTTGCTCGGGAAGCACTCTAATCCTGGCCCGGAAATATGGTGTTGTCTGGGTAAACTCAATAATCTCAATGCGGGATAGGCCTTCGACAAGTGCTTTTGCCGTCCCGTCGGGAATTTTTAACTCCTGCATGATGGTCGCCGCAGTCCCAAGCCGGTAAAGATCATCAATTTCGGGCTCCTGTAACTCTGCAGCCTTCTGGGTTACCAGAGCAACTATGTGCTCCTCCTTCATAGCAGCTTCCAGAGCATTAATCGACCTCTCCCTTCCAACAAAGAGAGGAACCACAAGATTTGGGAAGATGATCATATCCCTTAAAGGGATAAGCGGTAATTCTTCGGGTACGATGATTTCGTCTTTATCCATCTCGTACATTTGCAGCTCCTTTGATATTGTTTCCGTAGCTACCTATATCGGTCTTGCTCCAGATTAATCTCGAACAACTCGTTACCTAAGCTTAATCGCTTTAAGAATTATCGGATAACGTGCAACCTGCCTTGACTCGGTACCGGCTGCCCATTAAATTTGCATGACAACTAAAGAACCTGATTGTTGCTGACGATAATAAATGTACCAGGTTTGGTCAATTTGGGCTAGTCGCCGGTGTTTAAAGGTGTGGTAAGAGTGAGGGAACATTCTAGGACCCTCGTAATAGTCATATTGCTCTTCGTTATCCTCGGTCTGATAGTCAATGATATCGCCGTTGTCGCTATAAATTATTGGCGGGCAGATAAACTCGCTCAATCAATTGCAGGCGATATCGCTGCTGATTTCAGGTCATCAGATAGAAATAAAAACACCCCTCGAGCGATTGCTGAAAAGCTTTGCCAGGAGAGGCAGTGCAACCTAACTGATTTTAGAATTGATAAGGGGGTTGTTGTAATAGAAATTGAAACCAGCCCCAAGAAGACATTGATCGCTCAACACATAGAATTCTTTAAACCCTATCTGTCCGGTAAAGCCACCGCAAAAAGTAGCCTTAATTAAGCGCTTGATGACGGAACTGATTTTTGCTTGTAGTCAGCCGTTTTCACTAAATCACTACCAGTCGAATGCCAGAAAGTTTATAATACAGATACTATGTCGAAAATAAAAAAGAGGCGACCGGTATATGTGTTAGATACAAACGTGCTGCTCTACAACCCAAGGGCTATTTATGCATTTCCGGACGCGGACGTTATTATCCCCGATATTGTGCTCGGCGAACTTGATAAGGTCAAGACGTCGCGAGCTGACCGTGAGCTCAGATACCGCAGTCGTGAAATATCGAGGATACTCTTCGAGCTCTCCGAAAACGGCAGGCTTACCGATGGTGTATCGTTCGGCAAAAATTCAATCGTTCGGGTTATGAATTTTGATCCGGCTAAAGGAGCGCCAGTATTATCCGGAAGCAAGAACTCCGACGACCGGATACTCTCGATCGTCTATTATATTAAGCAAGAAGACAGTGGGCGTCCGGTTACTATAGTAACAAACGATTTAAACATGCTCCTAAAGGCACAGACCCTTGGCATTAAGGTGGAGCACCCGGGCGAGGAATTTGCCTATAGCGGGATTAAAAGAGCGCTCTTCAAGTTGAAAGCCCAAAAGAGAGCGGTCTGGACAGCCGCCGGTGTCGCTGCCGTTATCGCCCTTATAGCATTCTTCCCGCAGATAGCCAACCATTTAGGGCTACGGCAATCACCTATCATACCTGAAGAAGGACCGCCCAGTTTAGTTAAACAGTGGGAGAGATACCAGAGCGACGTTAATGCGCTCAAAGCGCAGATAGATACCTATGAGACCATTCTCAAGAAGCGTCCAAAAGACATGGGCTCGCTTGTAGGCATCGGCAATGCCTACTACAACCTGGGCAAAGTAACCACGAAGCCAGAATATCATAAGGAAGCATTAAAGTATTATAAGAGAGCACTTGAAATTGAACCGAACAATTCGAGCGTGAGGAATGATTTGGCGATGGAGTATTACTATCTGGGGATGAACGATCTAGCCGTAAGCGAGCTTGAAAGGGTGATAAAAGACGATAAAGATTACTATCAGGCCTATTATAACCTGGGCGTTATAAAAATGAATGATCCATCAAATACTAAGGAATACTTCAAGAATCTAACAAAGGCTAAGGAATACTTCAATAAGGTGGTCGAGCTAACAGAGGCAAAACCTGCTGGAAGTAGGCTTGCGCTGCAGGCCAGGGATTATATAAGCCAGATAGACGCTCAGCTTGAGGCACATGGAGATAAACCACAAGCACAATAAAGCGCAAACGTAGTAAAGCATACAAGAACAAAGCTCGCATGAAAGGCAGGTAGTAGGGTTGGGCAAAGAATACGATGTATTGATTATCGGAGGTGGTCCAGCTGGATTATCCGCCGGTCTTTATGCTGCCCGCTCCAGGCTTAAGGTAAAACTTTTTGAAAAAGAGCTTGTCGGTGGGCAGGCATCTATTACTGATTTGATCGAAAACTATCCCGGCTTCCCGGATGGAATCTCTGGGTTTGAGCTTACCGATAAGATGCGTGAACAAGCCCAGAGGTTCGGGCTCGAGATTGATACGACCGAAGTTACCTCAGTTGATTTTGAAGGGGCAGAGAAGAATGTCGTTACCTCAGACGGTGAGTATAGCGCCAAGGCCGTGATCATCGCGAGCGGTGTGCGCCCGAGCAAGCTAGATGTGCCCGGTGCAGCCAAGTTCACGGGCCGTGGTATATCTTACTGTGCAACATGCGATGGCCCCTTCTTCAGGGATAAAAGAGTGATGGTCGTTGGTGGAGGGAACTCGGCCATTGAAGAGGCAGTATATTTGACAAAATTTGCGAGCTCAGTAACCATAGTCCACAGAAGGGACAAGCTGCGAGCGGAAAAGATCGTCCAGGAAAGAGCCTTTAAAAATGAGAAAATCGATTTTCTGCTTGATACAATCCTCGCGTCTATATCCGGAGATGCGGTCGTATCTAAGGTGACAATCAGGAATGTTAAGACTAGTGAGGAGAAGGAAGTCCCTGTCGATGGCATATTTGTCTTTGTTGGCAACCTTCCCAATACCGAACTATTTGATAGAAAGATAGATCTTGATGATCAGGGCTACATTATCACCGATGACGCGCTTATGGCATCGGTTCCCGGAGTTTTTGCCGCCGGAGATGTCAGGAGAAATAGATTAAAGCAGGTGGTATGGGCAGCCGCAGAGGGTGCGCTTGCCGCTATTTCTGCAGAAACATATATTGAAAGTCAGCATTAGAAAGGGAGATGGTATGGGCACAAATGTTCTTGAGGTGAACGAGCAGTCTTGGGATGCAGAGGTTATCAATTCAGATAAGCCCGTTTTAGTCGATTTCTGGGCCCCCTGGTGTGGACCATGTAGGGTTGCCGCCCCCATCGTCGATGAGCTTGCCAGTGAGCATTCCGATAAGGTAAAGTTTATTAAAATAAACGTCGATGACAACCCGCGCATCGCGGGAGAGTACCGGGTAATGAGCATTCCGACCTTCGCTGTATTTGAAAAAGGCAATGTAAAAAAGATGTTCGTGGGCGCAATGCCTAGGGAGAGGTTTGTAATGGAGCTATCGGAATGGCTCGGAAAATAACGTGAAAATTTTAGTGGTAGATGGGGCAGGCGGAAGTATTGGGCAACAGATTGTCGCCCGGCTACGGAAAAACCTATCTGAAAAAGTAGAGATACTGGTGCTCGGGACAAATGCAATAGCTGTGAGCAACATGATGAGAGCCGGGGCCAACCGTGGTGCAAGCGGCGAAAATGCGTTTAGGGTAACCGTACCGGAGGCGGACATTATTATTGGACCTGTATCAATCATGGTCCCTAACTCTTTCATGGGTGAGCTCACCCTCGTCATGGCGGAGTACCTGTCACTATCGAAGGCCAAGAAGATACTCCTGCCCATGAGCCAGCCTCATATCGATCTGGTAGGAACAAATAACCTTCCCTTGCCACATCTGATGGATGAGACCATCAGGCTGGTAAAAGCCGAGCTTTCCGAAAATAAAATTGGTCAAGCTGGGGAGGTAAGAGAGAGTGTGCGAAACTAGCGTAATCATAGATAAAGACGGCGAGCAGCAAGTTTTCATGAGAGATGTCATATCGATTACACCGATGGGCGATAAATTACTGCTTGTTGATCTTTTTGGTGAGCAGAAGCAGGTTAAAGCCGAATTTAAGGAGTTAAAACTCCTCGACCACATGGTAATCCTTACTCCTAAGGAGTAGTTAATCGATCTATTCAGCTTCTGTATAATGGACTGTCTATATACGCCAAGGACTAAATCTGTTATAATTGCCTGCAAAGCGAATATTTAAAAATTAGGCCACGAAGGTCCGGCGGGACGAACCCCGCAGGTTCGTGGCTTTCTTTTTTTGTAGTTGGCCAGTTCATTGGCCACTAATTTAAACGTAATTGCCCGATCTATCGGGCCGTTGTGGAGGTGAGATCAGATGTGCCAGACAGGATTAAATATCGCCGATTATAAATTGGCCGTCCACCAGCTAGCGGAGTATTCCAGGTTGTTAAAGAGTAACGCCGACCAGTGGGCAAGACTTGCCGAATCGGCGCACGAGCATGATTTATCAAATAAATTACAGGAGGCTGGGGCAAAAGCTGCCGAGGTAACCGCTCTCTTTGAATCGGCGATGGAGGAATTGCGCTACCACAGCCACGTTCACATATCAGATGCCTAGCAGCTTATCGAAGCTAGCTTTCAACCAATTTGCGCTCCACCTCTAACCAGACACCGAATTGTCTAAGGATTCGGATAGCAGGAGGAATAAGTAATGCATATTCCAGATGGTTTCTTAGACACTAAAACATGGGTTACGGCCGCAGCAGCCTCAGGCATAGCAATCACTTATGCCGTAAGAAGAGCGAACAGTGAGCTAGAGGAAAAAGACCCGCCCCTCATGGGTGTTTTAGCCGCATTTATTTTTGCAGCCCAGATGCTTAATTTCCCGGTGGCCGGCGGAACATCCGGGCATTTCATTGGTAGTGCGCTCGCCGCGATACTGCTCGGTCCCTGGAAGGCGATGCTGGTTATGCTCTCGGTTGTAAGCGTACAAGCGCTTTTGTTCGGCGATGGCGGCATAACCGCACTCGGAGCAAATATTCTAAATTTGGCCATAATTGCACCGCTGGCTGCACATTGGGCTTACGGCCTTTTAAGGCGCCTCAGTATGCCTGCGGGGGCTTTTATCGCGGGCCTTGTTTCGACTGTTATAGCAGCACTTGCCGTAGCAGTTGAGCTGTCGGCCTCAGGAACCATACCACTTACTCTCTCTATGCCCATCATGGTCGGGTGGCACCTGCTCATAGGCATAGGCGAGGGTATAATCACCGCGGTAACGATCGGCTACGTTACCCGGGTGAGATCGGATCTAGTTAACGATATCGCTGGTCTTGATTGGCGAAGCCTTATAGTGCTGGCTGGAGTCGTGTCATTTCTCGCCCTATTTCTCTCTCCCCTTGCATCATCGCTTCCAGATGGGTTGGAGAGAGCCGCATATGACCTCGGCATTATCAAGAAAGGAACCAGCCTTTTTACCGCGCTTATCCCTGATTATGCGATGCCGGGAGTAAAAAGCGGATGGCTTGCGACGGGTATCGCCAGCCTGATCGGGATATCAGTGACTGTTTTGATCGGCTACGGTGTTGCTATCATTACTAGACGACGCTCGGCTGGAGGCTAGTGATCAAACATATATGTAGGGGCGACCCTGT
>JACUUO010000122.1 GCA_014859275.1 Actinomycetota bacterium | reverse complement strand
ATTAAAATTCGTTGAATATTCAACAACTCTTAACCTTAAATTAAACCATCGAAGCAAGCGTTAACTGTGCTCTACCCGCATCAGACCAGATGTAGTAATTATACTTATACCTTTCTCCTTAAGCCTGTCGAGGAAAAGGTTCATCCCGATGGCATCACTTGCTATATGCCCGGCTATGACAACATTTATGTGGCTTTCGCTTGCCTTTTTACGTAGCTTATCACCAAGATGCATGCCTACAATGGTCCCAACGCCCGCGTCCGCAAGCTTTTCAATAGCGCCCTCCGGTCCTTCCGTACCACCGGTCATATCAACTACTATCTTCCCAGTCCTTTTATTTGAATCGCCAACCAGAATTGTGGGACCAGCTTTATCAAATGCCGCCGCTTTATACTCCGGTATCTCTCTTAGTACCTTAACAACATCCCCAAGCGTCTCGGGTGATTTCTCGTCCAAGTACTTCTGGACAAACTCATTTACGAGATTATCGCAGGGAGTGTGGCAGCTCATGAGTGAAAAGGTGAGCAATTTAGCTGCATCAATTGCCCGGTTATGGTTTATCGGCATCAGCGAGCGTCGCACTTCGCCCATCCGCTCATCAATCAAAACATCGCCGATATTAATGGGTACGCCGAGTTTGGCCCAGATATCAGCCTGCATCGCCATGACATCTGAGAGCCCTGCGAGGGCTTTGCCCTCGGGGTGATGAGCCAGAAGAAGATCGATCTTTTCTCCCTTTTCTCTCAGGCGGTCGGCAAGAACTACTTCCTGAACTTCTATATCTATCCCTGCTAGTATGCCTGTAACCTCCATATCTGGGTCACCAGCAAGTATTCGCGTATCCGCATAGGGATTTTTAAGGCTATCAATATCAAAAAACTCTTTCTCTTCATCCTTCAAGCCATCAAATGCTTCCTTCCTCTTACTTAACAACTTATCAACTTCTGCTTTTCCACGTGGGTCGTGCTCAATCCCGGCTTCTATCGCTAGATCATATATCTCGCGCAACTTCATCTCCAGGTCCTCCAATCACTCTAATTTACCTGCTAACATAAGGATTCCCCTCGATGGAAAACCTTAGAAGCATATCTGTTCCAGCCGATATCCCTATCCGAGGGCTCTCAATTATAGAGAATGCCTCCTCTGCGCCGTTAACTATAAAAAGGCCGCTCCCTTCAACAGTTATATCAAGCCCATTATCGCGTAGGTCGATTTGGAGAGCCTTTGTCAATTTTCCGGGGCCATTAGTAAGATCAACTACCTTTTCTACTGGCCGGTTCATCATCATAGTATCAATGCCTGAAACCGGCTCAAGCCCCCTTATTAAAATAGCTCCGGCGCATCCCTCCCGCTCTGCCACTACATTAAGAAGGCAGTGCACACCATAGTTTAGATAAACATAAGCCCTGCCCGCTCTTCCAAACATGATGGCGCACCTGGGAGTAATGCCCTGGTATGCGTGACTTGCCGGGTCATTTTCACCAAGATAGGCTTCAACCTCGACAATACGTGCCGTCATGATATCATTGGCTGTTTTTCTAACAACAAGCTTACCTAAAAGATCTCTTGCTACTATAGCGGTCTCTCGCTCGTAGAAATCAACCGGTAGTGGTTTATGGGCTTTAAGAGTGAAACTTTCTTGTAACATCGAGATGTAATTATAGCATAATCCGGTGTCGCAGAATATCGGTGAGTCGGTGGCCAGGTTACCGGGTGACCGGGTTTCCTGGTTACCGGGTGATCAGTAATGTAAGGGCGGACACAGGGTCCGCCCAGTAGTTGCCCGATTTATGGGGCAACTACGAATGGATATTGGCACAGCAGCACGGGCAAGTTATCATCTCTTCTGCCTCAACATCTTCTTTATCTCCAAAACCTCATACGTATTTAAAACATCCTCCGTTGTAAGCCATCCTCTCTGCGCTGTTGCAACCCCATACTCCATGTAGACCATGTGACCAACAACATGGGCATCGGTATCTATCGCAAACTTGCAACCATATTCTTCCTTGGCCTCCCGCAGATGATCATCCTTCAAATCCAGCCTGTTCGGGTAAGCGTTCAACTCGAGAAATGTCCCTGTTCCTGCAGCTGCTTTAAATACCGCACGAAGGTCTATCTCATACGGGGGACGTTGCCCTAAGATTCGACCTGTCGGATGCCCTATGATATTTATGTAAGGATTCTCTATTGCTTTTATCATTCGCCTGGTGAGCTGGTCCTTCGATTGCCTGAAACCGCCATGGATTGAGGCGAGCACCACGTCGAGCTTACCTAAAACTTCCGGTCCAAAATCCACATTTCCTTCATTATCGATGTTTGTTTCCATGCCAGAAAGTATCTCTATGCCATCATACTTCTGGTTTAGCATGGCAATTAGCTGTAGCTGTTCCTCCATCTCTTCAGGGGTGAGGCCCCCGGCTACGTAAAGCTTCTCGGCATGATCTGATATGACGATGAATTTATAACCCAGATTTATCGCCATCTGCACAACGTCTTCAATATCGTTTATGCCATCGCTCCATTTTGTGTGGACGTGAAAATCGCCTTTTATATCTTCTAATTCAATGAGGCGAGGTAGCCTGCGTTCCATTGCCGCCTCTATCTCGCCTTTATCCTCCCTTATTGCCGGCCGGGGCGTATCCATGCCAAGAATACCATAGACCTCCTCCTCGGTTCGCCCAACTAGCCTCTTATCGGTGGCAACGTCGAATACGCCGTACTCGTTTATCTTCAAACCCCTTTTCCTGGCAATATCCCTTAAGTGAATATTATGCGGCTTTGAGCCGGTGAAATATTGCAATGCAGCACCATATTGCTCCGGTGACACGACTCTCAAATCTATCTGAAGTCCATTTTTGGCAACTATACTGCTCTTCGTCTCCCCCTTTGCCAGCACATATGCAACCTGGGGTATCGAGATAAAGAAGTCCATAACCCTGGACGGCTCATTGCTGGACGACAGAAGGTCAATATCGCCTATCGTCTCTTTCATGCGACGAAGGCTGCCGGCGGTATTAGCTCGTTCAACAAATGGCTGCTGCCTAAGAAGCTCAACGATCTCGCGGGCCACTGGATAGGCGTCTGAAAGGAGGATCCGTTCATGCATTTTTTGAAACTGCCGTATGCCGCGCAATATATTCTCTTCCGTCTTATGACCGAATCCGGGGATTTTTTCGAGCTGGTGCTCTTCAAGCGCCTTCGTCAGACCCTCGATAGTCATAATACCAAGCGCATCGTATATCTTCTTTGCTTTTTTAGGGCCAAGCCCGGGAATATTCATAAGCTCGGTAAGTGGGGCGGGTACCTTCTGTTTGAGCTCATCGTAATATGGAAGGCGTCCTGTTGTTATAAGCTGTTCTATGCGCTGTGCAGTATGGCTGCCAACCCCGGGAATTGTCTCGAGCGCCTTAACCCCACCCTCCTTATAAACCTCCAGGACTGATTTGGTCAGCCCACGGATACTTGACGCCGCCTTATGATACGCGCGCACCCTAAACGTGCTTTCCCCAATAATATCAAGCATATCGCCGATCTCATCGAGGATCCGGGCAATTTCCTCATTACTTATCTCTTCGCGTTTTTGGGCTCTCTCAGCCATGACACACCTGCACTCTGAAATTCCTTTTTATTTACCCGAATCTATTCGCTGGCTAATGTGGGATTTACTACGGGGATTTAAAAATCATTTTGACGTGATGTTTGGGTTTCATCACTGCGCTCGTCTCGTAAAAGTACCCGCTTATGTGTGCTCCTTGCGCTTAATAATCCAACCGGCACTCTCTCACTACTGTCACCCTCGGCAAAGTGGATTATACAGTTGCTAAGAGCATATTTTGCTCATAAAGCAGATTATTCTCTTAATTTTGCCCTCGAAACCTTTGGGCACGATATTTTTGGGATTATCGAGGTATTCTGAGAATGAACCGAAAAAAGCTAACATTGTATGTTCTTTGCTTGCGTGGTCGGGCCAAAAAATCCTTGCAATCCTTGGGCCGCGCTTGCGGCAATGGGCAGAATGTGCAAGCTGTCTGCCTGGCTCACACTTAAAACCCAGGGAATTATGACGCTCCCTATGGCTGTTGTTAAGTGACTGATCGAAACCATGATTATAAATAGCTATGTTATGGCTACCACAAGGTTCCCTTAATTATCCTGCATCCCTTCAGAGTATCGAGATCCTTATATCGATACTCTGTACTGAGCTCTTATGGGATATAATTATGCGATATATGGAAAGGAGAGTTAAACCTGTATGAAGGAGACAAACCGCAAATGGGTTACAGTCTTCTTAATGACGGGGATATTCCTGTCGGCGATAGAAGTAACCATAGTAGCCACCGCCATGCCGACAATTATTGGCAAGCTTGGTGGGTTTGCCCAGTTTACATGGGTATATTCGATGTTCCTTCTAACTCAAGCAGCAACAGTACCCATTTACGGAAAACTTGCCGACCTATATGGGAGGAAGCCGATATTTGTGCTGGGTGCTGGGCTTTTTATCATTGGCTCTGCTCTATGCGGTTTCGCTCAATCGATGCCCCAACTTATTGCTTTCCGTGCGATCCAGGGGGTGGGCGCCGGGTCGGTTCTCCCCATCGCAATGACGATCGTTGGCGATCTGTATCCGGGAAAAGAGCGTGCAAAAGTTCAGGGAATACTGAGCAGCGTGTGGGCGATCGCCGCCATCATAGGGCCTACTCTCGGTGGGGTCATCGTCCAGACCATTGGATGGCCCTGGATTTTTGAACTGAATGTACCCCTAGGGATCATCACAATTTCCGGGATCATGCTCTTTTTGCATGAGAAAGTGGAACATCGCGATCATAAAATCGATTACTTCGGCGCTTTTACAATGGTGATCGGTATAAGCTTTCTACTCTTTGCCCTGCTACAGGCGGGCGTTAAATGGACATGGACGTCTCCACAGTTAATCGGCCTGTCTACCATATCCCTCGCATTCTTCGCCGCCTTTATATGGATTGAAACGCGTGCCAAGGAGCCAATACTACCACTTTCCATGATGCGCCAGAGAATGGTATTAGTGGCAAATATATGCGCCATTATCACAGGTGGCCTTACCGTAGGGGCATCGGCGTTTTTGCCAACCTTTGCTCAAGGGGTACTTGGGACCACCCCTATCGTTGCAGGTAGTACGATTGTAACGCTATCTATCGGCTGGCCCATCGCATCAACTCTATCCGGCAAATTGATCTGGCGCTATGGTTATCGCAAAGTTGAGGTGGCAGGGATGATGCTTTGCATCATGGGCAGTGCTCTCTACCTGGGAATCAGTGAAGCATCCCGTCCCTTATATATGGCTCTATGCAGCTTTATCATGGGCGCTGGCCTTGGGCTCGCCTCCACAACCCAGATTGTATCCGTTCAGTCGAGCGTTCACTGGAAGCAGAGAGGTATCGCAACGGGATCGGTCATGTTCTCACGTATCCTAGGGAGCACCTTGTTGATCGCGTTGCTCGGGACGGTCATCAATACCTCTCTTACAAACGCTCTTGCCGGAACGCCCCTCGTTGAGCAATATGGCGTCAGTGATTCCGTTTCAATCACCAACTTACTTCTTAATTCTGAACAGAGAGGAGCGCTCCCCCTTGGTCATTTGGAGCTTTTAACCGGTGCCCTCGCGCATGGCATCCATTTGACCTTCTGGCTGATCCTGATTAGCTCGGCTATCGGCACATTTGCGGCCTTAAGCATGCCGCGTGGTGTACCCGATAAGCACGGCCAGTTAGCGTCCTCTATCAAACACTAGAATGCCTATTGACTAGGTGTCAATTAACCTAACTATGGCTGACCAGTAAGAACGAGCAAAGAAACAGCATCAAGAGACGCTACAGAAGTAACTGCTACGGTGAGCCACTGTGCTAATAGAGCCTCAGTGTGATAGTTCGATTCTCGAGTACAGCGTCACCTCTGTGACGCTGTGTCCTGGTCCCTGACCGGGCTGATACGGGGATCTGCCTCCTATGTTAAGGTGTTTTGGATTACGGTTAATAGGTACCTCAACTTATCTTTACTTTTAGCGCTGCTTCAGAAACAATAGAACCACTATTTGAAAAAAAACAAATATTAAAAGAAGTTGAGAGTTTAAGGAGTTGAAGGGTTGAATGAGTTAAAAGAATCAATCATTAACGCGGTGAAATTCAACTGCGATGTCTCTGATGCTAGATCCTGGGGATATTTCTCTATATGCGGGCTTTTGATGAGTCTACGAGGGCTTTACATGTCAGAAAATGATCTTGAGCCTTGGGCACGGATAGATCGAGAAGATATCTCAAAATGGATAGCTCAGAGAGAGGCCTATTGGCGAGAATTAGAGAACGAAGATTTTAGAGATCTAAACATACGTGGCAAAAAATACGATCCCTTTGATGTGGTTACGATAAACTGCGCTTTAAAAGGAGAAGGCTTGGTTTATGGAGCTGGTTATGGACTTTTCAAGAAGCCAAGTTTTTTCCTGGCTGATCTGCATTCTTCTAGCGAAATTTACGATTGTACAATTTATTTGGCGAAGAAGGAATATGCAAAAGACCTTTTCTCATCTCCTGGTATGCATCAAGGAAGGCAAGTATTTTTAAGGCTTGTGCCTTTAAAGAAACTCTTGTGGGATAAGTTTTTAGACTTGAAGGCAAACAAAAACTCCCGCCTCGAATATGCATTCTCACAATATGGATTTAGTGCTGATCAAAGCGTAGATGATGAGTTTGAAAGAAAGTTTGATGAAGTAACGCATAAATGCTCCGATATAATTCTCTATCACGAATTAGGCGAGATAATGGAAGATTTTCCTAACTGGTCAGAGATGGTGCTTGGGGTTGATACCAAGGATGCGGAACTTTTTCTTAGGACTATAAAAGACTTGCTTTCCGACACATCCGACTACGGTCCTTTAAAGAGGAGTATAGACGAAAGGGATAAAGGAGGTCTTAGCCTTTGCGTTGCTCTGGCTGAGAGGTATCGAATAAAGATATATCCAGAGATTAAAAAAGCGTTTGAGAAATTTGTTTATAACGAGGACTGGAGCCTGATTGAAGAAGCAAGGGGAACGGTTTATGTAAGGCTTGTTTCATTAAGAGACGAGATAACGGAGGCTTATAGAAATAGGA
The DNA here is from genome assembly GCA_014859275.1 of Actinomycetota bacterium. Taxonomy (GTDB): domain Bacteria; phylum Actinomycetota; class Aquicultoria; order Aquicultorales; family Aquicultoraceae; genus Kmv33. The sequence goes on along the minus strand of JACUUO010000122.1, from coordinate 129 downwards.
AAGAGAAGAACGATTTTATTAAGAAGATAACCGAGCTTCAATCAGAGTTAAAATGACCACGTTATGCAATTTAGATCCTTCGCCTCAGTTTCCCCTTCGACCTCCCCCTCGGCTACGCTCGGGGCTTCG
>JACUUO010000121.1 GCA_014859275.1 Actinomycetota bacterium | reverse complement strand
TGGGATTGGCGTAGCGCTTGCGCATGTCATCCTGTTTCTTCTCGTCCCGGCTGAAGATGCGAATTTCTTCGATGTCTGTGCCAAGGAAGCGGCTTAGGACGGCGTTGCCGAAGGAGCCGGTGCCACCTGTGATTAATAACGAACTATTATTAAAATTCATTTTTTACCTAAATCCTACTTATGAATTTGAGCGCTGGTAGCCGTTTCTGTAATTTAAAAAAATAAACATAAAAGTAACAAAATAATAGGAATTTGGACCAAACAAAAGCCCCTTAGTGTTTAATACCAAGCCAGCTGAAAACCAAACTAGGGAAAAAAATCTAAAACCAAAAGCTGAAAATGACAAAAAAAGCAAAAATGATAAATATAATAAAGTATAAAATACGCCACCATAGTTATATATATGAACCCAGCCTATGTCAGAAGAAACACCGAGATCACCGCGAAACAGGTAAACAAATCCCCCAAAAACATGACCAAAATAATCATTATTCAAAATAATGATGTGATTGTTCATTAAAGCTCGGATTGTTCTAGAGTCTCCAGATAGAAATTCGGCTATCAATCGAGGAAAAAAAACTTCACCGAACGCATAAATAAAAGATAAAACTATTGCTAAAAAAATAAATTTATAAAATAATCTAAACTTCGAAAAAATAAAACCAAAAGCAACCGATATAACAACTAAGTTAGAATTAATGAGCTGAGTTAAAGTTGAGACAAAGCTTAACGACTTTCGTTGAATTAAAAGAAAACACGTAAGAACCGTCATAAAAGGAGTTGTATAATTAATTTCACTTGAAATTCCAAACCCCCTAGTCTCAAAATTGTGTGGCATTAAGTTAACAGCTTCATCACCACCACCCATGAATGCATTAAAAACAAACTTAAGATTCGGGAACAAATATGACAAAATCCAAAAAGCAGCCTGAACCCAAAATGCTAAAGCGATAACATCTATCGCTGATCGATAATTCCATTTTAAACAATACGCCACTATAAAATAAGCAGGCAAAGCTGAAATTAAAATTAAAGTGAGCCCCCTAACAGAGAAAGAATTTTTTAAATCTAAAACCAGACCTCCAGAAAATAAATCTATTATTAACGAATACAGAATTAAAAATGCCAAAAAAAATATTGGCAGCAGACCAATACTACTAAAAAACTTCGATCTATAAGTCTTAAAGTAAAATAAAGAAAGCCCTATAAGACCAAAAATTATAGAAATATAAAAATAAGGATAAAAGAAAGGAATTTTATAGAAAGTCAGAAAAAAAACAAATACCGATAAAACCTTCATTATCAGACTCTCGACTTAAAGCAAAAACCACGTAATAAAAACAAAACCCTAGATTATAGGGTTAAATTTCTATCACTAAAGTCATGAGCAGCAGCTTGGATCTCTTGATAATGAACGACATGCTTATCAAGCTTTAGATCCAACCTAGAGTAGCGTGAGAAAGAGGACGTAATCCTACCTAAAACTCTAAAAAAATATAAATATAATGAAAAATTTAAAACTTTCTTTAAAATTCTATTCTTTAACTTATAGCAATAGAACCTATTATTCAGAAGTAATCGTTGTAGTTGAGTTGGCGCACATGAAACCAAATACTCATGATACTTTTTACTGTCTGCATATACCCTCGAACCAGCAACCATATATGTCGAACCTAAAGTTCGACGATAATATACAAAAACCTTGTCTATAACATCGAATCGTCTATCAGGACAAAGATTTGCCATCGACAGCCAGATCGCCCGGTCTTCTACAACATCAAATCCTGACAAGAATGATAATAGCTTTTCATCTTTCAGAAAACATGGCTCATAAATTAAGCTTGGAGAATTTATAACGCCAACGCCTTTAAATCTTTCTCCTAAACCATTTCCAGAATTAATAACATCAGAAGCAACAATATGAAATACATCCGACTTATTAATTGAAAGCACCGAATCTCTTAAATACAGAGGGATTCCTGATAAAATCGCACAGTTATCAGATAGATGACCATATTCAAAAATATTTTCAAAAGAATATACATCATCACCAGCAGTCATTTTACACGCTTCAGAGGTGATTTCACGAATCATGTTCACCAAACTAGAGCAAGTGCCCAGATTCTCATGATTATATATCTTGACAACTCTGGAAAAAATGCTTGAATTGACATTTAGCCACGTATCCGCGATCTCGACGGTTTTATCAGTAGATAGATCGTCATTAAATATAATCTCAACGTCAATGCTAGAACCGTACCGCTCAACTAAATATTTAATGCTTTCTAAATGCTCTAATATGTAGTCTTCATGATTAAATGCTAAGACCAGAAACGAAAAACTTGAAGGTAGGCTCACCATATTCATTCCAACTGTGAAAATTATTAAGGAAAACTGTAAATTAGTCTTATTAATTTTAGATAATTAAGGGCGCAGCAATGACATTGACATCTACGTTGCTTATTTCACGAAATAAAGTTTTGCACAAGGTATTGCGCTAATTGTTCTGCCTTAACGTTTTTACGAAGAATATCCGCCCCCAAAGTGGCAGTCGTCACTCTATATTTAAAAACGGCTGATTTATGCAAATTATTTGAAGCTTACTAATACCAATTAAACTAATAATTGAAGTGGCAATCTACTTTAATGTCATTTATTTTCTGCGCTGGAACACCGGCATAAACAGAGAAAGGTTCTATATTTCTGACCACTACACTTCCGGTACCAATTACAGAACCCTGACCTACCGTTACGCCTTTCATAACTTTTACGCCCTCACCAATAAAAACATCATTTTCTATAACAACTGGCAGGCATCTATAATTCCCATTAGTTCTATTTTCTGGCTCTAATCCATGAAAATCAGAATCTGTAATAAAGAAGTTAGGGCCAATCAAACAACGCTCACCAATTTTAATACTAGATCTGTCTGCGATGATTACGAAATTATTATTCAGTAATGAAGATTTACCTATATCTATAAATGAAGTAGCGGATCTAGCCTCTATATAACCACACCCACTTATTAGATATGGTGACGGCCAAACACCCAATTGTGCACCTTTGATTTTAATGGCACCTTTTCCAATAAATTGTGTCGCCTGAACTATTATTGCGCCCTCGGTATCAGGACTATTATCGGAAAATATAATTTTATAAAGCAGTACTATAATTTTTGCAGCAACAGCAATTAAGACATAAATAAAGGCACGCTTAATACCAAATTTTTGTAATTTCGCTAAAAAAATCTTCATATGATATTTTTATGCCTAAGAGCAAACAACATAAACAATAAGTGACAAAGGTAGTTTATTGAATGAGCTATCGATACCGATTCAATACCAAACGATTCAGAAAGAAAGTATGTCAGAAAAAAAAATAACAACGTAAACAAAATCTCTGAAACAATATAAAGTCCAAATAAAGCTTTCGCGGCAAGAATGAATCCGAGAAGCCAACTAGCTATTTTTAAAGTATCCCCAACCATTTGCCATGTAAACAAAACTTCCATCTCAGCGAAATCATCTGTAAAGAGCACGCGAATAATAAAGTTCCGCAACAGGTAAATTATCAAACCACATGATGCAGCTACCGGAAGAATGACTTTATAGCCCTGTAATATCTCCTGCCTGATGGCTGTCGGTTCTTTGAGCTCAGAGAGTCGTGGCAGATAGTAAACGCTGAGGGTTGTGGTCACCAACATCAGATAGGCAGCGCTCAAGCGCCACATAGCTTCCCAATATCCGGCAGCCTCCCAACCGAACGTTTCACCCAAGTGATTACGAACAAGAATATGACTTAGGGGCACACAGACGGCACTTGTCAGCGCCATAGCTGTGTACTTCGCCAAGTTTTTGGCGGCTTTCTTGTCGATGCCACCAATCATATAGCTGAACCGAAACCAACTTGTTTTATAGCAAAGCAGCATCGTAACAAAGAAGGATAAGGACTGGTACACCGCCAACGCGACCAGTGCACCGTACAAGCCGTACTGTATTACCATAAAACTGGTAACCATTAGGGCAAACAAGCTACCTGCAATATTGGCTACGACATAGCGATGTATTTCTTTTTTACCGTTCAGTATGGCTAATAGCAGTGTATTGAATACGAACAGTACCAAGGTAACAGCAAACCATACAAATACACCGCTGTAACTTTCGTCCTTCAAAAACAATCCTGCCAAGGGTTTACTGAAGATAATAACCAAAATACCTGTTACTAACGAGCCAACAAAGGCAATAGTGCCAGCGGTTCGCCAGACTACCCTTTGTTTTTCTTCGTCTTCGTAGTACTCAGCAGTGTACTTGGTAACTCCTGTGTTAATCGCGCCACTCGCAAACGTGGTGATCATCTGTACTGCATTCTGAAACTGACCAAGGGCAGCGTAACCCGCCGGACCTACGTAGATCGCCAGAATCTTATTGATGCCCAATAGAGTAAGCATTTTGATGACTACTGCTATGGCATTCAGTAGGCTTGTCTTTATCAGCGTCACAACTTAAGCCTGGTAGCTGTTGCAGGCGGCAATGACTTGTTGCACCTGCGCAACGGGCATAACCGGGCTAATCGGCAAGCTGAGCACTTCGTTATGGATTGCTTCGGTTACTGGTAGACTTTGACTGCGCCAATTCTGGTAGGCCTGCTGCTGGTGCGGTGGAACTGGATAATGAATCATTATTTGAATACCCGCATCCAACAAGTGCTGTTGTAGTGCAATACGATTGTGTGTGCGAACGACAAATAGATGAAAAGCATGGTAACTTAAGGCGTTTGCGCTAACATCCGCGCTTACTGGCAACTGAATTTCAGGATTATTTATTCCGAGCGCATAAGTAGTAGCAATTTCCCGGCGGCGCAGGGTTTCTGAGTCTAGATGTTTCAGTTTTACACGCAGTAGAGCTGCCTGCATTTCATCCAAGCGGCTGTTTACCCCTTGGTACAGGTTTTCGTATTTCCTTTCACTGCCGTAATTGCCTAACGCGCGGATGGTCTGCGCCAATTCGGCATTACTGGTCGTTACAGCACCAGCATCGCCTAAAGCGCCCAGGTTTTTTCCGGGGTAAAAACTGAAACCAGAAGCATTGCCCCAATTACCACTCTTCTTGCCATTGGCCTCAGCACCATGTGCCTGAGCGGAATCTTCCAGTACCAACAAATTGTGCTCTTCTGCAATAGCCATAATTTCCGGCATGGCAGCGAGTTGACCATATAGATGCACAGCTACTATTGCTTTGGTTTTCTCCGTAAGTGCCACACGGATGTTCGCTGGATCGATGTTATAGCTTTGAGGGTCAGGTTCAACCAGAACAGGTTTGAGCCGATTTTCGGTGATGGCCAGAATGCTAGCGATGTATGTATTGGCCGGAACGATAACCTCGTCCCCTTCGTTCAGCTTACCGAGCTCTTTCCAGGCTCGCAGCACCAGAGTCAGAGCATCCAAACCGTTGGCAACGCCAATACAGTGTTCAGTGCCGCAGTATGCTGCAAACTCCTGCTCGAAGGATTTAACCTCAGTACCGTGAATGTACCAGCCAGAGTCGATAACCCGCGTGGCAGCTGCAACTAGTTCGTCTCTGTATTGGGCATTTATTGCCTTCAGATCTAAAAAACTGATCACTTCACATTTCCCATGGTGTTGGCCTGCTCGACCCAGGCTTGAACAACTTCTGGTGGATAGCCACGATGAAAACGGTTACGCCAAGGATAGGCTTTTTCTTTGGGGTTGCCGGGCATGCGTAAGATTCGGACATCACATGCAGGTTTTGCCGGATTTCCTGACGCAAGCTTCCATTCCGGAATGTCGTTTTTTACTACCGACCCTGCCGCTACGACAGCATTGCTAGCTATTTTTACGCCCGGAAAGACCATTACCTTCGAAGCAATAACACAGTAATCCTCGATAACCGGGCCAATGAGCGTTTCACTTGGCGGCATGGGATCGTTCGTAAGTAGAACCTCAGGAAATAACCAGACAAAGGAACCAATTTTGGACCTCTTTCCGACGTGAACATCGGCGTGCATTTTCGTATGCGCACCAATGCTGCAGTCTCCTTGCACGTCCGTCCGGGAGCCCAGCTGTACACCTTCCGAAATTTCAGAATTTTCCCTGACACAAACATGGTGCCCGGTTTGTAATCCGGGCCCTATTTGCGATCCGGCGTAAATAACCGTGTGGCTCCGAATCACTGCCCCATCACCAATTTCAAGCTTTGATTGTTTTGCGTGTGCGGTCGGCAGGCCTATCTCGCAAAAAGCGCCGATTTTTGAGTTTCGGCCTATGTATACGTTCTCATGGATGATGGAGTAGGGGCCGATCTCTACGCCTTCTTCAATTTTTGCGGATGAAGACACCAACGCACTCGGATGTATCATCAGGCGGTGTTTCCAGCATCAACGGTCAGTACGGTTCCGGTAATCGCCGCTGCATCCTCCGAAAGCAGATATTTGACGGTTGAGGCCACTTCGGAAGTACTCGCAAGGCGTTTGAGAGCAGATCGCCTGCGAATCTGATCAAGCTGGGCATCATTGATCCCCGCTGACATACTCGTTTCCATATAGCCCGGTGCTACGGCATTAACTGTGATATTCACTTTACCCAGTTCTCTCGAAAGGCTTTTGGTAAAGCCGTTCATAGCTGCTTTACTTGCCGCGTAAACGGACAACCCGTTAAATCCTGTGGAGGCAATAATTGAAGAGATATTGACGATGCGGCCCAAGCGATTGCGTAGCATCGAACGAGATATGTATTTAGTTAAAAGCAGTGTTGCAGTGACGTTAACGCCTATGACTTCTTCAATCTGGGATTCATGCATTGTCCCCAGTACACCGTCATGCGCGATCGCTGCATTATTGATTAATGCGTACGGTGCCCCGTACTTTTCTACAAAGCGCTTAGACCATTCATGCAACTCCCGCCTAGCGGCCAAATCGAGAGCCTCGAACACCACGCTTTCGTTTTGGTCGACCAGCTCTTTCAATTGAGGGGTGCAGGATCTCGCCGCAGCCACGACTGCATAACCCGCCTCAGCAAGACTTTGAACAATTGCGAAGCCAAGCCCTCGGTTACCACCAGTAACCAGCGCGACTCTTTTTTTTGGAATTTCCATAAATACTCTTACCTTTTAATCTTTCCGGCGGTGCCCATCGGTAGCTCATCTACCAGTCGCACAAAAGCGGGCACTTTGAACGATGGCAGCACCTTCTTGCAGTGTTGCTTGATGTTTTTTACCAGACTAGAGGTATCGTCCAACTCGGGATCGGGAACAATCAAAGCTTCGACAAGAGATCCTGCAATAGAGCTTGATTTTGCCCTGACCGCTACTTGAA
>JACUUO010000120.1 GCA_014859275.1 Actinomycetota bacterium | reverse complement strand
TAGCATTAGTAATCTTGCCCACAGGCTTATCTTGAGGCTGGTAATACTTGGCTGCGGTGAAAAAAGCGTCTTTCAAGTAGAAAGCCTGAGAAATAAAGTACCCGTAAAGACTCCCCTCTCTGCTATCAATATACATAGTTGATGCAAACCCCATGGTAAGCCTCATACCCTCAAATGTTCTAAATATGCGATCAAGTAAGGTCGATGAGCCAAGGTTGGTGAGCCAGTTACAGGTATACATAGTAAGCCAGCGCAACTTATTTCGGCCAAACCTAACTTCACTCCAAGCCAAATTTGCTGCGTCAGCGCCCTCACTTGAGTGAAGACGAGCGGCATTATCCGTGAAAAAGTGCGATCTTGACTCTACAATAGGGCTAGCATTAGGTTCACGTGTGTGGCCGGAGAAAGCAAAAAACGATACGCTATCAGCAAGGCCATTTCCACCTTCTTCTGACCTGGTCATATCTTTCTCCCAGGCCCACCACTCAGTCCATATAAAGTTGTTAGTTGATACACTATAGAAATTTAACCAAAAGTTGAGATTTTCTACGTATCTAACCGCACCCATCCTGTTTTCCATATTACAACCATTTGAATAATAGGCACTTTGAGCATCATATCCTGTTGTGATTTTAGCTGCATATGCAGTTAGTGGTAATGTTACCACTAGTGTGAGTATAATTGTTTGAATAATTAATAAACGTAACCAACTTTTCTTCATCAATTAGTTCGATGCGATCACTACATTGAAGCTTCCTGAGTATATTTGTGACGTGGAATTCAACTGTTTTTGTAGCAATATTGAGCTCGTTAGCAATTTCTTTATTTAGCAAACCTCTCTTAAGAAGCCTTAAAACCGCTGTCCCCGGCCACAATAATTGATCAACTACCGATAGATTCTGGCCGGTGTCAATCGATTTGGCAAACATCTCCAGGCGGTAGAGGGGGCTTCTTCCCGAGAGCGTATCCAATACCATAAGCTTGACCACGGTGCCTATATCTACGGCCATCTCGGTGGGAACGGCGGCGTTAATCGTGTCAACGAGTTTCATTTTTTCTATAAACGCTGCCACTACGGGCAGGTGTTCTGCATGGGTTATGTTCATCCCTGCAAGCATTTCCCCGATATCGCTCAAGCGACTCCCTCCCTTCTTAAACGGACAGTTGTTGACAGCATGTTGTATACTTACTAGGATACAACTATGAGCAGAAGTCAAACCAGCATAGAAGCAGAGATAGACCGAATCAAGAAGAATCTTATGGAGCTTGGGCGCATGCATCCCGGCTCTTTGTCTTCCCAGAAGCGCACACGCGGGGGCGAGTACCACCAGCTAAGCTACAGCCATGGGGGTAAGGGTTACACGAGGTATGTAAGGCCCGAGAATGTAGCAGATGTCAAGCAGGAACTTAGCAACTACCACAGATTCCGAGAACTTACGAGTAAATGGGTCCAGCTTGAAATCGAGTTGGCTAAGCTTAAGCGTGATCAGAATAGGTCAAAGAAGAGTTGATGTTGGTCCCTGGAAATTCGATGAAAAGTTGCGTCAAGGGGTGGGGAATATGAGTTTAAGACGACTTCTACTGGTGTAAATAAATTAACCCTATCAAAGTAATTACCATAAACCCCTTTCCCCAGAAAATAGAGTACAGGCAAGAGAACAAAGACCTTTTTGACAATTTTCATAATCTAATCCCCATTCCCTTCGCTTTTCAAGAAGCCTTTTTGTATCATTTGAAAACCTTCTTCAATAGATATTTTACCTTCATCCATTTTAGGGAAATATTATCTATTAAGCGCATGCAAACGCACGTAATCAGCAGTGGTTCCCTTATTGTAGGTCCACTTTTCCCATCTATGATTCCCTTTCCTTCTTTTGGCCGAACGTTTGCCGTGTCAGCAGCGGCAATGCGCTTCAGCTATCGTACTGCTTTCACCCTCCGCTGGATGTGCTTGTTAGGGAGATCGCGCTGCATCATAGCCGTACGCCAAATTTATACAGGACTCCAAAAAAGTGGGGCAGCACAACATGCTGCAACCCGCTTGCGACAATAAATGCCGCCGGTGTGAGCACAAACACGCGTATCCGTTGCGTGTTGCTTCTGGGTAGCACTGCAAAAAGCACGATAGCTGCACCGATATCAAACACGAACGGAGGCACGCGAAGCAACAGCACCAAGCGGAAGCTGAATGCCTCCGCAAGAAGCAGCCCTACCGGCAATGCCGCAGCAAAAGCTGGTAGCCACCCTTGCTGCCGTGAAGGCCACATGATGATAGCGAAGAGCGGAGAAAGGAGCAAAGCGACAGCCGCCCAGTGGATGAAGTAGCTCGTAGGGAAGACTCCGAAGAGCCACCGGGTGGCAAGGTAGTACGCGGCGACCATGGCGAGCATGAAGACACCGACGCGGAGTGCAGCGATCTGCCGGGAGTGACTCCAAGCAGCAATGAGGGTTGCGACAACAACCCATACGCCAAGGAAGCTGCCGATCTGACCCACTCCGACGATTCCAGACTCATCCGCGAACTTGGCAGTCAAACCGAGGGCTGCTCCACCGACAAACGTGGTGACGAGAGGTACCCAGACCGTGCGCACGGGCGACGGGGAAGCTTCAATCACGATCTGCCCTCCAACGATTCGCTCTAACATTGTTTTACTGATCCACATAATACACCAGTAAGCAAGGGTAGGGATAGCGTAAGACAAGGGTTTTACGACAGCGCTTGCTATGCTCTATACACGGATTACAGCATAGAATTGCAATATTTCAAGAACGGTACCGTTTTTTTCAGCGTCGGTTCAGGGTTTGCCGATAACCCCAGCGTCCGGCAGATGATCGGCCGGGTCATCTTCCACTCGTCGCCGTCAAGCAAGCCAGCGCGCGGATCACCGTAGCGCCAGCTAGGCGCAACGAACACATCGCGCCGACGAAGGGCGGCTTGCAACTCTTCGAGCACACAGAATGCGTAAGCATGGAAATCGATGCCGCCGTCTTCACGCACCGCATGGCGCTGCCAGGATTTGCTGATGATTTCGCGCGGAGCGTCATTGCCGGTTTTTTGCGCGCAATGTTGGCCTGCAGCCAATCGAGGGCGGAAACGAGCCCGCCGCCGGCTGAATTTGCACCGAAGCGCACGTGTTTGACGAGGGTTGGCAGGAAAACGCGCACCGTCCTGTACTTGGCATCGAGCTCCTGGTAGTAAACGTTTTCAGCGGGACGGGTCAAGACGCTTACGCCGTTAAGCGCCATCGTGAAACAGGAAGTACACATAATCTCATGAACGAAGAAGCCGAGCTTGCGTCCGGCTTCTTCGTTGTGTTATGTTATTGTGAGTCGGCGGTCTAATAGAACCAATAACCGCGAGCCGTTACATACTGAGTGCCAACCGCTTGCAGACCGATCTTGATACTGCGTGTATAGCTGGCCTTTTGAAGAAGGGTGGTCCGAGCGCTTCCGGGCAACAACTTCGTATACGGCGCCAGCGCAGTAAGATTGCTGGCGTTCACAGGCTTGAACAGAACGCCAAGAGAGCCTTGGCTCGAGCCGTCGTTTGAGCTGCAGTAATCCAAACGTGCGTCAAAGTTGATTCCAGCCGGCAAAGTCTTGGTTGAGGAGTACACCCAGCCCGTGGTCGGCACATTTTTATCAAAGTTGTAGTACTGCGTAGTCGCGCTCGCGGCTTGGGCCGCCCCTAACATCGCCATGCTGGCGAGCACTGTCACAATGACCAGCCTTTTGGTCCTACTCAAGAGCTTTTTCATGTTTTCTCCTTTACTCATTGTTTCTCCTTTACTCATTGCTAACACCTGCGGGATTTTAGTATCGCTCCTTATTACCTCCTTTCCTTACGGCCTCGGCACCTTTCTCCGCCGCAGGGGCAAATGGAGCTATCGTTTGCCCTGCCGCGGAAAAGTAGTCGCCCGCAATCGCCACGTGCTTTAGGCACATCCTCACTGCCACATGGTCCCGCTTGTCGTACAGCGGACCTAGGTGGTCGACCACATATTGCAGCTCGTCGAGGCCAGGTTCATATTGCAAGCGATACCAGTCCGCCAGCGCCGGCGGGGCCTTTAGAGCCTTGATGTCGGTTAGTTCGCGATCGATCTTCGAGAGACGTTGCTTGAGCAAACGCCTGATTTCCTCATCGCTGGAATGAAAGTTCTTTGCTGTGAAAAGGCTCTGCAATTCGCTTACGGCGTCGCTAAGACGGACGGTCTGCCGGGCGACAACCTTGAGATAATCTAGATCCTGTGCGGAGAGCTCGCCCAGCTTTACATGCGGCACCTGGGGCACCGTGTTGCCAAGAAACTGCTCATAGCCGACTCCTTTTGGAAGCATCGAATTGCATCCGGAGAGCAATGTTGCGGAGAGCAGCAACAAGATCGAGATGGCGGCGGTGGCGGGGGTCCGCCCGAGCCCTCGGGCCGTCTTACCACGAGCTTTTTTGACACGAGTGGGCGTCAAAAAAGCGCCGGCGATAAGTCCGACGGCCAGAAAGCCCAAGAGCAGCATAATGCTGTGCGACCAGGGCACGACATCGACCATAGGCTGGTCTACCGCTGGCAACTTGCGATGCGCACTCTCCGTAAGCGCGGTCACCAAGTTGAAGTTACGCAAGAAACCGCTGGCGGCATATTCGACCGCCAGTTGTGAGGCGACCACGATCGCCCCGAAAGCGAGCGGAGTATAAAGGGTTTTCGAGCGCCCTGTCAGCCCCACCACGAACATCACGACGGCGAAGTAGGCGAATATGAAATAGGACACGGCCAACAAGCCCTGGACCGCGACATTGGCCCCTTCGGGCAAAGAGTAGTAGATTGGGGGCACCCCTCTGGCGATATTCCAGGCATCCGGATGCCCGCCGGCCGCCGACAGTGCGATCGGAAAAACGCTAAAGCCGCGGACCGCGCCAAGGAGCAGCGATATGACGTAAAGCGCGGCTATCGTAACGGTAACCACGGCGAGTATGGCGATAACCTTTATCCACCAATAGGCGTTCTTACGCGAAAGTCGTGCCTGCACGACTAGCGAGTAGCCGGAAATCACGTCCTCCTGGACGCTCGAGCCCAGTAGGAAAACCAGGAGCAGCGGAAAGACGACGGTGGACGTGAGTATGCTCGCGGTGTTGCCGAACACGCCCAGGATTACGTCCCACGCATTGTAGCCGACGTGAGTGACCGCACCAAAGGCATTCATCTGACCCGTAATGCCCCAGGCAAAGAAGGCCATCACTGCAAGCACAAAGGCGAACCGGCCCGACAGTACCCGGCGCTTGATCTCGGTGCCAAGCAGCACCAACTCGTCGCTACGCATAGGCGTACCCCGTGACCTCGCGGTAAGCTTCCTCGAGCGCCTCGGCGGAGACGAAGCGCTCCCGATCGAGTTCGGTGACGACACCGTCGTGCACGACGAGCACCCGAGTGCAGAGCTTCTGCACCTCGGAAAGCACGTGGCTCGAGAAAAGCACGGTCGCCCCGTCATCGGCAGCCCGCCAGATCAGCTGGCGAACGTCGAGTATGCCCGAGGGGTCGAGCCCGTTTAGCGGCTCGTCCAGCAGGAGTAGCGGCGGGCGCTCCATCAGCGCTTGGGCCAGCCCGAGGCGCTGCCTCATACCTTGAGAGTAGTGCTTGACTGCCTTCCGGCTCTTTGGGTCAAGACCCACGTCGGTCATCGTCGATTCCATGTCCCGGCGCGTGGCGATCTTTCGCAGGCCGGCCAGAGCAGCCAGGTTTTCCAGGCCCGAGAAATTGTCTATGAACGGCGGGTGTTCGAGCATCAGTCCGCAGAACGGACTGCGCACGCCGCCGAGCGGGACGCCGCCCGACCATCCCTCGCCGCTATCGGGCGAGAGCACCACCGCCAGAATCTTAAGCAGCGTGCTTTTCCCGCCGCCATTTAGGCCGACGACTCCTACGATATCGCGCTCATAGATGTCGAAGGTGGCCCCGTGCAGCACCTTGTGGCTACCGTAAGCCTTCGTGAGACCACGGGCGCAGACTAGCGCGTTTGCCGTATCCGCGCCTTTCTTAACGTAGTGATTTACCATATTCGCACCTTTCTTAACGTAGTGATTAGAGTTGGGCTAAGGAATCCCAGCACAAAGAAAGCGCCGAGCCAGACAAAGTAAGCACCTGCATATTGAAATGCGACATCGAAACCGATAATGCTGCGCCCGGCAAGCGACAAATTGTCATAGTCGAAGACTCGAAAAGGCCACGGGAGGTAAGCGGCTAGTAGCCCGCCCAGGATCAATATGAAGGCTGCAGGAGCAATCGATGCAACCAGTACTTTGCCCGAAAGACGAGCGACAAAGTATCCAAGCATGCCCAGAAAAGTCAGCACCCCGGTATAAATGACCAGGAGCAGCGCGACGTAGGCAATCGGGGCGGCGGCGGCCACCTGGGGCAGGAAGAAGACTGCATTCAGCGTCAACTGCCCGTTTGCTAGCGAGTTCACGCCTTGCGGATTTATGGCTAGGCAGACGGCATAGAGGAAGGCGATACCTACAGCGCTGAACATAAAGGCAACCATAGTGATCGTTATGACGTTGGCTGCAAACTGCCGGTGCGGTGACAGTCCCCGGCAGCGCCTAAGCGCTGTGTAGCCGCTGCCGATGTCCTGCGCAAAGAAGCCGCCGAAAATCACGACCGCAGCCAAAGCCAAGTAGTTTAAATACTGGAACGACAGCATCAGTTGCAGCAACGGTGAAGTCTCGCGCACAGACAGCGTCAGTACGCCAGATGCCTTCGGCGTATCGGGCGGCAAGAACGACCGGAATCCGGAGACATCCAGATCGGGAAAGCCGACCTGAACCCCCATCGTATAAGCCGCTTTCACCGTCTGTAGCGCTAATATGGCGAGAGCTAGCGCTAACAGTGCCCACGTAGCCTTGGACCGGAGAATGCGCTTTACATCCAGTAGCGCGATACTAAGCATCACACAACCCTCCTTGTTGCGTTTTTTTCGATATCTATATTGTTGCATTGCATATCAGTTCATAGCAACCCTTGAAAACCCTTGAATACCCTAGTTTTCCCTAGTCTATTTCTAGATCCTTTCTATCAATTAGCTCAAAGCGGTCACTGCTTTGAAGCTTTCTGAGTATCTTTGAGGTGTGGAATTCAACTGCTTTTATAGTAACGTTGAACTCGTCAGCAATTTGTTTATATAACAAACCCCTCTGAAGAAGCCTTAAAATCTGCTTCTCTCTTCCGGTAAGTCTGTTAGTGATTGACGGTGTTGCAGAATCGCCACTCTCCCTGCTCTCTGCCCGCATCACCTTTATTCTTGCCATCGTCTGTCTGATGCGATCAAGGTTAAATGGTTTAACAAGATAATCGAAGGCATAGGCCTCAAAGGCCTCGCGCATGT